>NZ_CP049865.1:1835950-2141942 GCF_011393335.1 Propioniciclava coleopterorum | reverse complement strand
CCGTGGAGGCGTGAGCATGGCGTTGACGCTGAGCTACGACGCCCACTCCGAGATCGGGCTGGTGCGCACCACCAACCAGGACTCGGCGTACGTCTCCCCCACGATGCTGATGGTGGCCGACGGCATGGGCGGCGCCGCCGCCGGCGACCTCGCCTCCGCGATCGCGACCTGGGAGCTGGAGCGCACCGACGCCGAGCTGGACGCCCGCGTGGCGGCCGCCCGGGCCGAGCGGGAGGCGTCCGGCGAGCCCGTCCCGACCGGCGAGGACGAGCCGGGCGAACTGGTCGACGTGCTGACGGTGCTCGCGAGCACGCTGGCCCGCGCCAACGACCGCCTCATCGAGCGCGTCGAGGACGACCCGGGCCTGGCCGGCATGGGCACCACCGTCTGCGGCTTCGTGCTCGCCGACGACCGGCTCGCCGTGGTCAACATCGGCGACTCCCGCGCCTACCTCGTCCGCGACGGCAGCCTCCACCGCGTCACCCGCGACCACTCCTGGGTGCAGTCGCTGGTCGACGAGGGCCGGATCAGCGAGGAGGAGGCGCTCGAGCACCCCCACAAGAACCTGGTGCTCAAGGTGCTCAACGGCGCCGCCCAGCACGAGCCCGACCTGGGTTGGCTCGACATCCGCGTCGGCGACCGCCTCATGATCTGCTCCGACGGCCTGTGCGGGCTCGTCACGGACGCCGCCATGGCGCCCGTCCTCACCGCGGGACTGCCGCGCGGCGAGACCATCGACCGCCTCGTGGGGCTGGCGCACGCCGCGGGCGGCCACGACAACATCACCATCGTCCTGGCGGACGTCGAGGACGGCGGGCCGGCCGGCGCCCCGAGGCGTTCGGCGCCGCCGACAGCCTCGGCGGACCCGACAGCGCCGAGCACACCCTGTCGTTCTCGGCGGCCGACGTGGACCCCGAGGGCGTCCAGGAGCGCGCCATCACCGAGGCCGAGCGCTACGCGCTCACCGGGCGGCGCAGGCCGTCCACGTGGCTCAAGATCAGTCTGGCCGTGCTCGTGCCGGTCCTCGCCCTCGTCGGCGGCGGCACGCTGTGGTACCAGTACACCCAGACCCAGTACTTCATCGGCCCGTCGCAGGAGTACGTGGCGCTGTTCCGCGGCGTGCCCGACCGGGTGCTCGGCCAGGACCTCTCCTCGCTCATCGAGGCCGACAAGGACACCCGCGTCGGCGACCTGCCGCCCTACTACGCCGAGCGCGTCCGCTCCACGATCCGGGTCGGCGACCTGGACTCCGCCCGCTCCACCATGGGCGAGCTGAAGGAGAAGGCGGCGATCTGCGTGGCGCAGCGCGAGCAGCGCGCCCGCGCCACCGCGACGCCCACGCCCAGTCCCACCCCGAGCCCGACGATCGACGGCGTCCCGCTCGACCCCGCGAGCCCGCAGCCCACCGACACCGCCTCGCCGGGGGTGACCGCCACCCCGTCCCCAGCGTCACGCCGATCACGCCGCCGGAGGACTGCTGATGGCGGAGGTCGTGGTCTACCGCAAGCGGACGGTCGTCTCCGCGCTGATGATGCTGTTCGCGCTGGCGCTCGGTTCGGCCGGGTACCTGATGGTGAGCATGAACCAACACGACGGCGCGCTGCCCGAGGGCTGGCCGGCCGCGCTCGGCGCCTGGTTCGGCCTGGGCGCGATCGCCTGGGGCGTCGTGCGCTGGCGGCTGCCGTACGCGGACCCCCTGCTGCTGCCGGTGGTGTTCCTGCTCAACGGGCTGGGCCTGTCGATGATCTACCGGCTCGACCAGGCCGACGGTCTGGCCAGCGCGCGGCTGCAGCTCACCTGGCTCGCCGTCGCGGTCGCCGTGTTCAGCGTCACCGTCTTCCTGCTGCGCGACCACCGCGTCCTGCAGCGCTACACCTACCTGTGGTTCGTGGCCGGCTTCCTGCTGCTGCTGTCCCCGCTGGTGCCGGGGCTGGGCAAGGAGAACCACGGCGCCCGGATCTGGATCGAGTTCGGCCCGTTCTCGTTCCAGCCCGCCGAGATCGCCAAGATCGTGCTGTCGATCGCGTTCGCGTCCTACCTGGTGGAGAAGCGCGACGTCCTGGCGACCGCCGGACGCCGCTTCCTCGGCATCGACTTCCCCCGGCCCCGCGACCTGGCGCCCATCGGCGTCGCCTGGGTGTTCAGCCTGATCATCCTGGTGTTCGAGAAGGACCTGGGCACGACGCTGCTGTTCTTCGGGCTGTTCGTCGCGATGCTCTACGTGGCCACCGAGCGTCCCAGCTGGGCGATCCTCGGTGTCCTGATGGTCGCGGTGCTCGGCGTCGTCGGCTACTCGATGTTCGACCACGTCCAGACCCGGTTCTCGTCCTGGCTGAACCCGTTCTCCGACTACGACAAGAACCTCCAGGTGATCAGCGCGCAGTTCGGCTTCGCCTGGGGCGGGCTGTTCGGCACAGGCTGGGGGCTCGGGCGCCCGTACCTGACGCCGCTGGCCAAGAACGACTTCATCGGCGCCGCGATCGGCGAGGAGCTCGGCCTGTACGGCCTGTGCGCGCTCGTCGTGCTGTTCGGCGTCATCGTCGCCCGGGTGCTGCGGGCGGCGCTGGGGTCGAGCGAGCCGTTCGGCAAACTGCTGGCCACCGGCCTGGCGTTCGCGTTCGCGCTGCAGGTCTTCATCATCCTGGGCGGCATCACCCGCCTGCTGCCGCTGACCGGCCTCACCACGCCGTTCGTGTCGCAGGGCGGCAGCTCCCTCATCTCGAACTACCTGCTGCTGGCGCTGATGCTCACCATCACCCACCAGGTCCGCCGGCCGCAGGCCGAAGCGCCGACCGGCGAGTTCGCGTCCCTGTCGGCCGAGGCCACGCAGGCCATCCCGGTGCAGCGCGCGCCGCAGCCCGACCCGCACGCCGAGCCCCCGCGTCCCGACCCCGCCGCCTTCGGCGCCGACGAGCCGCTCGGCATGGACGAGCCGCTCGGCATGGACGAGCCGACCGTCGCCCAGCGCGCCGTGCCCGCCCCCGGCTCGCCCCCGGAGGCCCCCCGCGACCCCGAGGAGGGAACCCCATGAACGGGCCCATCCGCAAGGTCTCCGTCGTCGTCATGGTCATGTTCCTGGCCCTGATGCTCAACGCGTCCTTCGCCTACGTCGTCCGGACGCCGTCGCTCACCTCCGATCCCGCCAACCGGCGCGTCCGGGACGCCGAGTTCGGCACCGACCGCGGCGACATCATGGTCGGCAACACCCCGATCGTCACCTCGTCGCCCGTGCAGGACCGCTTCCAGTTCCAGCGGTCCTACGCCCAGGGCCCGCTGTACGCCCACGTGACCGGGTACTACTCGTTCCTGTACGGCGGCTCGGGGCTGGAGAAGTTCTACTCCGCGCAGCTGTCGGGCACCTCGGACTCCCAGTTCCTCCAGAACCTCGTGAACGCGGCGACCGGCAAGAAGCCGCAGGGCGCCACGCTGGAGACGACGCTGGACGCCCGCGCGCAGCAGGCCGCCGCCCAGGGCCTGGGGAACCGCCCCGGCGGCGTCGTGGCGATCGACTACACCACCGGCGCGATCAAGGCCCTGGTGTCGTCGCCGAGCTTCGACCCCAACGCCCTGGCCTCGCACGACCTGCAGGCCACCCAGGACTCCTGGAAGGCGCTCACGACCGACCCGGCCAGGCCGATGAACAACCGGGCCGCCCGCGAGGTCTACCCCCGGGCTCGACGTTCAAGCTGGTGGTGAGCGCCGCCGCGCTGGAGTCGGGCATGACCCCGGACACCGAGGTGCCCTCGCCCGCCAAGCTCACGCTGCCCGGGTCGACGTACCAGCTGTCCAACTCCTCGGGCTGCTCGGCCGACCCCACCTCGCTGCGCCAGGCGCTGCAGAGCTCCTGCAACACCGCCTTCGCCAGCGTCGGCGGCCAGCTCGGCGCCGACAAGCTGCGCGAGCAGGCGCAGAAGTTCGGTTTCGGCGCCAAGCAGTTGCCCGAGCTGGACGGGGTCGCGAGCCGCTTCCCCGACAACCCCGACCCGGCCCAGACGATGCTGAGCTCGATCGGCGGCTACGACGTCGCCGCCAGCCCGCTGCAGATGGCCATGGTCGCCGCCGGCGTCGCGAACAACGGCGTCGTGATGGACCCCTACCTCGTCAGCAGGATCCGGGGCGCCGACCTCAACGTCATCAGCACCCGCAGCCCCGCCAGCTGTCCACGGCGATGTCGAGCGCGAACGCCCGGGCGCTGCAGGACATGATGGTCAGCGTCGTCGAGAACGGCACCGGACGCCGCGCGCAGATCCCGGGCGTCCGGGTCGGGGGCAAGACCGGCACCGCGAACACGGACGGCGACCGCGCGCCCTACGCTTGGTTCGTCGCCTTCGCCGACGACCCGGCCATCGCCGTGGCCGTGTTCGTGCAGGACGCGGGCGTCGACGGAAGCGAGATCTCGGGGGGTCGCTATGCTGCCCCGATCGCCCAAGCAGTGATCGAGTCGATGCGATGAACGACCAGCACGTACCGCGCCGGGCCAAGTACGACCCGGACGCCACCAGGGAGGAAGTCATGATCGACCAGCCGAGGATCCTCGGCGGGCGCTACCAGGTCGGCCGGGTGATCGGCCGGGGCGGGATGGCGCTGGTCAGCCAGGCGCGCGACCTGCGCCTGAGCCGCGACGTCGCCGTGAAGGAACTCCGCATCGACCTGGCCGGCGACCCGACGTTCCAGGAGCGCTTCCGCCGCGAGGCGCAGGCGGCAGCGGGCCTGAACCACCCCAACATCGTGTCGGTCTACGACACCGGGGAGGAACTGGATCCGCACAGCCAGACCCGCGTCCCGTTCATCGTCATGGAGCTGGTCGAGGGCAGGACGCTGCGCGACATCCTGCGCGAGGGCCGCCCGATCCTGCCCCAGCGGGCGCTGGAGTTCACCGTCGGCGTCCTGGAGGCGCTGGCCTACAGCCACCGCGCGGGGATCGTCCACCGCGACATCAAGCCCGCCAACGTGATGCTCACCACGACCGGCATCGTGAAGGTGATGGACTTCGGCATCGCCCGCGCCGTCTCCGACACCTCCTCGACGATGACGCAGACCGCGGCCGTGATCGGCACCGCGCAGTACCTCTCGCCCGAGCAGGCGCGCGGCGAGTCCGTCGACGCCCGCTCCGACATCTACTCCGCGGGCTGCCTGCTGTACGAGCTCCTGGTGGGGCGCCCGCCGTTCCAGGGCGACTCGCCCGTCTCGGTGGCCTACCAGCACGTCCGCGAGCAGCCGGTACCGCCCAGCCAACTCGACCCCGAGGTCACGCCCGCGATGGACGCGGTCGTGCTGAAGGCGCTGGCCAAGAACCCCGACGACCGCTACCTGACCGCCGAGGAGATGCGCGACGACGTCGCGCGGATCCTCGAGGGGCGGCCGGTGACGGCGACGATCCCGCTGGCCGGCGCCGCGCTGGTCGCCGGCGAGGCGACCGAGCTGATGCCCGCCACGGCGCCGACCGTCGCGCCGACCGTGGTCTCGCCGAGCGAGGCCCCCGTCGAGCCCGAACCCGTGCCGGAGAAGCCCCGCAGCAGGGCGCGCCTGTGGTGGACGCTCGCCGTCGTGGCGCTCCTGCTGGTCGGCCTGGTCTCCGGCTGGTTCCTGCTGCAGCAGCAGTCGCGGCCCAAGCAGGTGCAGGTGCCCGCGGTCATCAACCAGACCCAGCCGCAGGCCGAGTCGGCGCTGGCCGGGGTCGGGCTCAAGCCCGACATCGAGTTCGTGCACGGCCCCAACGACGCCACCAAGGACCGGGTCGTCACCAGCAGCCCGCAGCCCGGCACCGAGGTGCTGGAGGGCTCCACGGTCAAGCTGACCATCAACCAGGGGCCGCTCTTCCTGACGGTGCCCCCGGGCCTGACGGGCAAGTCGTTCGCCGAGGCCAAGCAGGCCCTCGTGACAGCGGGGTTCAACGAGGCGTCCATCCTGCAGGAGGAGGCCGACCGCGAGTCGGCCGACGACAAGCCCGACACCGTCGTCGCCGTGGATCCGCCGTCGGGGTCCTCGGTCGCGTCCGACTCGACCATCCGCCTGCAGGTCGCCACCGGGCGCGCCAAGGTGCCCTACGTCCGGGGGAAGACGCTGGCGCAGGCCGAGCAGACCCTGAAGGACGCCGGCTTCACGAACCTGGCCACCCAGGAGGCCTTCGACCCGAGCATGAAGGCCGGGGAGGTCATGTCCACCAGCCCGGACGCGGACACCACGGTGCAGCGGTCGGAGAAGATCACCATCATCGTCTCCAAGGGCCCCGAGCCGACGCCGACCCCGACGCCGACCTCGGCCACCCCGACGCCCACGAGCACCCCGACGTCCGCCAGCCCGTCGCCGACACCCACCAAGTCGGGGGACGACGACGAGAACCAGTGACAGATCCCCGACGCCCGCCGGACGCCGCCCCGCGCGGCCCGGCGGGCGTCGGCGTCTCGCCGCAGATCCGGACGCGGCACCGCGCGCGACCTGAGGGAGAATGGACGCCATGGCAAGGATCCTCGTCGTCGACAACTACGACTCGTTCGTCTGGAACATCGTCAGCTACCTGGCGCAGATCGGCGCGCAGGTCGACGTCTGGCGCAACGACGATCCCCGGTTCGAGGACCCCGACTTCGCGGCGCCCTACGACGGCATCCTGCTCTCCCCCGGCCCCGGAACGCCGGAGGCCGCCGGCGTCTGCATCGACCTGGTGCGCGGCCGCGCGGGCACGCTGCCGATCTTCGGGGTGTGCCTGGGCCTGCAGTCGATCGCGGTCGCGTACGGCGGCGTGGTGGGGCGCGCCCCCGAGTTGCTGCACGGCAAGACCTCGAAGGTCTTCCACGACGGGCAGGGCGTGTTCGCCGGGCTGCCGTCCCCGTTCACCGCGACGCGCTACCACTCGCTGGCCCTGGACCCCGCGACGGTCCCGGACGTCCTGGAGGTGACGGCGCGGACGGCGTCGGGCGTCATCATGGCGGTCCGGCACCGCGACCTGCCGGTCGAGAGCGTCCAGTTCCACCCCGAGTCGGTCCTGACCGAGGGCGGCTATCAGATGCTGGCGAACTGGCTGGCCGCCTGCGGCGACCTCGACGCGCCGGCGCGGGCCGCCGGCCTGGCGCCGCTGATGGCCGTCACCGACGCCTGAGCCGCGGGGACGTCCGGCGCCGCGTCAGCGCACCGCGTCCGCGCGGGCGAACGACGCGGGCCCGGTGAAGGCCGGCATCTCGGTGCGGGCCTGGCGTGTCACCTCGTAGCCCAGGCGGTAGGCGTCCACGTACTGGCGGTAGATCGTCAGGTAGCTGCTGTCGCGCAGCCCCTGCTCCATCCGTGTCTGGTCGCCGATGGCCGTGATCACGTACGGCGGCGCGTAGGGGACGCCGTGCAGCACGACCGTGTTGCCCACGCACTTGATGCCGGTGCGCGCGCCCACCCGCTGGCCCTGGATCGTCATGGCCTCAGCGCCGGCGGCCCAGAGCTCGTTCACGACCGCCTGGATGTCCTGCTGGTGCACCACGAGCAGGTCGTCGGCCACGCCCGCCGGCTGCACGGACGCCGGCGCGTCGGTCAGGGTCACGGTGACCGAGGGTCCCGACACGGGCACCGTGCCGGCCGCCTGCCCCGCGGCCTGCAGCGCGGACGCCTCCGGCCCCTGCGCCGCCCCGGCACGCCGCCGGGTGAGGTCGTCGACCTCCTGCCGCAGCGCCGCCGCGTGCTTGCTCAGGGCGTCCGCGCGGTCGGTCTCGGCGCGGACCAGCGCGATCAGCTCGGTCGTTCGCTCGGGGCGCAGGTCGTTGCCGCGGGAGGCGAGGGCGCCGACGGCCATCATCAGCCCGCGAGGACGCACACGGCGACGGTGGCGGCGCGCTTGGGCCACGACGTCACGCGGGCGCTCTCCCGCGCCTGCCGCAACACCTCCCCAGCCCTCATGCCGCCCAGCCTATGCGGCGGCGTCCAGCGGCAGGACCGCGCCGACGAGCGCGCGCGGATGAGGGGCCGCGGCGCCGCCGGTTGGTAGGCTTGGGTCGATTTGTGATCCGGGAACGAGTGGAGTGGTCGGTGGCCGACGAGAAGAAGAAGGACGCGACGAAGTCCGGCAACCCCGCGGTCGCCGCCGATGCGCGCGCCGCGAAGGACGCCAAGCGCCCCAAGAAGAAGCAGCAGAAGCTGACCACCACGCGCAGCTGGGTCGTGCCGACCTTCCTGACCCTGCTCCTGCTCGGCGTCGCCTGGCTGGTCGTGTGGTACCTCACGACCTCCACCGGCATCAGCGTCCCGGTGATGTCCACGCTGGGCAACTGGAACATGCTGATCGCCATGGTGCTGATGGCGGGTTCGTTCGGCGTCGCCACGCAGTGGAAGTGACGCCGCGCCGCTGAGCGCCCCACGACGCGACGAGGGCCCCGGGACGATGTGTCCCGGGGCCCTCGTCGCGCGTGGGCTCAGCCCTGCGGCTTGAGCAGCGGGAACAGGATGGTCTCGCGGATCCCCTTGTCGGTGAACAGCATGACGATGCGGTCCACGCCCATGCCCATGCCGCCCATCGGCGGGGCGCCGAACTCCAGGGCGTTGAGGAAGTCCTCGTCGAGCTGCATCGCCTCGGGGTCGCCCTTGGCGGCGAGCAGCGACTGCTCGGTGAACCGCTCGCGCTGGATGACCGGATCGATCAGCTCGCTGAAGCCGGTGCCGCGCTCCATGCCCCCGATGATGAGGTCCCAGGCCTCGATCAGGCCGGGCTGGTCGCGGTGCGGGCGGGCGAGCGGCTGCGCGATCGCCGGGTAGTCGCACACGAACGTCGGCTGCAGCAGGCCCGGCTCGACGATCTCGCCGAACAGCTCCACCGCGAGCTTGTCCGCGCCCCAGGCCGGGTCGAACGCGATCTCGCGGTCGTCCGCGATGGCCTGCAGCCGCGCCAGCGGGGTGTCCAGCGTGATGGTCTCGCCGACGGCCTCGCTCAGGCCGTCGTAGAGCGGCAGCCAGCGCCACTCGCCGTCCAGGTCGATGACGCCGTCGGGCGTCTCGATCTGCCGACTGCCCAGCGCGTCGGCGATGTCGACGATGATCTGGCGGGTGGTCTCGGCGATGCCGCGCTGGTCGGTCCAGGCCTGGTAGGACTCCAGCATCGTGAACTCGGCCGAGTGCGAGGAGTCGATGCCCTCGTTGCGGAAGATGCGGCCCATCTCGTAGACCCGGTCGGTGCCGCCGACCATCGCGCGCTTGAGGTACAGCTCGAGCGCGATCCGCAGCGTCATGTCGATGTCGAACGCGTTGAGGTGCGTGCCGAACGGACGCGCGGCCGCGCCGCCGTGGATCAGCTGCAGCGTCGGCGTCTCGACCTCCAGGAACCCCAGCCGGTGCAGCGTCTCGCGGATCGAGCGGGTGACGGCCGCGCGGGTGCGGACCATCGCGCGGGCCTCGTCGCGCACCACCAGGTCGGCGTAGCGCTGCCGGACGCGGGACTCCTCCGACAGGTCCTTGTGCAGCGTGGGCAGCGGACGCAGCGACTTGGACGCCAGCGTCCAGTCGGTCGCCATGACCGACAGCTCGCCGCGCTTGGACGCGATGACCCGGCCGGTGACCGACACGAAGTCGCCCAGGTCGACGTCGGCCTTCCAGCGGTCCAGGGACTCCTGGCCGACCTCGGCCAGGCTCAGCATGACCTGCAGGCGGCCGCCGTCGGCGTCCTGGGTGAACTGGTCGGCCAGCGTCGCGAAGCACAGCTTGCCGGTGTTGCGCAGGAACATGATGCGGCCCGCGACGCTCACGACCTCGTCGGTCTCCACGCCGGGCTCCAGGTGCCCCCATGCCTCGCGCACCGCCGCGAGCGCGTGCGTGCGCGGCACCTCGACCGGGTAGGCCTGTCCGCCGTCGGCGATGATGCGGGCGCGCTTCTCCTGGCGCACCTGCACCTGCTCGGAGACGGACGGCTGGTCGGGCTGCGCTGCGGCAGGGCTGGTTCCGGTCACCCCGACAGCCTATCGAGGATCGGTGCCCGCCCCGAACCGGGGTCGCCCGCGCCGGCGTCAGGCGCCGGGCGCGTCGTTCCAGGCCTGCGGTCCGTACGAGCCGGCGCTGTAGCTGTCCATCGGGACGACCCCGTCGGCCCACTCCTGCAGCAGCGGATCCAGGATGCGCCAGCTCTCCTCGGCCATGTCGCCGCGGACGCCCAGCAGCATGTTTCCGGTCAGGATCTCGTCCAGGATCTCGCCGTAGGGGCGGACCGGGGACTCGCCCAGCTGCGTCGACAGGGTGCTGGTCTCCAGGTCCCAGCGGTCCCCCTCGGCGTTCGTCGTGACGCGCAGGGCGAGCGTCTCGGGCGTGAACCCGATGACCAGGACGTTCGGGGCGGCCTCGTTGTGGAAGCCCACCGGCAGGTGCGCGACCGGCCGGAACTGGACGACGATCCCGCGGAACCCGTCGCCGAGCGCCTTGCCGCTGCGCAGCCGGAACGGCACCCCGGCCCAGCGCGCGTTGTGGATCTCGAGGGTGACCTGGGCCAGCGTCTCCGTCATGCGCTCGGGGTCCACGCCGGGCTCGGCGACGTAGTCGGGCACCTGGCGTCCGTCGATGCTGCCCGCGGTGTACCGGGCGCGGTGCGAGGACCGCTCCCCCTCGCCGGCCCACAGCCGGGTCGAGCGCAGCGTGTGGACGATGAGGTCGCGCAGTTCGACCGCGTCGATGCGGGCCGGCTGCTCCATCGCGAAGATGGCCATGACCAGCATGAGGTGGCTCTGGATCATGTCCTTCAGCGCGCCGGCGTGGTCGTAGTAGCCCGCGCGCCCCTCCAGCGCCAGCGCCTCGTCGGCGATGATCTCGACCCGCTCGATGTTGGCGGCGTTCCACACCGGCTCGAAGATCCGGTTCCCGAACCGCAGCCCGAGCAGGTTCAGCACGGTCGCCTTGCCGAGGTAGTGATCCACGCGGAACAGCCGGTCCTCGGGGATGAAGCCCGCGAGCAGCGCGTTGAGCTCCTTGGCGGTCGCCAGGCTGGACCCGAACGGCTTCTCCAGCGCGAGCCGGATGTCGGGGGGCAGGTTCAACCCGCTCAGCACCCCGATCGACTTCTGGGTGACCGCCGGCGGCAGCGCGAAGTAGAGGACGATGGGGCGTCCCTGGGCGGCCTGAGCGTCGAGGAAGGTCTGCATCTCCTTGGGGTCGGTGACGTCGAGGTGCACGAAGGTGGACGCCGCGGCCATGTCGTCGGCTCGCTGCCGGCGGCAGCCGCCCTCCTCCAGCCCGCCGCGGACGCGGTCGCGCCACTCGTCGGCCGTCATGTCGGCGGCCGCGGCCCCGACCAGGTGGACGTCGTAGGCGGGCTTGGCCCGCAGCAGCGTCCCGAGCCCGGGGAGCAGCAGGCGGTGCGTCAGGTCACCGGACGCCCCCAGGATCACCAGGGTGATCGGCGGCGGGACGGATTCGTTGGCGTGAGTCGTCACGGGTCACAGGTTAGCCCCGGCCGCCCCGGACGCCGAGGGGGTGCCGCGGGATCGGCTCAGCCGCGCTCGTGGTCCAGCAGCCAGCGCTTCTTCTCCACCCCGCCGGCGTAGCCGGTGAGCTTGCCGGTGGAGCCGACCAGCCGGTGACAGGGCACGATGATGCCGATCGGGTTGCGTCCGGTCGCCGCGCCGACGGCCCGGGACGCCGACGGCTTCCCCAGGGCGGCCGCCACCTCGCCGTAGGTCCGGGTCTCCCCGGGGGGATGGCGGCGAGCTCGCGCCACACCGCCTTCTGGAAGTCCGTCCCGCGGGCAGCGGTGGGGACGTCGAAGGCGGTCCGCTCGCCGGCGAAGTACTCTGCGAGCTCGGCCACGGCGTCCGCGGCGACGGTGTCGTCCCGCTCGCCGAGCGCCTCCTCGCCGGGGTGGTGCGCCTGGTTCTCCATGTAGAGCGCGCACAGCACGCCGTCGTCGTCCACGACGAGGGCCAGCGGGCCGACCGGCGAGTCGATGATGCGGTGCTTCATGATTCCTCCTGGGGGAGATGGTTGATCGGGTGGTCGTCGACCGCCCAGAGGTACTGGGTGGCGTAGGCGCGCCAGGGTCGCCAGCGCCGCGACGCGGCGGCGATGTCCGTCAGGCCCATCTCGGCGGCGGCCCGCTTGAGGCCCAGGTCGGTGGCGGGGAAGGCGTCCGGGTCGCCGAGGGAGCGCATCGCGACCATCTCGACGGTCCACGGCCCGATGCCCTTCAGCGCGCCGAGCGCCGTGCGGGCCTCGTCGCGGTCGGCGCCGGGGTCGAGGTCGAGGCGTCCGGACGCCAGCGCGGCGGCCAGACCGGTGAAGGTGGCGATCCGGGACGCCGGCGCGGCCAGGTGCCCCGGGGCGAGTTCGCTGAGCGCCTCGGGCGTCGGGAACAGGTGCGTCAGGCCGCCGGCCGGGTCGGTGATCGGCTCGCCGAGGGCGCGGACGAGGCGGCCGGCGTGCGTGCGGGCGGCCGCGGTGGAGACCTGCTGACCCAGCACGGCCCGCAGCGCGAACTCGGCGCCGTCGACCGTCCGGGGGACGCGGCGGCCCGGGTTGCTCGCGACGAGCGGGGCCAGCGCCGGGTCGGCCGCGAGCGCGGCGTCCACGGCGACCGGGTCGGCGTCCAGGTCGAGCAGCCGGCGGCAGCGTCCGATCGCGGGGGTGAGGTCGCGCGGGTCGCTCAGATGCAGCGTGGCGGCGACGTGGTCGGCGCGGGGCGCGAGGGCGACGATGCCGGGCCCGCCGGGCAGCCGGAGCGTCCGGCGGTACGCGCCGCCGCGCCACTCCTCCACGCCGGGGACGGCGGTGGCGGCCAGGTGCCCGAAGACGTTGGACGGGTCGAACGGGGCGCGGAAGGCCAGCCGCAGCGAGATCTCCAGCAGCCGCTCGCCGGGACGCCGCCCCGGCGTCCGGCCCTGGCCGCGCAGCGCCGACGGCGTCGCGGCGTAGACCGCGAGGATGGTGTCGTTGAACGACCGGATCGAGCCGAAGCCGGCCGCGAACGCCACCTCGGCCAGCGGCAGGTCGGTGGTCTGAAGCAGGATGCGCCCGGTGTGGGCGCGCTGCGCGCGGGCCAGGCTCAGCGGCGTGGCCCCCACCTCGGTGAGCGTGAGCCGCTGCACCTGCCGCACCGAATAGCCCAGCCGGGACGCCAGCCCGTCGACGCCCTCGCGATCCACCACCCCGTCGCCGATCAGGCGCATGGCGCGGGCCGTGACGTCGGCGCGGGCGTCCCACTCGGGCGAACCGGGCACCGCGTCGGGGCGGCACCGTTTGCAGGCGCGGAACCCGGCGGCCTGCGCCGCGGCGGCGCTGGGGTGGAAGACCATGTTGGCGGCCCGCGGCGTCCGGGCGGGGCAGGACGGGCGGCAGTAGATGCCCGTGGACGTCACCGCGGTGTAGAAGCTGCCGTCGAACCGCGCATCGCGGCTGGCGACGGCCGCCAGGCAGGTCTCTCGGTTCGGGATCATGCGTCCATCCTGCGGCACGCGGACGCCAAGATCTAGCAGGAATGCGACATGGCAGCGATCAGCCGAGCGCCAACAGCAGGGCCGGCATCGCAACGATCGCCACCAGCACGGTGAAGGTCGTCATGAACGTCGACACGCTCACGTCGAGGTCCGCCTCCGCGGTGAACCCCGACGACATCGCCGCCATCGGCGCGACGAGCACAGCCGTCAGGACCACCTTCTCCATGTGCGAGAACGGCACCAGGACCCACAGCGCGATCGCGGCCAGCGCCACGACGGCGTAGCGCGTCGCCAGGTAACGGGCGGCCACCACGTAGGAGCGCCGGTCGAGCACGATCTCCAGCCCGATGCCGATCATGAACATCGCGATGAACGTGTTCGCGGCGCCGACTGTGGCGGCGAATCCGAGCACGGGGCCGGGGAGGTGGATCCGGAACAGTCCCAGCAGCAGGAGGACGAGGTAGGTCATGAAGACCGGCGAGTGCAGCAGCGTGTTGAGGAACTTCAGGATCGACGGTTTCCGGCCGGCCGCGAGGCCGAGCCCCCACGCGTACCCCACCCCGGCGGCCGACAGGGCGTTCCCGACGTCGAACATCGACGCGATCACGATGGCTTCGGGCCCCAGGAACGCGCCGAGGTAGGGGATGACGAACAGGCCGATGTTGAACGAGGACACGTTCAGGACGCCGAAGGCCTGGGCGCGCAGCCCCCACCGGCGCTCGACCACCCACGAGATCACCTGCCCGGCGACGACCGTGACGAAGGCGAACAGCGACAGCCACAGCAGGGACGGCTGGATCTCGAACTTGTCGAAGCCGACGATGAGCGCGCAGGGCAGGGTGATGCGCAGCGCGATGGTGGACAGCACGCGGAAGTCGGCGCCCTGCAGCCAGCCCAGCCGCTTCACGAGGTAGCCGAGCGCGATGATCGCGACCAGCGTCGCGGCCTTCAGCACCAGATCCATGCCCACCTCCCTGAGGAGGCTAGTCCGTGCGGCGGGTCACGTCGTCCGGTTTCCACGGTTGCGCCACACACGACTCGCAAGGCCGTTTGCGCAACAGGAGGCATCCCGTTTGTGAGTGAGCACTCACTCACCTATCCTTCGACACCGTGACCAGAGCCAAACCACTCCCCCGCGACGAGCGCCGCCGGGCGCTGATCGAAGCGACGATCCCGCTGCTGACCGAGCACGGCGCCGCGGTGTCCACCCGGCAGGTGGCCGAGGCTGCGGGCGTCGCGGAGGGCACGATCTTCCGGGTGTTCGCGTCCAAGGACGACCTGGTGCACGCGTCCATCCACCAGGCCATGCACCAGGACGACATCGCCGACCAACTCGCCGGGATCCCCGAGGGCGACCTCGCCGCCACGGTGACACGGCTGGCGGGGCTGATCGCGGCGCACGTGCTGCGGGCCCGCACCCTGATCGAGCTCGCGCACGAGTTCCCGCCGCCCCCGGGCTGGGGGCCGCACCCGGGCGACCCGCACGACGGCCGCGACACCGGCGACAAGAGCGCCTGCGACGACGACCGGCGCAAGAGCGGCTCCCGCGCGTTCCACCGCCGCATCACCGACGCCACCACGGCCGTGCTCGCCCGTCACCGCGCCGAGCTGTCTACCAGCCCGGATCTCGCCGCGTCCGCGCTCATCTCCTTGACGTTCGGGGCGCTCCACCCGTTCGCCGGGCACCCCGACCTGGCCGACCCCGCCGCCATCACCGACCTGCTTCTCCACGGAATCGCAAAGGAAGCCTGATGCTCCTCGCCACACTGAAGACCTACCTGCGCCCCTACTGGCGCAACGTCGGCCTGATCGTGCTGTTCCAGCTGATCTCGACCGCCGCGTCCCTGTACCTGCCCACGCTCAACGCCCGGATCATCGACGAGGGGGTCGCCAAGGGCGACACCGGCGTGATCTGGAGCCTCGGCGCCGTCATGCTCGGCGTCTCGCTCGTGCAGATCCTGGGGCAGGTCACCGCCATCTACTTCGGCGCCAAGACCGCCATGGGCTTCGGCCGGGACCTCCGCGCGGCGGTCTTCGACCGGGTGCTGAGCTTCAGCGCGCGCGAGGTCAGCCACTTCGGCGCCCCGTCGCTGATCACCCGCACCACCAACGACGTCCAGCAGGTGCAGATGCTGGTCATGATGACCGCGTTCATGATCGTGCAGGCACCGATCATGATGGTCGGCGGCCTGTTCATGGCGCTGCGCGAGGACGTCGGCCTGTCGTGGCTGATCGCGGTCGCCGTCGCCGTGATGGGCACCGTCATCCTCATCATCCTCATGCAGGCCATGCCGCTGTTCCGGCAGATGCAGGGCCGGATCGACACGCTCAACCGGGTGCTGCGCGAGCAGATCTCCGGCCTGCGCGTCATCCGCGCCTTCGTCCGCGAGCCGTACGAGTCGCAGCGGTTCGCCCGCGCGAACCGCGAGCTCACCACCACCTCGCTGCGCGTCGGACGCCGCATGCTCACGCTGTTCCCCGTCGTGCAGTTCGTCATGGCCGCGTCCTCGGTGGGCGTGATGTGGTTCGGCGGCCTGCGGGTGGACGCCGGCGAGATGCAGATCGGCCAGCTGACGGCGTTCCTGCAGTACCTCATCCAGATCCTGATGAGCGTGATGATGTCGACGATGATGCTGATGATCGCGCCGCGCGCCCAGGTCTGCGCCCAGCGCATCCAGGAGGTGCTGCGCACCCGCTCCAGCGTCGTCCCGCCCGAGCACGGGGTCACCGAGACCCCGACCCGGGCCAGGTCGTCTTCGACAACGTCACCTTCACCTACCCCGGCGCGGAGGTGCCGGTGCTCTCCGACATCTCGTTCGCGGTCGCGCCCGGCCAGACCACCGCGATCATCGGCTCGACCGG
The DNA here is from genome assembly GCF_011393335.1 of Propioniciclava coleopterorum. Classification (NCBI taxonomy): domain Bacteria; kingdom Bacillati; phylum Actinomycetota; class Actinomycetes; order Propionibacteriales; family Propionibacteriaceae; genus Propioniciclava; species Propioniciclava coleopterorum. The sequence continues at coordinate 2,125,701 of NZ_CP049865.1, read as the reverse complement.
CGCCGGCAAGTCGACCCTGGTGAGCCTGATCCCCGCCTGTTCGACGCGACGTCCGGCACGGTCGGCGTCAACGGGGTGGACGTGCGCCAACTCGACCCCGACGTGCTGTGGGGCTCGATCGGCCTGGTGCCGCAGAAGCCGTACCTGTTCACCGGCACCGTCGCGTCCAACCTGCGCTACGGCAACCCGGAGGCGACCGAAGAGGAGTTGTGGCACGCGCTCGAGGTCGCCCAGGCCCGCGACTTCGTCGAGCAGATGCCCGGTCAGCTGGACGCCCCGATCGCCCAGGGCGGCACCAACGTCTCGGGCGGCCAGCGGCAGCGGCTGTCCATCGCCCGCGCGCTGGTCCGGCGCCCGCACGTCTACATCTTCGACGACAGCTTCTCCGCCCTCGACGTCACCACGGACGCCCGCCTGCGGGCCGCCCTGGCGGGCGAGACCGAGAACGCCGCGGTCGTCATCGTCGGCCAGCGCGTCGCGACCATCGCGGGCGCCGACCAGATCATCGTCCTCGACGACGGCCGCATCGAGGGGATCGGGACGCACGAGCAACTGCTCGAGACCTGCCCCACGTACGCCGAGATCGTCGACTCCCAGTTCAAGGCCGAGGAGGCAGCATGAGCGACGCCAAGAACACCCCGCACCGCGTCACCGAGGCGCCGGTGCGGGACAAGAACGCGCCGCAGACCCGCGGGCACGGCCCCATGGCCGCCATGTCGAACGAGAAGGCGATCAACTTCGGTCCCTCGCTCAAGCGCCTGCTGGGCAACCTGCGCCCCGAGCGTCCGCGGATCATCGTGGTGACGATCCTCACCGCCTTCGCCGTGGTGATGAACGTGGTCAACCCCAAGATCCTCGGCGAGATGACGAACCTGCTGTTCGCCGGCCTCATCGGCAAGAACCTGCCGGCCGGCGTCCCGCTCGCGACGATCATCGAGCAGTTGCGCGCGTCCGGGCAGGGCACCTTCGCGGACATGCTGTCCGGCATGAACCTCACCCCCGGCGTCGGGGTGGACTGGGACGCCGTCGCCCGCGTCGGCATCCTGGCGATCTCGCTGGCGGTCGCGGGCGCCGTGGTCGCGTGGGCGGCCGGCTGGCTGCTCAACACCGCGGTGCAGAACTCGGTGTACCGGATGCGCGAACAGGTCGAGGCCAAGCTCGGACGCCTGCCGCTGTCGTTCTTCGACCGGCAGCCCCGCGGCGAACTGCTGAGCCGCGTCACCAACGACATCGACAACATCGCCCAGTCGCTGCAGCAGACGCTGAGCCAGCTCCTGAGCAACCTGCTCACGCTCGTCGGCGTCCTGTTCATGATGTTCTGGGTCTCGCCGGTGCTGGCGATCATCGCGATCGTCGCCGTGCCGATCTCGCTGGCCGCGGCCATGGTGATCGGCAAGCGCTCCCAGAGCCGGTTCGCGCAGATGTGGAAGTCGACCGGCGACGTCAACGCCCAGGTCGAGGAGGCCTACACCGGCCACGCGCTGGTGAAGGTGTTCGGCCGCAGCAAGGAGGTCGAGGCGGCGTTCGCGCGCGACAACGACCAGATGTACGAGGCCGCCTTCGGCGCCCAGTTCCTCTCGGGCCTGATGATGCCGGTCATGATGTTCATCGGGAACCTGAGCTACGTCGCGGTCGCCGTCGTCGGCGGCCTGCGCGTGGCGACCGGCCAGATGAGCCTGGGCGACGTCCAGGCGTTCATCCAGTACAGCCGGATGTTCACCCAGCCGATCACGCAGGTCGCGTCCATGTCGAACCTGCTGCAGTCCGGCGTCGCCTCGGCCGAGCGCGTCTTCCAGGTGCTGGACGCCGAGGAGCAGGTCGCCGACGGCGCACAGCACCTCCCCGTGCCGACGCGGGGGCGCGTCGAGTTCTCCGACGTCCGGTTCTCCTACACCCCGGACAAGCCGCTCATCGAGGACCTCGATCTGACCGTCGAGCCCGGCTCGACCGTGGCGATCGTGGGCCCCACCGGCGCCGGCAAGACCACCCTGGTCAACCTGCTGATGCGGTTCTACGAGCTGGACGGCGGGCGCATCACGCTCGACGGCGTCGACGTCGCGCAGGTGCCGCGCGCCGAACTGCGCTCCAAGATCGGCATGGTGCTGCAGGACACCTGGCTGTTCCAGGGCACCATCCGGGAGAACATCGCCTACGGGCGTCCGGACGCCACCGAAGACGAGATCCGCGCCGCGGCGACCGCCACCTACGTGGACCGGTTCGTCCACTCGCTGCCCGAGGGCTACGACACGCTGATCGACGACGAGGGCTCCAACATCTCGGTCGGCGAGCGCCAGCTCATCACGATCGCCCGCGCCTTCCTGGCCGACCCGGCGATCCTGATCCTCGACGAGGCGACCAGCTCGGTCGACACCCGCACCGAGCTGCTGCTGCAGCGGGCCATGAACGCGCTGCGGGCCAACCGCACGTCGTTCGTGATCGCGCACCGGCTCTCCACGATCCGGGACGCGGACGCGATCCTGGTCATGCAGAACGGCTCGATCGTCGAACAGGGCGATCACCAGCAGTTGCTGGACGCCAGGGGCGCCTACCACGACCTCTACCAGTCGCAGTTCAGCGGCCCCCAGCTCGAGGAGGACGCCGCCTGAGGCCTGCGTCCGGACGCCGCGGTCGCGCCCGGACGCCTTCCGCCCGTCGCCGAGGGGCGCCCGCGCACGCACTGCGGGCGCCCCTTCGGCGTCCGCGCGCCTCAGTATCAGTTGGATCACAACCCTTTACACCGGGACGACGTTGCAGAAAAGTGCTCCCATCACGCGGCGACGACGCCGCGTCGCCCCTGACGAGTAAGGAGGCACCCCCATGTCCGATCTCCGGTCGACGGAACAGATCGAGGAACACAAGGACGAACTCAAGCGGGTGATGGGCCCGGGACTGCTGCTGCTGTTCATCATCGGCGACATCCTCGGCACCGGCATCTACGCGCTCACGGGCACGGTCGCCAAGGAGGTCGGCGGCGCGGTCTGGTTGCCGTTCCTGCTGGCGTTCGTCGTGGCCGTGATGACCGCGTTCGCCTACCTGGAGCTCGTGACCAAGTACCCGCACGCCGGCGGCGCGGCGGTCTACACCAACAAGGCGTTCAAGATCGGGTTCCTGACGTTCATGGTGGCGTTCACCGTGATGGCCTCCGGCATCACGTCGGCGTCCACGGCGTCCCGGGCCTTCGCCGAGAACTTCATGAAGGGCTTCGGCCTGGGGAACTCCCCGGTGACGATCACGATCATCGCCCTGGCGTTCATCGCGCTGGTGATGGCGGTGAACCTGTGGGGCGTCGGCGAGTCGGTCAAGGCGAACATCGTCCTCACGATCATCGAGCTGTCCGGCCTTCTCATCGTCATCTTCGTCGGGTTCCTGGCGATGGCCAACGGCAAGGCCGACTTCAGCCGCGCCATGGTGTTCGAGACCCCCGAGGACAAGGGCGTCTTCTTGGCCGTGTCGGCCGCGACGTCGGTGGCCTTCTTCGCGATGGTCGGCTTCGAGGACTCGGTCAACATGGCCGAGGAGACCAAGGAGCCGAACAAGATCTTCCCCAAGATCATGCTCACCGGACTGGGGATCACCGGCGTCATCTACGTGCTGGTGTCCCTGACCGCCGTCGCGATCGTCCCGGTCGGGGAGCTGACCAAGACGGGCGCGACGCCGCTGCTCACCGTCGTCCAGATGGGCGCCCCGGGGTTGCCGTTCGGCGCGATCTTCCCGTTCATCTCGATGTTCGCCGTGGCCAACACGGCCCTGATCAACATGCTGATGGCGTCCCGCCTGCTGTACGGGATGTCCAAGCAGGGCATCCTCCCGCCGGTGTTCGGCAAGGTGCTGTCGGCCCGCCGGACGCCGTGGTTCGCGATCCTGTTCACCTCCGCGCTGGCCGCGGTGCTGATCACGTTCGTGGGTCAGGTGTCCCAGCTGGGCGGAACGACCGCGCTGCTGCTGCTCGGCGTGTTCACCATCACCAACGTGGCGGTGCTGGTGCTGCGCAAGGACAAGGTCGACCACCAGCACTTCACCGCGCCGACGTGGATCCCCATCGTGGCGGGGCTGTGCACGTTCTACCTGGTGGGCCCGTGGACGGGACGCCCGATGGAGCAGTTCACCATCGCCCTGATCCTGCTCGCGATCGGCGCCGTCCTGGGCGTGCTGACCTTTGTGGTGAACAAGACCGTCCGGCACACGCCGACCGCGATCACCCACGAGGAGTACCTGGGCGGCGACGGCCCCCGCAACTGACGCGGGTCCGCGAGCCGCTCACAGCATCCGGCCCGCGGCGTCCCCTCCGAGCCCTCGGCGCACTCCGCGCCGGGGGCTCGGACCGCTCGTGCCGGGCCCTCAGCGTCCGTAGCGCGCCAGGATCGCGTCCACGTCCTCCACGGTGATCCCGCTCCCCGGGAACTGGACGAACCGGCGCAGCGGCTGGCCGCCCACCACGGCGAGCAGGCCCGGCGGGATCTCGAAGCGCTCGCCGCCGCGTTCCAGGACGCGGGCCTGCAGCGCCTCGGCGGCCTCGGTGTCGGCCAGCCACTCGTCGATGGTGGACTCGTCGTGCAGCCGGGTCCGCAGCGCGGGCACGTCCAGGTGGATGCCCCCGGCCAGCGGCAGGTCGCGGCTGTTCGGACCGGCCTCGATGGCGTAGTCGCCGCTCTCCACGACCCAGCGGTCGTGCTCGGTGGACCAGAACGCGAACGCCCGGTCGTCCAGGGCGATCGTGACGGTGCGGCTCTCCCCGGCTCGAGCCAGACCTTGGCGTATCCCCGCAGTTCGCGGACGGGTCGCGGCACGGACGCGGGCGCGTTGCGGACGTACACCTGGACGACGTCGGCGCCGGCCCGCCCGCCGGTGTTGGTCACCGTGACGTGCACGGCGACGCGCAGGTCGCGGCTCGCGACGGTCCCGACGGCCTTCACCGCGAGCTTGTCGTAGCTGAACGTGGTGTAACCCAGGCCGTGCCCGAACGGGAACGCCACCTCGCGGTCGAGGGCGTCGAAGCCGCGGTACCCGACGAAGACGTCCTCGCCGTACAGCACCCGGCCGGTCTCGCCGGGGAACATCAGCGCGCTGGGGTAGTCCGCCAGCCGCAGGCCGAGCGTCTCGGTGAGGCGTCCGGACGGTTCCGCCTCGCCCGTCAGCACCTGGGCCAGCGCGAGCGCGCCGGCCTCCCCGCCCAGCCAACCCTCCACCAGGGCGTTGCACTGGTCGAGCCAGGCGGCCACCTCGACCGCGGAGCCGTTCGACAGCACGACCACGACGGGCCGTCCGACCTCGGCCAGCGCGGCGAGCAGCGCGAGCTGGTTGTCCGGCAGCCGCAGGTGGGTGCGGTCGGCGCCCTCGGTCTCCTCGGGTTCGGGCAGCCCCAGGCACGCCACCACCACATCGGACGCCTCGGCCGCGGCCACCGCCTCGTCGATCAGGTCGTCGTCGAGCTCACCGTCGAGCGCGAACCCGGGCGCGAAGGTGACCTCGCGCCGCTCGGCGAGGGTGTCGACGAGCCGGTCGAGCTGGATCGGGTGCACCTTGGACGACCCGCTGCCCTGGTAGCGCGGCGTCCGGGCGAACTCGCCGACGAGCGCCACCCGCACCCCGTCCGCCAGCGGCAGGACGCCGTCGTTGCTGAGCAGCACGGTCGACTCGACGGCCGCCTCGCGCGCCAGGTCGTGATGGCCGAGCTTGCCGGCGGGGCGCACCGCCGTGACCGCCCGGTGCGTGAGGACGAGGATCCGCTCGGCGGCGAGCTCGAGCAGCTCGCGGCTGAGCTGCCCCGACTCGACAGCCTCGGCGATCGCGGCGTCCGAGTTGCCCGGCGCGTGCGGCATCTCCAGGTCGAGCCCGGCGATGAGCGCCGCGATCCGGTCGTACACGGCCCCCAGTCGCTCACGACGGCGCCGCGGTAGTCCCAGTCGCCGCGCAGCACGTCGGTGAGCAGCCACGGGTCCTGCGACACCAGCGTCCCGTTGAGCCGGTTGTAGGCGCACATCACCATCCAGGGCTGGGACGCCGCGAGCGCCCGCTCGAAGCCGGCCAGGTAGATCTCGCGGAGCGCGCGCTGCGAGACCACGGCGTCCACGCGCATCCGGTCGGTCTCCTGGTTGTTGGCGGCGAAGTGCTTGACGCAGCCGCCCACGCCGACGCTCTGCATGCCGTAGACCATCGCCGAGGCGAGCGTCCCGGACACGTGCGGGTCCTCGCTGAAGTATTCGAAGTTGCGCCCGCACAACGGCGAACGCTTGATGTTCATGCCCGGCCCCAGGATCACGTCGACGCCCAGGGCGTTCGCCTCGAGCCCGAGCGCCTCCCCGACGCGCTTGAGCAGCGCCGGGTTCCAGGACGACCCCAGACCGACGGCGGTCGGGAAGCAGGTGGCCGGCTCGGCGTCCGTGAGGTCGCCCGCCTTGTCGACGCGCAGCCCATGCGGCCCGTCGGAGAGCCACAGCTTCGGCACCCCGAGCCGCGGGATCCCCGCGGTCTCCCAGAATCCGTCGCCGCACACCAGGGCCGCAAGCTCCGCGGTGGTGGCCTCGCGGAGCACGTGGTCGACGTCGAAGCTCATCGTTCCCTCCTCGTGGGTCACCCCCATCCTGACACGCGGGGCCCGGCGGGTCAGCCGAGTTGCGTGCCCACGAGCGTGCCGATTCCGAAGGTGACGGCCATCGCCAGGAAGCCGCCCACGATGTTGCGGGCGATCGCGCGCGCCGGGGGCGCCCCGCCCACACGCGCCGACGCAAACCCGGTCAGGAACAGCGCCACCAGCACCGAGCCGACGGTGACCCCGACGCGCACATCGGCCGGGGCCAGCACCATCGCGAGCAGCGGGATGAGGGCGCCGACCGCGAACGAGAACAGCGACGAGACGGCGGCGGCCCACGGCGAGACGAGGTCGTGCTGGTCGATGCCGAGCTCCAGGTCGGCGTGGGCACCCAGGGCGTCGTGCGCCATCATCTGCTCGGCGGCCCGATGCGCGACGTCGGCGCTGAGGCCGCGCTCGCGCAGCAGGCCGGCGAGTTCGTCGAGTTCCTCCTCGGGCATGGTGGCGAGCTCGTGCCGCTCCTTGGCCAGCAGCGCGCGCTCCGAATCCCGCTGGGCGGAGACCGAGACGTACTCACCGGCGGCCATGGACAGCGCACCGGCGACCAGGCCGGCGATGCCGGCGGTCGCCAGGGCCGCGCTGTTCGTCGTGGCACCGGCGACGCCCATGACGAGGCCGGCGGTGGAGATGATGCCGTCGTTGGCGCCCAGCACCGCGGCGCGCAGCTTGTTCAGCAGCGCGGCGTGGGAGTCGCCGCCCTCTTCGGCGTGCGGCGGGCGCACGACGGCCCGCTCGTCGGGGATCTCGGTGGTCCTCACAACACCGATGATGCGCCGGAACGCGCGCGGGCGCAACGAAGGAAAGGCTTACCTACTAGGGGTTTTACCCCGCAACGGGGGCGTGACGAGCGGCAACGTTCAGGCGTCGGCCGGGGACTCCTGCGCCAACAGGCCCCGCAGCACGTACAGGCGCTCCTCGGGCTCCAGCGTCGCGAGCGCCTCGTTCACGGTGTCGGCGTACAGGTCGAGGCGGCTGCGCGCGGGCTGGTACAGCCAGGCGCGGCCTTCGAGGTGGCGCGTGACGATGCCCTTCTTGGCGAGTCGGTCGAGCACGGTCATGACCGTCGTGTAGGCGATCTCCCGGCTCTGAGCGAGCGCCTCATGCACGTCGCGAACGGGCGTCGGCACCGAACGCGCCCACAGCACGTTCATCACCGCGTGTTCGAGGTCTCCGAGGATCGGCATAGCCCCATGATATCCACACATCATCCTTGCTACGACACTTAGTAGTAGAAAACGGCTACTCAACTCGACTTGGAGGCCACGACAAGGGGTAGTACCCTCCCGCACATGAGTCCCGAAACGATCGCACGATGGCAGTTCGGTATCACCACCGTCTACCACTACTTCTTCGTGCCGGTCACGATCGCGATGTCGCTGCTGGTGGCGGTCATGCAGACGATGTGGGTCCGGACCGGAGCCGACAAATACCTCCGTCTCACCAAGTTCTTCGGCAAGCTCTTCCTCATCAACTTCGCCATGGGTGTCGTCACCGGCATCGTGCAGGAGTTCCAGTTCGGCATGAACTGGTCGGAGTACTCCCGCTTCGTGGGTGACATCTTCGGCGCGCCGCTCGCGCTGGAGGCCCTGCTGGCCTTCTTCCTCGAGTCGACGTTCCTCGGCCTGTGGATCTTCGGCTGGGACCGGCTGCCCAAAAAGCTGCACCTGGCCGCCATCTGGCTCGCCTCGGCCGGCGCCACGGTCTCGGCGGTGTTCATCCTCGCCGCCAACAGCTTCATGCAGAACCCGGTCGGCGCCACCTACAACCCGTTCACCGACCGGGCCGAGATGACCGATTTCGGGGCGCTGCTGACCAACCCGGTCTTCCTGGCGACCTTCCCCCACACGCTGTCGGCCGCCTACATGACCGGCAGCGGCCTGGTCCTGGCGATCTCGGGCTGGCACCTGGCCAAGCTCAACAAGGCCGACCGCACCGCGCAGGAGGACGCCGACGTGTCCGCCTTCCGCTGGTCGACCAAGTTCGCCGCCTGGGTGCTGCTCGCCTCCGGCGCCGCCGTGATCCTGTCCGGCGACTTCCAGGGCAAGGTCATGTACCAGGTCCAGCCCATGAAGATGGCCGCGGCCGAGGCGCTGTACGAGACCGCCGGCGGCGACGGCGAGATGGCGCCGTTCTCGCTGCTGACCATCGGCAGCCTGGACGGCTCGCGTCCGATCTTCGAGATCCACGTGCCCGGCGTCCTGGGCATCCTGGCCAAGAACGACCCCTACGCGCGCATCGAGGGCATCAACAACCTGCAGGAGTCCTACCGCCAGGGCGCGCTGGTCAACCCGAACAACGCGCTGCAGCAGGCCTACTCCGACAAGCTCGCCACGATCGGGATCAGCGACTTCACGCCCAACATCCCGGTCACCTACTGGACGTTCCGCATCATGATGACGCTGGGCTTCATCGCCATCGCGATCGGCGCCTGGACGCTGTTCACGCTCCGCAAGGATCGCCTGCCCAAACACTCGGTGCTGTGGTCCTTCCTGATGCTGGCCGTCGTCCTGGGGCCGCTGTTCGGCAACTCCGCGGGCTGGATCTTCACCGAGATGGGCCGCCAGCCCTGGATCGTCGCCGGGGTGCTGCCCACGGCGTCCGCGGTCTCACCCGGGGTGGGCGTCGGCTCGGTGTTCGCGACGATGGTGCTCTACACGCTCATCTACGGGGCGCTGGCCGTCGTGGAGGTGGGGCTGATGATCCGCTACGCGAAGGCCGGCCTGCCGGCCGAGGTGGCTCCCGTCGAGATCAAGGGTGAGGACGACGTCCTCTCCTTCGCCTACTGAGAGGGAGTGAGACGACATGCTGACGCTTCTCGCCACTGAGCCCACCACCCTGCAGGTGGTCTGGTACTGCCTGATCGCCGTCCTGTGGATCGGCTTCCTCGTGCTGGAGGGCTACGACTACGGCGTGGCCATGCTGCTGCCCTTCCTCGGCAAGAACGAGAAGGAACGCCGGGTCATCGTCAACACCATCGGCCCGCTGTGGGACGGCAACGAGGTGTGGCTGCTGACCGCCGGCGGCGCGATGTTCGCGGCCTTCCCGGGCTGGTACGCCACGCTGTTCTCGGGGCTGTACCTGCCGCTGTTCCTCATCCTGGTCGGGCTGATCATCCGCGGCGTCTCGTTCGAGTACCGCGCCAAGCACCCCGACGCCCGCTGGCGCAACGCCTTCGACTGGATGGCCTGCATCGGCTCGTTCATCGTGTCGCTGGTCTTCGGGGTCGGGTTCGCCAACTTCATCATCGGGATGCCGGTCGCGCTGGCCGAGGGCAGCAACCACCTCCACGTCTTCACCGGCGGCTTCTGGAGCCTGTTCAGCCCGTTCGCCCTGCTGGGCGGCGTCGTGATGGTCGCGCTGTTCCTGTTCCACGGCGCGAACTTCATCACGCTCAAGACGCGCGACACCGTCCACGAGCGCGCCAAGGCGTTCGCCCAGAAGGAGGGGCTCGCGGCCATCGTGCTGGGCGCCGCCTACCTGATCTGGGCCAACGTCGCCTTCGGCATCGGCGCGCTCGGCTGGGCGCTCGCGGCCGTCGCCGCGGTGGCCCTGGTGGCCGCCTGGGTCGCGATCCGCGCGGACCGGGACGGCTGGGCGTTCGCCAGCACCACCGTGACGATCCTGCTGGTCGCCGTCTGGATCTTCATCCGGATGTGGCCGAACCTCGGCTTCATCAACTCCGGCACGGGGATCCCGCTCGACCGCGTCACGGCGGCGTCCACCGAACTCACCCTGTCGATCATGACCGGCGCCGCGGTGGTCTTCGTCCCGATCGTGCTGGCCTACCAGGGCTGGTCGGTCTGGGTGTTCCGCAAGCGGATCAGCACGAAGAACATCCCCGACGACGTCGCCACGATCCCGGTTTCCGCGTCCGCGTAGCCTGACGGGGTGCCACCACAACAGACCGCCAGGGGCGGCGTCCGCCCGGACGCCGCCCCTGCGGCATCCCCGGCGCCCGAGGGTGGCGCGCCCACCCGTGGCCCGATCGACCCGCGCCTGCTCCGCCGGGCGCGCGCGACGCGCGGCTACCTCGTCGCCGGGGTTGCGATCGGGGTCGCGCTGGCGCTGCTGACGGTCGGGCAGGGCCGGGTGCTGGCCGACACCATCGCCGGGTTCTTCGACGCCGCCCCCGGCCTTGACTACCTCACCCCGGTCCCCGGGACCCGGGAGTGGCCCGCGCTGGCACCCGCCCTGCTCGCCCTGGCCGGGATCTTCGCGGCCAAGGCCGGGCTGAACTGGCTCAACACCCTGATGTCGCACCGGGCCGCGGCCGCGGTGAAGTCCCAGCTGCGCCGCGACATCGTGGCCGCGCGGCTGGCGGACCCGCTGGCCGACCGCACCTCGACCGCCGGGCTGGTGAACCTCACCACCGTCGGGCTGGACGCGCTCGACGGCTTCTACTCCAAGTACCTGCCGCAGCTCGCGCTGGCCTGCACCGTCCCGCTGATCGTGGGCGCGGCGATCGCCCTCGCCGATCTGCAGGCCGCCCTCATCATCGTCCTGACGCTGCCCCTGATCCCGGTGTTCATGGCGCTGGTCGGCTGGACGACCGAGGCCCGCACCAAGAAGCGCTGGCGCACCCAGCAGCGGCTGGCCCGGCACTTCGCCGACCTGGTCGCCGGGCTGCCGACGCTGCAGGTCTTCGGACGCGCCCGCGCCCAGGCGATCGGCCTGACCAAGACCGAGGACGCCAGCCGCGCCGAGACCATGGGGACGCTGCGGGTGTCGTTCCTGTCGGCGTTCGTCCTGGAGCTGCTCGCCACCCTGTCCGTGGCCGTGATCGCGGTGACGGTGGGGTTCCGGGTCGTGTACGGCGACCTGGAGCTGGGGACCGCGCTGTTCGTGCTGATCCTGGCGCCCGAGGTCTACCTGCCGGTGCGCCAGGTCGGCGTCCACTACCACGACGCCGCCGACGGGATGGCCGCCGCCGACCAGGCCTTCGCGGTGATCGACGCCGCGGGTCCCTCCGGTCCGGCCGGCCCCGCGCCGGCGCCTGAGGCGTCCGAGGCTTCCGAGCAGGCCGGGCCGGTCCTGCGGGCGCGCGGCCTGGGCCACACCTACCCGGGCGCGGACGGCCCCGCCGTCACCGGGGTCGACCTGACCGTGGGGCGCGGCGAGTTCGTCGTCCTCACCGGCCCCTCGGGCGGCGGCAAGACCACGGTGCTCAACGCCCTGATGGGGTTTCTCCGCCCCAGCGCGGGCGCCCTGACCCTGCCCGCGCGCCGAAGGATCGCGTTCGTCGGGCAGGACCCCGGCATGGTGAACGGGACGATCGCCGACAACCTCCGCCTCGCGGACGCCGACGCCGACGCCACGGCGCTGGCCGACGCCCTGGCCCGGGCCGGGGCGGCCGGCATGGACCCGGAGCGTCCGGTTGGCGACGACGGCGAGGGGCTCTCGGCGGGCGAACGCCGCCGCGTCGCCACCGCCCGGGCCCTGCTGCGGATCGACGCGGGGGCCGACGTCCTGCTGCTGGACGAGCCCACCGCCGGCCTGGACGCCGACGCCGAGGCCGCCCTGCTGCGGAGCCTGCGGGGCACCGGCGTCACGGTGGTCGTCGTGTCGCACCGGCCGGCGGTGCTCGCCGAGGCCGACCGCGTCGTCACGATCGGGGCCGCGTCGTGATCCCCCTGCTCCGCTCGCTGATCTCCGCCGTCCCCCGCGGGTGGGCGCGGCTCGCGCTGGCCGTCCTGCTGGCCGGCGCCGCGTCGCTGTCGTCGGTGGCGCTGATGGGCGTCTCGGCCTGGCTGCTGTCGCGCGCCGCCGAGCATCCGCCGGTGATGTACCTGACCGCCGCGTCCGTGCTGGTCCGCGCGTTCGGCATCAGCCGCGGCGTGTTCCGCTACCTCGAACGGCTGGTGGGTCACGACCTGGGCCTGCGGCTGCAATCGGCGCTGCGGTTGGACACCTACCGGGCGCTGGCCCGAACCACCCTGCTGGGACGCCGCCGCGGCGACCTGCTCACCCGCGTGGTCGCCGACGTCGACGCGGTGCTGGACGCCGTCGTCCGGGTGCTGCTGCCCTTCGGATCCGGGCTGTTCGTGCTGCTCGCGACCACCGTCATCATGGGCGTCTTCTCGTGGCCCGCGGCGCTGGCGCTGCTGGCCGGGGCGCTGGTCGCCGGGGTGCTGGCACCCTGGCTGGCCGCCCGGCTGTCAGCCCGCGCGGATGCCGCTACCCTGTCCGGACGCGGCGCCCTGGCCGACGCGGTGCACGAGGTGGGCCGCACCGCCCCGGACCTGGTCGCCTACGACGCGCAGGACCGCGCCCTGGCGCGCGTGGCCGCCGCCGACGACGCACTGCGCCGCCACGAGGAGCGCGCCGCACGCACCCGCGGCCTGGCGACCGCGCTCCAGACGCTGGCCGCGGGCGGCTCGGTGATCGCCACCCTGGGGATCGGCGCCGTGCAGGTGCGCGCCGGGACGCTGGACCACACGCTGCTCGCCGTCCTGACCCTCATGCCGCTGGCGCTGCACGAGGTCTTCGCCGACTTCACCAAGGCCGCCCAGACCTCGACCCGCGCCCGGGTCGCGCTGGCCCGCGTCCGGGAGTTGCTCGCCGCCCGGCCCGTCGGCCGCGGCGACCTGGACGCCGCCCCGACGGCCGCGACGCCGGCGCTCGCGGCCCGCGACCTCAGCATCGGCTGGCCGGGGCGGCCCCGCTGCTGAGCGGGCTGACGTTCGAGGTGGGGCCGGGCGAGTCGCTGGCCGTCGTCGGGCCCTCCGGGATCGGCAAGACGACGCTGGCCGCGACACTGCTGGGGCTGATCCCGCCCGCGGCGGGCTCGGTGGAGGTGACCGGGCGGGTTGGCTACCTGGCCCAGGACGCCCACATCTTCTCCACCTCCGTGGCCGAGAACGTGATGATCGGCGACAAGGCGGCCACCCGCGACCAGGTGGAGGCCGCGCTGGCCGCCGTCCGCCTCGACGTGGCGGCCGACCGGGTCGTCGGGGAACTGGGCACGGCACTGTCCGGCGGCGAGGCGCGGCGCCTGGCGCTGTCCCGCCTGGTCGTCGGGGAGTACCAGGTGCTGATCCTGGACGAGCCGAGCGAGCACCTCGACCCCGAGACGGCGAGCGCGCTGCTCGACGACGTGTGGGCCGGCGCCGGGGCGTCCCCGCTGCTGGTCATCACGCACGACCCGGAGGTCCGGGCGCGCTGCGACCGCGAACTCGTGCTCGGCTGACCACAGCACCCGCACATGGAGGCCTGGCCGCGGCCCGTGGCCGACCACCCCGACCTGCCCTCGATGCCGACGCGCACCAGAATTAGGAAAGCGGAGTCTCACGTATATTGGGCAACGAGTTGCGTGGCCTTGCCGCCACATGCTTAGGTTGACCTAACTTAGGTAAGCCTAAACAACCTCGAACGTCTGGAGACCCATGAACCGCCTCGTCGGCCGCGCGCTGGCCCCCGTCGCCGCGCTCGCCCTCGCGCTCTCCGGCTGCGCCGCACAGAACGCCGCGCCCGCCGCTTCCCCCTCCGCCCAGACCGCGACCACCGTCCAGGTGACCGACAACAAGGGCACCAAGACCGTGACGACCCCGCCCGCGTCGGTCGTCGCCCTCGACAACCGGACCTTCCAGACGCTGGCCGAGTGGGGCGTCAAGCCCGTCGCGGCGTCCCGCGGCCTGATGCCGAACACCAACAAGCTCAAGACCGACGAGTCGATCGTCGACATCGGCACCCACAACGAGCCCAAGCTGGAGCTCATCACGGCCGCCGAGCCCGACCTGATCATCACCGGCCAGCGGTTCGCCGCCAAGTACGACGACATCGCGACGCGCGCGCCCGGCGCCGTGCAGCTGCTGCTCGACCCCCGCGAGGACCAGCCCTTCGACTCCGAGCTGAAGCGTCAGACCACCGAGCTGGGCAAGGTGTTCGGCAAGGACGCCGAGGCGAAGGCCATCAACGACAAGTTCGACGCCTCCATCGCCGCCGTCAAGCAGGCCTACGACAAGGGCGAGACCGTGATGGCGGTCAACACCTCCGGCGGCAAGATCGGCTACCTCGCCCCCAAGGTCGGCCGGACGCTCGGCCCGGTCTTCGACCTCGTGGGCTTCGAGCCGGCGCTGAAGATCGAGGGCGCGACGGACGACCACCAGGGCGACGACATCTCGGTGGAGACCATCGCGGCGTCCAACCCCGACTGGATCCTGGTCATGGACCGCGACGCGGCCGTGAAGGCGGGCGACCCCTCGTTCGTCCCGGCGGCGAAGGTGCTCGAGGACTCCAAGGCGCTGGCGAACGTGACCGCGGTCACCAAGGGCCAGATCGTCTACATGCCCGCCGACACCTACACCAACGAGGGCATCCAGACCTACACCACGTTCTTCGAGGAACTGGCGAAGGCCTTCTCCGCGGCCAAGTGAGGACGGCGCACTGAACACCACACCCCCTCCGGCGACGGCGACACCCATGACGGGCACCACGACCAGACCCCGCGCGACCCGCGCGGCGGGACTGCTCGACTGGCGGCTCCTCATCGGGGTCGCCGTCGTCGGCGTCCTGTTGGTGGCGTCGCTGTTCGTCGGCGTCTACGACATCGTCGGCGCCGAGGACGGCTGGCAGATGTTCTTCATCACCCGCGTCCCCCGCACCATCGCGCTGGTGCTCGCCGGCGCCGCCATGGCCATGTCCGGCCTGGTGATGCAGTTGCTCACCCAGAACCGTTTCGTCGAGCCGACCACGACCGGCACCACCGAGTGGGCCGGCCTCGGGCTGTTGGCGACCATGATCGTGTTCCCCAACCCGCCGCTGCTGGTGCGCATGGTCGGCGCCGTCATCTTCGCCTTCATCGGCACGATGATCTTCTTCGCGTTCCTGCGCCGGGTCACGCTGCGCTCCTCGCTCATCGTCCCCATCGTCGGGATCATGCTCGGCGCCGTCGTCGGGTCGGTGTCCACCTTCGTCGCCCTGCAGACCAACTCGCTGCAGAACCTGGGCGTGTGGTTCGCGGGCAGCTTCATCAGCGTCATCGAGGGGCAGTACGAGGTGCTGTGGGTCGTGGTGCTGATCGTCATCGCGATCTTCGTCGTCGCCGACCGGCTGACCGTGGCGGGGCTCGGCGAGGACATCGCCACCAACGTCGGCCTGAACTACAACCGCATCGTCCTGCTGGGAACCGGGCTGATCGCCATCGCGACGGGCGTGGTCACGGTCGTCGTGGGCAACCTGCCGTTCCTGGGCCTGATCGTGCCCAACATCGTCTCGATGATCCGCGGCGACGACCTGCGCAGCAACCTGCCCTGGGTGGCGCTGCTCGGCGTCGGGATCGTCACCGCCTGCGACATCATCAGCCGCGTCATCATCATGCCCTTCGAGGTGCCCGTCTCCCTGATCCTCGGGATCGTGGGTGCGGCCGTCTTCATCGCCCTGCTCCTGCGCCAGCGCCGCGCCGGGGCCCTGTGAGGTAACGACCATGGCCCTGATCACCGCCGCCCCCCACGCGCCCGCCGCCCCGCGCGAGGCGTCCTCGCCCCGACGGTCGGGCGCGTTCCCGACGCCGCGCGCCGCCCGCCGCTACTGGCTGGTCGTCGCCGCGCTGGTCGGGCTGGCGCTGCTGTTCGGCACCCTGCTCATCAGCTACGCCAACCCGATGCCCCTCGGCACCCGCGGCTTCTGGCTGATCGCGCAGCACCGCTCGGTCGCCGTCTTCGTGATGGCGCTCATCGCGGTCTGCCAGGCCGTCGCCACGGTGGCGTTCCAGACCGTCACCAACAACCGCATCCTGACGCCGTCCATCATGGGGTTCGAGTCGCTGTACCGGGCCATCCAGACCACCTCGGTGTATCTGTTCGGCCTGGCCGGGCTGGTCTCGTTCACGGGCGTGTGGTCGTTCGTGTTCCAGGTCGTGATCATGATGGCGCTGGCCTGCGCGCTGTACGGCTGGCTGCTGTCGGGACGCTTCGCGAACCTCCAGGTGATGCTGCTGATCGGCATCGTGATCGGCGGCGGCCTCGGCGCGGTCTCCTCGTTCATGCAGCGCCTGCTCACGCCGAGCGAGTTCGACGTCCTCACGGCGCGGATGTTCGGCTCGGTCAGCAACGCCAACCCCGCCTACTTCCCGGTCGCCATCCCCCTCGTCGTCGTCTCCGTCGCCGTCCTGTGGGCGATGTCGCGCTCGCTGAACACCCTCAGCCTGGGCCGGGACGCCGCCGTCAACCTGGGCGTCAACCACCGCCGGACCATGATCATCGTCCTGATCGCCGCGTCCGCGCTGATCGCGACGTCCACGGCGCTGGTCGGGCCCCTGACGTTCCTGGGCTTCCTCGTCGCCACGCTGGCCTACCAGTTCGCGGACACGTTCGACCACCGCTACCTGTTCCCGGTCGCGGCGCTGACGGGGTTCGTGGTGCTCAGCGCCGCCTACTTCGTCATGAACCACATCTTCTACGGCTCCGGCGTCGTCTCGATCATCATCGAGCTCGTCGGCGGCACCGTGTTCCTGATCGTCATCCTCAAGAAGGGCCGCCTGTGATCTCCCTCGACAGCGTCGTCAAGCGCTACAGCTCCGAGGTGGCGATCGGCCCGATCGACCTGACGATCCCCACCGGCGGGATCACCGCGCTCGTGGGACCCAACGGCGCCGGCAAGTCCACCATGCTCACCATGATCGGCCGGCTGCTCGGGATGGACGAGGGCGCCATCGAGGTCGCCGGGTACGACGTGGCGTCCACCAAATCGCGCGACCTGGCCAAGATCCTGTCGATCCTGCGGCAGGAGAACCACTTCATCACCCGGCTGACGGTCCGCCAGCTCGTCGGGTTCGGACGCTTCCCGCACAGTCAGGGCCGCCTGACCCGCGCGGACGAGGAGATCATCAGCCGCTACATCGACTTCCTCGATCTCGGCGAACTCGAGGGACGCTACCTCGACCAGCTCTCCGGCGGGCAGCGGCAGCGCGCCTACGTCGCGATGGTGCTGTGCCAGGAGACCGACCACGTCCTGCTGGACGAGCCGCTCAACAACCTCGACATCGCCCACTCGGTCGCGATGATGCGCCACCTGCGGCGCGCGGCCGCCGAGTTCGACCGCACCATCATCGTGGTGCTGCACGACATCAACTTCGCGGCGGCCTACTCCGACTACATCTGCGCGATGAAGGACGGCGTGATCGCCGAGTTCGGCACCCCCGAGGCGATCATGCAGGACGGCGTCCTGAGCACGATCTTCAACACCGACATCACCGTGATGGACGGCCCCAACGGCCGTCCGGTCGCCGTCTACTTCTAGCTTTCCTGACCGGGGAGCCCTGCCGTCGCGCGATTCATGGGCGATGGGGACGCTGAGCGGCGCGCCGCCGAGGGGCGCGGCGGACTCCAACTCGACGCCCAGCGTCCCCAGCGCTCAGCGTGACTGAGCCCAAGCGAGGCGCGCATCCGGCCGCGCGGCGGATGTCAGCCCTCGACCCGGAACCCCGGCTGACGCGCATAGTCCCGGTGGCGTTGATCGAGAACCATGCGGATCTGGTCGGCGGCGCCCTCACCGAGGACCAGCCGTAGGGGCCCTTCTTCCGCGTTCACGTGGGCGAGAATCCCCTCGGCGATGACTGCCGGAGACGAGCCGCCGCCCGTGGCCCCAGGCTCGCTCGGCCAGGGCACGAGGGAGGTTCCGAAGAGTTGTCGGCGCAGTTCGTCGTACGCGGGAAGCGGCGAGCTGAACTGCATCCCCGAGGTCGCCCACTCGGTATCCATGGCGCCGATCTCGACGAGGGTGGCACGCACACCCATGGAGCTGACCTCGCCAGCCAGGGACTCGGTGAAACCCTCAAGGCCCCACTTCGCGGCGTTGTACAGGCCGAGCATCGGCATGGAGCCGACCCCGCCGGTCGAGGAGACCTGCACGATGTGGCCCCTGCCCTGAGCGCGCATCAGCGGGATCGCCGCCTGGGTGAGCCACAAGGGGCCGAAGAGGTCGACCTCAAGGATGGCCCTCGCTTGCTCCTCGCTGACTTCCTCGACGGCGCCCACGAGGCCGTAGCCCGCGTTGTTCACCAGGACGTCGAGTCGGCCTGCGACCTCGTGAGCTTCCTGGACGGCTCGCCGACACTCTCTCCGGTCGGTCGGATCCAGGTGCATCACGGTCAGAGCTGGGTGCTGCACAGGCAGCGCGCCCGAGCGGCTGGTGGCCACGACGCGATGGCCCGCAGCCAATACTTTCTGGGTCAAGGCAAGACCAAGACCGCTGCTCGCGCCGGTGATGAGCCAGGTGTTCGTTGTCGTCATGGCGTCATTGAACACCAAACGAGACGCTGCGTCTCGTTTATACTCTGGCCATGGCCCGCCCTACCACTGCTGCGC
Organism: Propioniciclava coleopterorum; assembly: GCF_011393335.1. Taxonomy (NCBI): domain Bacteria; kingdom Bacillati; phylum Actinomycetota; class Actinomycetes; order Propionibacteriales; family Propionibacteriaceae; genus Propioniciclava; species Propioniciclava coleopterorum. The sequence continues at coordinate 2,106,810 of NZ_CP049865.1, read as the reverse complement.
GTGTGTTCGCCGCCGTCCTGCATCTCGCCGAGCGCGGCGGACCGAGCGCTCTGACCATGGAGGGAATCGCCGCCGAAGCGGGTGTCGGAAAGCAAACGCTCTACCGCACGTGGCCATCGCTGCATGCCCTCCTGTTCGATGCTCTGGCAGCAGAATCCGCTGCGGCCGAGCCCCTCGTCGGCCACCCCGAACTGCTTGAGGCATTGAAGGCGACCAGCGCCGAACTCGCATCCGAACCACGAGCCTCACTGCTGCGGATGTTGGCCGCTGCTGTTCAGAGCGACGACGCGATCGCCCGCCAGTTCCACACCGCGCTGTTACAGCCCCAGCAACGGCAGTTCGCCCGGCTGGTCGCTGCAGACGGCTTCGCCGACGCCGAGCAAGCCATGGAGCTCCTTCTGGCGCCCCTCCTCTTCCGATGGTTCCTCCGACTGCCACCTCTCACCGACGATGAACTGGCGGACCACGTCGAGACCGTGCGACGCCTCGAGCGGGCACATTGATCAACGCGTCCGGTCAGGACATCCAGCGCCCTTCTTGCGGCCGCCGAGCCGCGGCGTTCCGGCGCGCGCTGTCAGGACGTGCTGCCCGCTCGGCGTCCGGGGTGGCGTCCGCGTCGGCTCGGGGGTGCCCCGATGCCGCTCCGCGCCCCGCCGCACTAGCCTCGGGGCGTGAGCACACCGCCGCGGGAGCCCTATCCCGACATCACGATGAGCCGGGCACTGGCCCGGTTCACCGACGACCTGATCCGCGTGCCCGGCACCACCTTCGGGATCGGCGCGGACGCCGTCGTCGGGCTCATCCCCGGCGTGGGCGACCTCATCGGCACCGGCCTGTCGAGCGCGATCATGGTGGACGCCGTCCGCCAGCGCGTCCCGCTGCCGGTGCTGGCCAGGATGGGCGGCAACCTGCTGCTGGACACCGGCATGGGCTTCGTCCCGGTCGCCGGCGACGCCCTCGACGTGCTGCACCGGGCCAACCGCAAGAACTACCGGCTGCTCGAGGAGTGCGTCCGGACGGGCCGCCGCGTCGACGTCAGCGCCAAGGGCTACCTCGGGCTGGCCGTCGCCATGGTGGCCGCGTTCGTGGTGGTCTCCCTCGTCCTGGTCGGCCTGCTGATCTGGGGCCTGTTCGCCGGGATCGGCGCGCTGGTGCGCTGACGCGCGTGGCGTCAGCCCCTCAGAACTCCCCTCGCCCGACGAGGTAGCCCGGCCAGCGCGACGCGCGGCCGTGCTCGGGCCGGGCCGACCATGCGCCGACCGATGCGCCCGGTCTGAGCCTGCACACCGCGCACGACGTCCCGATTGCCACACGCCGGTCTTGCGCACCACGGTGCGGCGTTGCGCCTGGTCCACCGAGCCGCGGCCTAGGGTCGTCCCCATGCCCCGCATCCAGCTGACGGACCACGACCTCCCCCGCGTCGAGGAACTCGTCGCCCTCTACGACAGCGTCGGCTGGAACACCTACACCCGGGACCCCTCGCTGCTCTACGACGCGATGAGCCGATCCCTGCGGGTGGTCTGCGCGCGGGACGGCGACCGGCTCGTCGGGTTGGCGCGCGTCGTCGGCGACGGCCTGACGATCGTCTACCTGCAGGACATCCTGGTCGCGCCCACGCACCAGCGGCGCCAGATCGGGACGCGCCTGCTCCAGAGCGTCCTGGAACCCTTCTGCACCGTGCGGCAGAAGGCCCTGATCACCGACGACGAGCCGCGTCAGCGCGCGTTCTACGAGGCGCGGGGGTTCACCGAGATCCGCGACATGGACTCCCCCATCCGCGCCTTCGTGAAGTTCGACTGAGCTTCGGCTTCCTGGGGCCCGGCCCACTCCGCGACCGGCTCGCGGTGGGCAACCCGGCCCGCGAAGGTGGAGGACCCTGCAGAACCCGAGGTCCCGATGTCCGGGTGGACCCCACGTCCGCGACGGCGTCTACACGCCTGCCGGGCGACGCGCTTCGCACGCGGACTCCTCCCGCGCGCCGAGTCGCCCCCGTTCGGGTCAGTCGCCCCCGTTGCACCGGGGGCAACTGACCGGAAACGGAGCGGCTCGTCACAAACGAGGGCGACTCGTCGCAAACGGGGGCGGCTCGTCACCAACGCGGGCGGCTCGACGCGAACGCGGGCGGCTCGTCACCAACGCGGGCGGCTCGTCACAAACGCGGGCGGCGTGACGCGAACGCGGGGGCTCGTCGCGAACGCGGGCGGCTCGTCACCAACGCGGGCGGCTCGTCACAAACGCGGGCGGCGTGACGCGAACGCGGGGGGCTCGTCGCGAACGCGGGCGGCTCGTCACAAACGCGGGCGGCTCGTCACAAACGCGGGCGGCGTGACGCGAACGCGGGGGGCTCGTCGCGAACGCGGGCGGCTCGTCACCAACGCGGGCGGCTCGTCGCGAACGCGGGCGGATCGTCACCAACGCGGGCGACTCGACGTACACGCGGGCGGCGCGTCGTTGATTCGGGCGGCCCGAGTCGAACCCGCCCCAAGCGCGGACACCGCAGGGCCGGACGCCGAGGCGTCCGGCCCTGCGGTGAGGGTTGGTCGGTCCGGAGGGATCAGAACTTGGGCCCAGAACTTCGGGCGCTCAGAACCGCGGCCCTGAGACGAGCACTCAGAACTTGCCCTGGGCGATCAGCTCGCTGCGCTGATCCTGCAGGGCGATGTCCTTGGGGTAGGTCTTGTAGAAGACGAACCAGTAGATCGCGTTCAGGAAGTACGGGACCGAGACGCCGACCAGGATCGTCAGCGGCAGGCTGCCGATGGCGTCGGCGATCTGGCCGACGGCCAGGTTGTAGACCACGTTGATGCCGCCCTGGATCAGGGAGAACAGCACCGCGAACGCGGTCGCCGAGAGCTGCTTGGGGCAGACCGTGGAGATCATCGGCAGCACGCACCCGGTGAAGCCGATCGAGAACACCAGGCCCATGAGGAAGACCATCACGTAGTACAGCAGGCTCGGGTCGTTGGTGACCGTCTGGCCGGTGCCCGGCGACACGTCGGCGTCCCACCAGGACGAGAAGTACATCGTGAGGGCGATGATGATGCCGAACGACACCGCGTAGAGCTGGAACAGGGTGACGCGACCCTTGGGGCCGAGCTTGCGGACGAAGAAGTCGGCGAGGAAGCCGCCCAGCAGCGCCGACAGCGTCGAGCCGATCTGGAAGACGGTGTTGAGGTAGGACGCGTTGACCACGCCGTAGCCGAGGTCGCGGGCCCACACCTGGTTCATGAAGCCGAACAGCACCAGCGAGGTGACGAGCAGCAGCATCGGGGCCATGAACGCGATCGTGGGGATCTTGAACAGCTTCGGGACGTCGGCCCAGGAGAACATGCCGGCGTCGGCCTTGAGTTCGGCGCGGTCGTCGGCGGCGACCTCCTTGGGCTCCTTGACGAAGAGCAGGATCAGGACGCCGGACAGCAGCGACAGCACGCCCATCGCGATCATCGCGTAGCGCCAGCCCTCGGGGTTGTGGCCGAACTGGCCCAGCAGCGGCGTCAGCACGATCGCGACGCCGGAGGACGTCGAGCGGACGATGCCGAACGCCCGGCCCCGCTCGGAGCGCTTGTAGAGCGAGCCCAGCAGGCCGTTCAGGATGGGCTCGGACGCCACGGTGCCGATCAGGGCGACCGAGTACAGGACGAGCAGCATCGGCCAGCTCGTCGCAAAGCCGGTCGCGATGGTCCACAGGCCCCAGACGCCGGTGACGACGAACAGGATGGGCTTGCGTCCGAACCGGTCGGCGAGCATCGCCCAGACCGGCCCGAAGATCATGCGGGCCGCGTTGCTGAGCGCGTTCAGCAGGCCGAGCTGGGCGTCGCCGAGCCCGAAGGCGACCATGATCTGCGGGAAGAACGTCTTCGAGACGCCGCCCTCGGAGTTGTCGATCGACTGGGAGACGCCGAGCGACAGGGCGCCCATGAAGCGGCCCTGCGGGGCACGAAGTCCCGCTCGTCATCGTCCTCGTCGCCGTCCAGGACGGTGACGCCCTGCGGGGTCATCGCGGCGAAGTCGTCGGTCCCGGAGACGCGGGAAGCTCCCCAGAGTTGGTCCTCGTCCGGACCCTGGTTGTTGTCTGACACCTGTGTCGGCCTTTCCTTGTGTGTGAGGCGAGCCTGAGGCCCACCGAGGGCCGGCCACAACACCCCGCATCGGGTGTCATCGCTGACCACACGATCATTGCTCGTGTAAGCAGATCTTGCGTTGCTCGTGTAAGTAGAGTGCAACACGGACGCCGGGGTCTCACCACCCAAATCGGAACATTGCCGTCGGGTTGCAGCAACTCGCGGCAACCCCGATGCGCGCGCGGACCCCCTGGTTTGCGATCATGGAGGGATGCACCACGCCTCCATCGCGCCGCTCACGGCGGCCGACATCGACGACACCGTCCGCGCCCACATCGCCATGCAGCACGTCGCCTACGCCCACCTCGCCGACGCCGGCCACGCGGCCGCTTTGTGGGAGTCCGCGCCGGAGCGACGGGCCGCCTTCGCGGCCGACCTGGACGCCGAGGCGGCGGCCGCCGAGGCCGGCGTGGAACCCGAGGCGCGCCACCGGATCGCGCGCAGCGCGCGCGGCGCCGTCATCGGCGTGGCGTCGGCCTTCAAGGGCGTCGGCGACTGGGAACTCCACCTGTTCGGGGACGCCCACGTCCCGGCGGGCGCGCAGCGGTGCCTCGACACGCTGTACGTGATGCCCGAGGTGCGCGGCGGCGGCCTGGGCCAGGAACTCCTGGACGCCGTCCTACCCGACCACCAGGACGCCTACCTCTGGGTGATCGACGGGAACGCGGGCGCGCAGCGGTTCTACGAGCGCAACGGCTTCCGCCTCGACGGCTTCGGCGGCCGCTCCGGCCCCGAATGGGGCGACCTCATGATGCACCGCATGGTCCGCACCTCGGCGTCCTGACCGGCCGCCGACCTGGACGTCTCGCCACTGCGGCACCGCGTTCGGCTCCGACCACGTCCCGCCTCTTCGATGAACGGGACACCCAACCCGCCGCGAGACGCCAGCCCGCCGCGAGACGCCCGCTCGATCACGGGGGCTCTCACAGCCCCCTGCAGTGAGACGGCCGCGGCCAGTCGCCCCCGCTAGCGCCAGTTGCCCCCTTTCCTACGTGGGCAACTGACGCGAATGGGGGCGACTCGTCGCGAACGGGGGGCTCGTCGCGAACGCGGGCTGCTCGTCGCAAACGGGGGCGGCCCGTCCCAAACGAGGGCGACTCGTCGCAAACGAGGGCGACTCGTCGCAAACGGGGGCCACTCGTCGCGAACGGGGGCCACTCGTCGCGAACGCGGGCCACTCGTCGCGAACGCGGGCCACTCGTCGCGAACGCGGGCGACGCGCCCCAGACCGCCCCCAACGCGGGACGCAGCAGCGCGAGCGGCGAACCCCATCATCAGCCCCACTAACACGAAATGTTTTTCGTGTCGACAACCTTGCCGAATTATCTCTCGGGAAAACGCTTGCCAAGCCTGCGGGGATCTACTACAAAAGGTAGTGTTACCGCATCAGTGCCCCGACTCGGAGGTTGAGCATGGACCAGCCCACGACCCGCAACCTGACACAACTGCCCGATCTGGGCACCTCGGCGGGCCGCGTCGGACCCGTGCGCGTCCGGATGCCGATCTACGTCGACCTGCTGCCGCCCTGCAACGACGCCTGCCCCGCCGGCGAGAACATCCAAGAGTGGCTGCGCCTCGTCAAGGCCAAGGACGACCTGGGCGCGTGGCGCGAGCTGACCCGCAACAACCCGTTCCCGGCGATCCACGGCCGGGTCTGCTACCACCCGTGCGAGACCGCCTGCAACCGCATCGAGCTGGACGGCGCCGTCTCCATCCACTCGGTCGAGCGGTTCCTCGGCGACGCCGCCATCGAGAACGCCTGGCAGTTCCTCAAGCCCGCCCGCACCTCCGGACGCCGCGTCCTGGTGATCGGGTCCGGCCCCTCGGGCCTGTCGGCCGCCTACCACCTGGCGATGCTCGGCCACGAGGTCGAGATCCACGACGGGTCCGAGCTGCCCGGCGGCATGATGCGCTACGGCATCCCCGAGTACCGCCTCCCCGCGATGTCCTGGACGCCGAGATCGAGCGCATCCGCAACCTGGGCGTCCGGTTCGTGCAGAACCACAAGGTCGAGGACCTGCTCGCCGAGCAGAAGGCCGGCCACTTCGACGCCGTGTTCGTCGCGATCGGGGCGCACCTGTCCAAGCGGGTCGACATCCCCACCATGGACGCCGGGCGCATCGTGGACGCCGTGAGCTTCCTGCGCGACGTCGCCTCCGGCGAGCGCCCGCTGATCGGACGCCGCGTCGCGGTCTACGGCGCCGGCAACACCGCCATGGACGCCGCCCGCACCGCCCGCCGCCTGGGCGCCGAGGAGTCGATCGTGGTCTACCGGCGGACGCAGGAGCAGATGCCCGCGCACGCCGAGGAGCACGCCGAGGCCGTCCGCGAGGGCGTCAAGATGAACTGGCTGCGCACCATCAACCAGTTCGACGAGGGCCAGATGCAGGTCGAGATCATGGAGCTCGACGACGCCGGCAAGGCGCGCGGCACCGGCCGCTTCGAGACGCTGGAGGCCGACACGGTCATCCTCGCGCTGGGCCAGGAGGCCGACTCGGGCTTCCTGCACTCGATCCCCGGCATGAGCTTCGACGGCGACGTCGTCAACGTCGACCCCAGGACCCTCATGACCGACGTCCCCGGCATCTTCGCCGGTGGCGACGCGGTGCCCTCCGAGCGCACGGTGACCATCGGCGTCGGCCACGGCAAGAAGGCCGCCAAGATGATCGACCTGTGGCTGTCCAACATGCCCGCGATCCTCACCGAGAAGCACGACCTGGCCAGCTTCGACAAGCTCAATCTTTGGTACTGGGGCGACAACCGCCGCACCACCCAGCCCGAGCTCGCCGTCGCCGCGCGCGTCGCGTTCGACGAGGTCGTCGGCGGCCTCACCGAGACCGAGGCCCGCACCGAGGCGTGGCGCTGCCTGAGCTGCGGCAACTGCATCGAGTGCGACGGCTGCCTGGGTTCGTGCCCCGAGGACGCGGTCATCAAACTCGGCAAGGGGCTGCGCTACAAGTACGACTACGCCAAGTGCACCGGCTGCGGCACCTGCTACGAGCAGTGCCCGGTCCACGCCATCGAGATGATCCCCGAGCGCTGAGAAGGACTGACACGACCATGACCCGAGCGATCATCGACGGCAACGAGGCGGCCGCCTCCGTCGCCTACCGGCTCAACGAGCTGTGCTCCATCTACCCGATCACCCCGAGCTCGACCATGGCCGAGCTCGCCGACGACTGGGCCAGCCAGGGGCGCCGCAACGTCTTCGGCGTCAAGCCCACCGTCATCGAGATGCAGTCCGAGGGCGGCGCCGCCGGCGCGCTGCACGGCGCCCTCCAGGGCGGCGCGCTGAGCACGACGTTCACCGCGTCGCAGGGCCTGCTGCTCATGATCCCGAACATGTACAAGATCGCCGGCGAGCTGACCTCGACGGTGTTCCACGTCGCCGCCCGCTCGCTGGCCGCCCAGGGCCTGTCCATCTTCGGCGACCACCAGGACGTCATGGCGGTCCGGCAGACCGGCTTCGCCCTGCTCAGCTCGGCGTCGGTGCAGGAAGCGCACGACATGGCGGCCATCGCGCAGCTCTCCACGCTGCGCAGCCGCGTCCCGTTCCTGCACTTCTTCGACGGCTTCCGCACCAGCCACGAGCTGAACACGCTCGACATGCTCAGCGACGACGACCTGCGCGCCTACGTGCCCGAGGAGCTCATCATCGAGCACCGCAACCGGGCCCTGAGCCCGGAGCACCCCTACATCCGCGGCACGGCGCAGAACCCCGACACCTACTTCCAGAGCCGCGAGACGGTCAACCCCTTCTACGAGAAGGTGCCCGGCATCGTCCAGCAGGCCATGGACGAGTACCGCGCGCTCACCGGACGCGGCTACGGCCTGGTCGAGTACCACGGCGACCCGGACGCCGAAGCCGTCATCGTCATCATGGGCTCGGGCATCGAGACCGCCGTGCAGGCCGTGGAGTACATGAACGAGCGCGGCCGGAAGGTGGGCGTCGTCCACGTCCGGCTCTACCGCCCGCTGCCCGTGGAGCAGCTGCTCGCGGCCATCCCGGCCTCGGCCACCCGCATCGCGGTCATGGACCGCACCAAGGAGCCCGGCGCGGGCGGCGAGCCCCTGTTCCTCGACGTGACCTCGGCGCTGGCCGAGGCGGTCTCCTCCGGCGCGCGGGCCACCCTGCCGCGCGTGATCGGCGGACGCTACGGGCTGTCCAGCAAGGAGTTCACGCCGGGCATGGTCATCGGCGTCTTCGACGAGCTCGACAAGCCCTCGCCGCGGCCCCGGTTCACCGTCGGCATCAACGACGACGTGACGATGCTGAGCATCGACTACCCCGAGATCGACGTCGAGTCCGACAAGACGCTGCGCGCGGTCTTCTTCGGGATCGGCTCCGACGGCACGGTCGGCGCCAACAAGAACACCATCAAGATCCTCGGCAGCCAGGACGGGACGTACGCCCAGGGCTACTTCGTCTACGACTCCAAGAAGTCCGGCAGCCGCACCGTCAGCCACCTGCGCTTCGGCCCCAAGCCGATCACCGCGCCCTACCTGGTGAACGCGGCCGGCTTCATCGGCGTCCATCACTGGTCGATCCTCGAGCGCGTCGACGTGCTCAAGATGGCCCGCCGGGGCACCGTCGTCCTGGTCAACAGCCACCACAGCCCCGACGAGCTGTTCGCGCACCTGCCGGTCGGGATGCAGCGCCGCCTCATCGAGTTGGACTGCGAGTTGTGGACGATCGACGCCAACGCGGTCGCCCGCGCCGCCGGCATGGGCAACCGCACCAACACCGTGCTGCAGACGTGCTTCTTCGCCATCAGCAAGGTGATGCCGCGCGAGGACGCCGTCGAGGCGGTCAAGGAGTCCATCCGCAAGACGTACGGACGCCGCGGCGCCGACGTGGTGGCCAAGAACGAGAACGCCGTGGACGCCGCCGTCGCGCACCTGCACCGCGTCGAGGTGCCGGACGCGCCCGTCTCGGACAAGCAGCTGCTCGCCCCCGTGCCGGACCACGCGCCCGAGTTCGTCCGCGACGTGACCGCGCAGATGCTGCTCGACAACGGCGACCTGCTGCCGGTGTCGGCGCTGCCGGTGGACGGCACCTACCCCAGCGGCACCACGCAGTACGAGAAGCGGAACATCTCCGACATCGTCGCCGTGTGGGACCCCCAGGAGTGCATCCAGTGCGGCAACTGCGCCTTCGTGTGCCCGCATTCGGTGCTGCGCGCCAAGTACTACCCCGAGACGGCGCTCGACGGCATGCCCGACGGCTTCCAGACCGCCGAGCTGAACGCGGCCGGCCTGCCCGGGGCCCGCTACACCCTGCAGGTGTACGCCGAGGACTGCACCGGCTGCGGCCTGTGCGTCGAGGCGTGCCCGGTCAAGGTGCGCAACGGCGGCCACAACCGCAAGGCGATCAACCTCGAGCTCGTCGAGGACCGCGAGCCCGCACGCACCAACGTGGCGTTCTTCGAGTCGCTGCCGATCAACCGGCGCAGCCGGGTGGACTTCGCGACGGTCCGCGGCGTCCAGTACCTCGAACCGCTGTTCGAGTTCTCCGGCGCCTGCACCGGCTGCGGCGAGACGCCCTACCTGAAGCTGCTGAGCCAGCTGTTCGGCGGGCGCGCGTCCATCGCCAACGCGACGGGCTGCAGCTCGATCTACGGCGGCAACCTGCCCACCACGCCGTGGTCGAGCAACAAGTACGGCCGCGGCCCGGCCTGGTCCAACTCGCTGTTCGAGGACAACGCCGAGTTCGGCCTGGGCCTGCGCCTGGCCGCCGACCTGCAGACCGAGCTGGCGCGCACCCGGCTGGACGAGATGCGTCCCGTCATCGGCAACGACGACCTGGTGGACGCCATCCTGGACGCCGAGCAGCAGTACGAGTCCGACCTGAGCGCCCAGCGCACCCGCGTCGAGGAGCTCAAGGGCGTCCTGGACGGCCTCGAGGGCCCCAAGGCGGCCGACCTGCGCTCGGTGGCCGACCACCTGCTGCGCCGCTCGGTGTGGATCGTGGGCGGCGACGGCTGGGCCTTCGACATCGGCTCGGGCGGCCTGGACCACGTGCTCGCCTCGGGCCGGGACGTCAACGTGCTGGTGCTGGACACCGAGGTGTACTCCAACACCGGTGGCCAGGCGTCCAAGGCGACGCCGATGGGCGCGGTGGCGAAGTTCGCCACCGCCGGCAAGGAGACCATCTCCAAGGACCTGGCCCTGCAGGCGATCTCCTACGGCAACGTGTACGTCGCCCGCGTGGCGATGGGTGCCGACCCGGAGCAGACGCTGAAGGCGTTCCGGGAGGCCGAGGCCTACGACGGGCCGTCGATCATCCTGGCCTACAGCCACTGCATCGCCCACGGCATCGACATGAAGAAGGGCCTCGACCAGCAGTACCTGGCCGTCAACTCGGGGCACTGGCCGCTGATGCGGTACAACCCGGTGCTGCGGATGGCCGGCCGGAACCCGTTCCTGCTGGACTCGCCGCGCCCGCGCTTCCCGCTGAGCAAGTACCACGAGAACGAGCTACGGTTCCGGATGCTGCGGCAGTCCGACCCCGAGGCCGCCGAGCGGATGCTGGAGTTCGGGCAGCAGCAGGTCGAGCGCCGCTGGCGCGACTACGAGGAGATGGCGGCCCGCGGGGCCGGCCAGTTCGCCGCCGATGCGAAGGAGTGAGCGATGGATCTGACCACCACCTACCTGGGGCTCGAGCTCAAGCACCCCGTCGTTGCGTCCGCCGGTCCGCTCAGCCAGAACGTCGACGGCGTGAAGGGCCTGGCCGAGGGCGGGGCGTCCGCGATCGTGCTCTACTCGCTGTTCGAGGAGCAGTTGCGCGCCGAGGTCGCCCGTGACGAGGCGCTGATCGCGTCGCATGAGAACGCCTCCCCCGAGGCGCTGGACTACTTCCCGGCGAACCCGATCACGACCAAGTCGGCTGCGTACACCTACCTGTCGCTGGTCGAGCGCTCCGTCAACGCGGTCGACGTCCCGATCATCGCCTCGCTCAACGGCGCCGACCTGGGCGGCTGGGTCGAGTTCGCCCGCGAGCTGGCCGACGCGGGGGCGTCCGCGATCGAGCTGAACATCTACTTCGTGCCCGGCGACATCGCCACGACCGGCGACGTCGTCGCCAAGCGGCACCTGGAGATCGTGGCGGCTGTCGCCGACGCGGTCCGGATCCCGGTGTCGGTGAAGATGTCGCCGTACTTCAGCTCGCCGGGCAACATGGCCCTGCAGCTGGTGGACGCCGGCGCGGCGGGCCTGGTGCTGTTCAACCGTTTCCTGCAGCCGGACATCGACCCAGAGACCCTGCGGATGGACACGTCCTTCGACCTGTCCACGCCGCACGAGGGCCGGCTCCCCCGCACGTGGATCGCGGCGCTCCGCAACCACACGCGGGCCTCGCTGGCGGGGTCCACGGGCGTGGAGACCAGCGACGACGTCGTGAAGTACCTGCTGGCCGGGGCCGACGTCGTGATGACGACGGCGTCGCTCATCCGGCACGGGCGCGGCTACACAGCCGAACTCGTGGGCGGGCTGCACAGCTGGCTGGTCCGCAAGGGGTTCACCTCGCTGGACCAGATGCGCGGCATGGTGGCGCTGCCGATGGTCACCGACGCCGACGCGATCGAGCGCGGCGGCTACGTCGGGGCGATCCAGGCGGCCAAGGAACGGTACGGCTCGCTCTAGCGGGTCCGAAGCCACCCTGAGGCGGACCTGCTCCGCCGACGAGGTCCCCGACAGCGTGGTCGGGGACCTCGTGCATGGGTGGGCGCCGGCCTAGAGCTGCTCCAGCTTCGCCCTCAGCGCGGCGATGCGGTCCTCGATCTTCTCCTTGCGCCCGGCCTTGCGCTCCGACCGCAGCTTCTCGCTCGCAGCCTCGCGCGCGACCTCGGCTGCGTCCTGTTCCGCCTCCGCCTCGGCGAGCACCTCGTCGAGCGGCTGGCGCACGATGGTGGCGCCGCGGTCGGCGGCGAAGTGGTCGAGGGCGGACTCGTCGGTCTCCTCGGTCTGGAGCACCAGGGCGTTGCGCCCGGCGGGGACGCTCCGCGCGAGCACCGACAGCGCCGAGTCGGCGTCGTCGGCGCGATCCGCGTCGGTCAGGGCGCCGATCGCCGCGCCGGCGCCCCAGCCCAGCAGCATGCCGAGCGGTCCGCCCAGGATGCCGACCAGCAGGCCGACGAGCGAGCCGGTCGCGACGCCGGCGCCGGCGCCGGGGTCGAAGTCCTGCGGGACGGTGAGGGCACCGTCGGCGTCCCGCTGAAGGATCACCGCCGAGCCCACCTCGCCGATGACGGGGGACGACTTCAGGTCCGAGTACGCCTGGTAGACGTCCGCGCTGTTGGGGAAGGTCAGCACTGCCACGTACGACGTCATGACGTCACGCTCCATTTCTGTGGGGTAACAGCTTCGGGGGTGTAGCGGGGAGGCCACCGTCGTGACCCCTCCGTTTTCACGGTAATCCGATCCCGCCGCGGGCGGAGGCGTTCCTCGCAACCGCGCCCGGCCGCGGGCGGTCGCCCTTCCCCGTAGGATCGGGGGCGATGGAACCCTCCAAGCCGACCCGCGCCCGCCACAGCCCCGCCGCCCACGGCGTCCCCTCCGGAGCGGCGCCGACGGGCCGTCGGTTACGGGTGGCGCTGTTCACCGACAACTACGGCCCCTCCCCCAGCGGGCTGCTGTTCGCGGTCCAGTTCCTGGAGCGGGAACTGCTCGCCGCAGGCTTCGAGGTGCTCGTGGTGGCGCCGGCCACCGACGGGCCCAATCCGTACCGCGACCATCCGCTGCGTTCGGAGAAGCGGCTGCCCTCGATCAAGCTGCCCGGCGTCCCGGTCGCCGTCGCGGGCGGCCGCGGCTTCGAGCGGGCGCTGGACGAGTTCGCCGCCGACCCGCCCGACATCATCCACGTGCACGGGCTGGGCCCGATCGGGCTGCTGGGGGTCTGGGCCGCCGACCGGGTCGAGCGCCCGCTGCTGGTGACCTGGCACACCGACTTCGAGGCCTACGCCGACCACTACGCGATGCTCACGCCCTTCATGGACGCCTTCTACCAACTGCTGAAGGTCGCCACGCGGGGCATGAAGCGCCCGCAGCTTCAGGAGATGCGGCGCTGGCTCGTCGACCGCAACTGGCTGTCGCTGCGGCGGCTCCGGTTCCGCCTGCGCGGCGGCAGCCTGTCGCGCCGCAGCCTGCTCAACGCCGCCCGCGGCATGCTGGAGGCCGCCGAGCTGGTGACGGCCCCCTCCGACAAGACGGCGCTGCGCGTCCGCGAGCTCGCGTTCCGTTCCCGGATCCGGGTGGTCCCCAACGGCCTGGACGCCCTCCCCGAGGGCCGGCCGCTGCCGGCGGCGTCCGGGCCGCGGATCCTGTACGTGGGGCGGATCGCGCCGGAGAAGAACATCGCCCTGCTCGTGGACGCCTTCGCGTGGGTCCGGGAGGAGATCCCGAACGCCGAGCTGATGTTCGTCGGCGACTGGAAGGTGTCCTCGACGCTGGCGCAGAAGCTCCGCTCGGCGCGGCGGCGCGGCGGCGTCACCCTCGTCGGCCAGGTGCCGCGCGACGACCTGGGCCCGTACTACGCGTCCGCGGACGTGTTCGCGTTCCCGTCCACCACCGACACCCAGGCGCTGGTGCTGCACGAGGCGGCGCACGCGGGGCTGCCGATCGTGTCCGTGGACCCCGAGCTCCGGCTGGTGGTCGACGAGGGCGTGAACGGCCTGTTCGCCCGCCCCACCCCGGAGTCGCTGGCCCGGCAGTTGGTGTCGATGATCCGGCGGTTGGAGTCGCCCGACTTCGCGGCGCGGGCGCACGCCCGGTCCCGCGAGATGGCGTCCTGGTGGACGATCCACCACCAGTCCGAGGCGATCATCAGCCTGTACCGCGACCTCGCCGCCGGGCGGCCGGTGGCCGAGTCCATGCACGCGATCCCGCCCGACGGCGACGCGGTTCCGGGTGGGACCATTCCGGGTGCGGCCGTACCGGGCGGGGCCGTTCCGGGCGGGGCCGTTCCGGGTGGGGCCGTTCCGGGTGGGGCCGTTCCGGGTGGGGCCGCAGCCCGGTCCGGGGACGTCGGCGGCGCGGAACCGGGCCTCCCGGCCGGCGGCGATGCGCCGGACCCGGACGAGGACGCGCCGGGCGGGAACGACCGTGGGCGCCCTGAGGAGGCCTCCGACGGGTCGGGCCCCGGCGAGCGGGGGGCGCCGTGAGCGACCCGTGCCCCTGCGGGTCGGGCAAGCCCTACGACGCGTGCTGCGGGCCCTTCCACGCCGGACGCCGCGGCGCACCCACGGCGTCCGCGCTGATGCGCTCGCGCTACGCCGCGTTCGCGCGCGGGCTGACCGGCTACCTGGCCGACACCTGGCACCCCTCGACGCGTCCGGCCGACCTGAGTTTGGACGCCGACACCGTCTGGACAGGTCTGGTCATCGAGGCGACCGAGGCCGGGCGGGCGTGGGAGGACGCCGGCACCGTGACGTTCACCGCGTCCTGGCGCGCAGGACGCCGCGCGGGCGTCCTGCGGGAGCGCAGCCGCTTCGTCTTCGAGGATGGCCGCTGGCTCTACATCGACGGGGACGTCGCGGACCGCTGACCCCGCCGCCGCGTCCCGCCCGCGCCGCGGGCAGGTCCTCGCGGGGGCGGGTCCTCGGGACCGACGTCGCCCCGGGCTGCTGCTGGAGCAGAGCCTGCTGCGGGTGCGCTGGCTGATCTCTCGGCGGCGGCGTCCGCACGCCTCCTGAGGGTCCGGCTCAGACCACGGACTCGGCGCGGCGGTGCCGGCGGGCGATCCAGCCGAAGGCCGCGGCCGGGATGATGAGCAGGCCCGCGACCAGGGCGAGGCCGCCGAACCCGAGCGCGGCGAGCAGCGGGCCGCTGATGAGGGCCATGACGGCGCCGCCGTAGTTCATCAGCGCGTCCGTGGCGCCCTGCAGCGGCACCCGCAGCGCGCCGGCGTTCACCCCGGCGAGCAGCACCGACGCGGAGATCGTGGAGGCGGACCAGCCGAGCCCCAGCAGGATGAGGGCGGCCATCACGACCGCCAGCGACGCCGACCCGACGAACACGAGCGCTGCCGAGGCGCCGAGCATGATCAGTCCGACCAGGGCGGTCCTGAGGGGACCGGCGCGGTCGGCCATCCAGCCGAAGACCGGGCTGAGCGCGTACATGCCGAGGATGTGCAGGCTGATGACCAGGCCCACGATGCGCAGCCCCTCGCCCTCGTGCCCCAGGTGCACCGGGGTCATCGACATGATGCCGACCATCACCGCGTGGGCGATCACCAGCAGCAGCACCGCGAACCGGGCGACCGGGTGGGCCATCGCCCAGCGCAGCGCCATGAGGGCGCCCGGGCGCAGCCCGGCGGCAGGGTCGGGGCCGGGATGGGGGCGGAGCCGGGCGCGGGGCCGGGGGCTCGCCGTAGGCAGGCCTCGAGGTGGAGGCACCGTACGCCGGCGTCGGAACGGGGGTCCCGGACACCGGGGCCGGGACGCCACCGAACGCCGACGTCGCGGTGCCCGCGGCTGGCGGCTGAACCGGCGTGGTCGGGCCAGGGGTCGGCGCCGCGGCGGCGTCCGGTGCGTCCGGGGCGGGTGGGATCGAGCCGGCCGGGGCGGCGCCGGCGCGTCCGTAGACCGCGACGACCACGAGCGCGGCGAGGGCGAAGGCGAGCAGCGAGAACAGGTAGGGGCCGGCGAGCGGGTTGAGTCCGAGACGTTGCCCCAGTTCGGCGCCGGACTCGCTCAGGTTCGGGCCGACCACCGAGCCGATGGTGGTCGCCCACACGACGATCGACATGGTGCGGCCGCGGGTGGCGCGCGGGGCGGCGTCCGAGGCGGCGTAGCGGGACTGGAGGTTCGTCGCCTGGGCGAATCCGAAGGCGGTGACGCCCACCAGTGTCAGCCACAGCCACCCCCGGGGTGGCGCCGGCCAGGATCCCGACCGCGCCGAGGGCGGCGATGACGTAGCCGACCCCGAGCGCCATGCGGCGGCCGCGGCGGGCGGCGAGGTTGGCGAGCGGGACGGCGGCGACGGCGGCGCCGAGCACCGACATTGCCTGCCCAAGACCCGCGACGGCGGTCCCGCCGAGGCTGGCGACCAGGAGCGCCCCCACCGCAACACCCGAAGCCACCCCCACGCCGCCGAGGATGTTGGTGAGGATCAGCGCCGCGATCGGGCGGGTTGCGGAGGACGACACCGGGACACCGTAGCGCCGTGAAACGATCAGGGCATGGCCAGCCCACCCCTGGACCGCGCCCCCGTTCCGCCGGGCGTGACGACGCTGCAGCGCTTCACCGTGCGGCCGGGACACCTGGACGCCTGGCTTGGGGTGTGGCCGCGCGAGGTCGCCGCGCGCCGCCGGCACGGGTTCGTGCTGCACCGGGCGTTCGTCGAGACCGACGCCGAGCCGAAGGTGACCGCGCTGTGGTCGCACCCGGACCACGTCCGCGGGGCGCCGCCCTGGCGACCGACCCGGACGCGCTGGCGGTCGGCCGGTCAGCGGCGCCGCACGTCTTCGGCAACCTGGTGGAGCGGCCGGTGCGCGTCGAGCTGCTGACCACCCCGGACGCCGCGGGCGAGGCCGGCACGGTGGTGATGCGCCGGTACTCGATCCTGGGCTGGCCGGGCTTCCTGGACCTGTGGCGCCGGGTCGTCCCGCTCCGGGAGCGGCACGGGTTCCGGGTGCTCTTCGCGGTGTCGGACGAGCCCCACGACCTGTTCACGTGGGCGTTCGACTTCTCGGGCGCCTGGGAGGACTTCCCGGACGCGCAGCGCGGCTACTACCGCGATCCGGCGCGCGTGGAGTTGCGCGGCGTCTTCGACCACATGGCCGACTACGCCCTGCACCCGGCCCGCCCGCTCCCGCTGGGCTGAGCGCCCGACTTCCGTCAAGCCTGTCGGCGTCGCTGTGGTGTGACGCGCCGGTCAGACAGAAGGGTCCTTCGGCGGGAACGGGGGCGCAGCGTGGTCGAGCGCGGCATCCGTGAACCCGCGGAACACGTCGTTGCGGACAATGGCGATCCCCCGCTCGACGTCAGCGAGCAGCAGAAGCGTGTCACCTGGCCGGATCCCGAACATGTCACGTGCGTCCTGCGGGATCACGATCTGCCCCTTGGCGCCCACCTTGACCGTGGCCGCGAGCCGCCCGGCAGGAGGCGGCCCGGACGGAATGGTGAAGTGCTGATCCGGCATGCGCCCATTCTCCCCCACGCGGCTCACGGAAGCCGAGCGGCGAGCCCGTCGACGAGCCGGATGAAGTGGGCGGGATCCTCGACGTGGAAGCCATGGCCCGTATCGGTCTTGACGAACTCCACGCCCCGGATGAGCGCCCGCGCGCGCGCCGCCTCCTCCTCCCCCATCGCCGCCATCAGGATTCCGTCCTCGTCGTAGGAGACCCGGGTGTGCACCAGCGTCGACGGCACGTCGATGGACGCCAGCGTCGCGGCCTGGTCCCAGGTCGCGTCCCAACTGGCGGTGTGGAAGGCATCGCCGAAATGGGGATCGTAGGCCGCCAGGCCGCGCACGGACTCGTTCATCACCGGGGGCATGGCCCAGTACCTGATCGGCTGGCCAGGATGCCGCGTGTGATAGTCACGTCCCTGTTGCCTGAACCAGTCGGCCGAGTCACCGAAGAACCGCCATATCCGCTGATGCTCGTTCACGTAGGCCACGAAGTCGCCGCCACCCTCGGCGAGAAAAGTATGCGCGGTGGTGGCCAGGTCGACGTAGTTCCAGGTGGTCGCCGCCCGCGGCAGCGTGGTGGTGAAGAAGGGCGGGTCCTCCAGCAGGACGCCCCGGACGTCGGGGTGATGGGCCGCGAGCCACGCGGCGAGATGCCCTCCCGAGGAGTGCCCGGACACGATGACGGGCCCACGGACCACCTGGTCCAGGAATGCCCCGAGTTGCACTCCGTGGCCGGCGGCGTCGTAGAGAGCAGGATCGTGCGCGGAGCGTCCGTGGCCGAAGCAATCGACGGCGTACACGTGGTAGCGGCGCGCCAACTCCGGGAGGACACCCGCGTAGCTCTTCCAGTCGGTGGACTGGCCATGGATCAGGAGCAGCGCCGGCCCGTTGTCCGGGCCCTCACCGTAGGCGATCGCGCGCCCGTTCACGGTCGCGGTTCGCTCCACGAAGCCGGCCCGCTCCACGGCGACCAGGGCCCGGTCGGACGCCGTCAGGTTGTTCCACACTCCCCACCCCGCCCAGGTGCCCAACCCGAGAGCGAGCGCTCCGGCGGAGGCCACCACCACTTTCCAGGTCTTCATGCCCAACTCCTGTCATACCAGTAGCCCTAGTATAACTGGCGACTGCGAGGGTGCCGGCCCGATCACTCGCAAGCGACAGTCAGCGGGGACACTTTCCGACGAACCGCGATACTGCCGCGACGGGCGTCGACGACGGGGCCGGAACCGGCGGCTCCGGCCCGTCGCGCGGCCCCGGGATCCCCCTAGTCGGAGATCGGCCGGAACCGCCGCAGCAGCAGCGAGTTGGACACCACGAACACCGAACTGAACGCCATGGCGGCGCCGGCGATCATCGGGGTGAGCAGGCCGAACGCGGCCAGCGGGATGGCGGCCACGTTGTAGGCGAACGCCCAGAACAGGTTCGTCCGGATGGTGCGCAGCGTGGCGCGGGAGAGCCGGACGGCGTCCACGACCAGCATGAGGTCGGGACGCATCACCACGATGCCGGCGGCCTCCTTCGCGGCGTCGGTGCCCGAGCCCATCGCGATCCCCAGATCGGACGCCGCGAGCGCGGCCGCGTCGTTGACGCCGTCGCCGACCATCGCGACCTGCCCCACCTCGGCCTGCAGGTCGCGGATCGCCGCGACCTTGCCGTCGGGACGCACGTCCGCCAGCACCCGGTCGATGCCGACGTCGGCGGCGACCGCCCGGGCGGCGCGCTCGTTGTCGCCGGTGATCAGCACCGGGGTCAGCCCCAGTTCCTTCAGGTGCGCGACCGCCTCGCGCGACGTCGGCTTCACGGTGTCGGCGAGCGCGATCACGCCCACCGGGCGTCCGGCGCGCACCACGACGACCGCGGTCTCGCCGCGGCCCTGGGACGCGTCGACCGCCTCGGCCAGCGCGGCGGGCAGGGCCGCCACGGCGTCCGGACGCGAGACGGCCACGTCGACGCCGTCCACGCGCGTGCGGACCCCTTCGCCGGGGACGTTCTCGAAGGCGTCCAGGACGCCCAGCCCGCCCTCGGACGCCGCCGCGACGATCGCCTGCGCGAGCGGATGCTCGGAGCCGGACTCGGCCGTCCCGGCCCAGCGGAGCAGTTCGGCGTCCGCGATGCCGGCCGCCGGCACCGTGCCGACGACGCGGAGTTCGCCGGTGGTGACGGTGCCGGTCTTGTCCAGGGCGATGGCGCGCACCGAGCGGGCGCGCTCGAGCACGTCGGGCCCGGAGATGATGACGCCCATGCGGGCGCCGCGTCCGGTGCCGACGAGCAGGGCCGTGGGGGTGGCCAGCCCCAGGGCGCAGGGGCAGGCGATGATCAGGACGGCGACGGCGGCGGTGGCGGCGAACAGGGCGGTCTCGCCGGCGAGCAGCCAGCCCACCAGCGTGAGCGCGGCGATGCCGAGCACGATCGGGACGAACACCCCGGAAATCCGGTCGGCGAGCGCCTGGACGGGCGCCTTGCGGGTCTGGGCCTCCTCGACCATGCGGGCCATGCGGGAGAGTTCGGTGTCCTCCCCCAACGCGGTGGCGCGGACGACGAGGCGCCCGTTGACGTTGACGGTGGCGCCGATGACGTGGTCGCCGGGCAGCTTGTCGACCGGCAGGGACTCCCCGGTGACCATCGACTCGTCGACCGCGGAGCCGCCGGAGACGACCTCGCCGTCGGTGGCGATCTTCTCCCCGGGGCGCACGACGAACTCCTCGCCGAGCTTGAGGAAGTCGATCGGCAGCCGCTCCTCCTTACCGCGGCGCAGCACGGTGACCTCGGACGCCCCCAGCGTGAGCAGCGCCCGCAGCGCCTCCGACGACTGGGTGCGGGCGCGGGCCTCGAACAGCCGTCCGGCGAGCAGGAACGCCACGATGCCGACGACGGCCTCGAAGTAGATGGCGGCGCCGTCAGAGTGCCCGATGCTGAACTCGAAGGGGTGCGTGTAGTGCAGGTCGCCGGCGTGGGTGAACAGCAGCGCCCACACCGAATACCAGTAGGCGGCCGACGTCCCCAGCGAGATGAGGGTGTCCATGGTGGTGGCGCCGTGGCGCAGGTTGACCCAGGCGGAGTGGTGGAAGCGCCGGGCGGCCCAGAAGTAGACCGGGGTGGTCAGGATCAGGGAGGTCCACGTCCAGCCGGGCAGCTGCAGGGCGGGGATCATCGCCATGGCGATGACCGGGAGGCCGAGGGCGGCGGCCAGCAGCAGGTCGCGGCGCAGCGGGGCGACGCGGTCGACCTCGGGCGCGGCGGGGTCGGGCGCCTTGGCGCCGTAGCCGGTCTTCTCGACGACGCCGATGAGCTCGTCGAGGCTGAGCGCGGTCGGGGCCAGGATCTTGGCCTTCTCGGTGGCGTAGTTGACCGAGGCGGTCACGCCGTCGACCTTGTTGAGCTTCTTCTCGATGCGGGCCGCGCAGGACGCGCAGGTCATGCCGCTGATGTCGAGCTCGAGCGACGCGCGCCGGTCGGGGTCGGTGGTGACGGGGGTGGTGGTCCGGGTGGACACGGTGGTGCTCCTTCGTGCGGAGGGCCGGCGTGTGGTCGCCCCGGGGGCGAGGACGGGCCGGTCCTGGCGGTTGGGATCTTCAGTTGTGGGACGCCGGGGCGCCCGCGGGCCGGTCGCCCGGCCCGCTGCCTGCCTCAGGAGACGGAGTAGTCCCCGGCTTCGGCGACGGCCTCGACGATGCGGTCGAAGTCGACCGGCGCGTCGGAGATGACCTTGAGCGAACCCGACTCCAGGTCGACGCTCACCTCGGTGACGCCGGGGATGGCGGACACCTCCTCGGTGACCGCGTTGACGCAGTGGCCGCACGTCATGCCGGAGACGGTGTACTGCCCGACGGTGGCGCCGGCCGGGGCGTCGGACGTGTCCTTGGCGACCGGGGACTCCTCACCGCAGGTGCAGGGTCCGCCGTCCTGGCAGCCGCAGGTGCAGTCGGCGCCGCACGCACAGGTCGGCTGCGCCTGCTCGGTCGCCGCCTCCTCGTGGCCGCCGCAGCCGCAGTTGCAGCCGCCGCCGGTCGCGTTGGCGTCCTTGATGCTCAGATCCACGATCTCTACTCCTCGTTGCTGTGAACAGTGGTGGGTGTCAGGGGGTTCAGCTGCGGACCAACCGGGCGATCGCCTCGGAGGCCTCCTGGATCTTGTCCTCGGCGGCCTGGCCGCCCTCGCGCGCGGCCGAGACGACGCAGTGCGCCATGTGGTCCTCGAGCAGTTCCAGGGCCACCGACTGCAGGGCCTTCGTCATCGCGGAGACCTGGGTGAGGATGTCGATGCAGTACTTCTCCTCCTCGACCATGCGCTGCAGGCCGCGGGCCTGGCCCTCGATGCGGCGCAGGCGGCGGAGGTAGTTGTCCTTGGCGGTGATGTAGCCGTGCTGGTGGGCGGCGTCCGGATCGTCGGGGTGGCAGCAGCCCTCGGCCTGCTCGGCCTGCTCGGGCGCGGACTCGAGCGTCGGCTGCGGGGTGTCGTCGGTGGCCAGCGTGCTGGCGTCGTTCGGCACCTCCGGCATGGCGATGTCGTCGTTCATGTGTTGCCTCCTGACGGGCTCAACCATACCCCATGGGGGTTTATTCCACGGGGCGTTACGGGCAGTCACCCCCTAGTTTCACGCGCGCGGGGCGCGGATCAAACCCCACCGCCGCAGCCGGGGCGGGGACGCCTCCCCGTCACCCACAGGGGTGCCCGATTCCTGTGGACAACCGCGCCCCGGACGCCCCCATAGCACCCCCGGGTCGGGAGACGTCAACTCGGCTTCCGCCGACGAGGAAGAGTGAAAATCCGCCCGTCACCCACAGGCGGATCGGACCGTTTTCCCTTGTCAGGGCGTGGTTGCTGCGTTCAGTTGCCGGGGCGGGCCCACCGCGTCCGGCGTGTCGTGCACAGGGGGTGCGGCGTGGGTCCACACCTATCCACATTTCATCCACAGGCGGAGGTTGATGGAGGGTTTGTGGGACGCCTCCGGGCGGGCTACGTTCGGATGATCCCGTCACCGTGGCCCCCACACGCGCCGCCGACGTGCGGGAACTGTCGGAGGCGGCGCCTAGCGTCGCGATCGTGAAGGAAGGGACGCATCACATGTCGATGGACCAGCAGGGATCGTGGTCCGACAATGTCGTCCCCTTCGGGCGGTCCGGCGGTGGCTCCGATCGGACGCCGCCGCAGGATCTGCCCGCCGAGCAGAGCGTGCTCGGGGCGATGCTGCTGAGCAAGGACGCGATCGGCGAGGTCACCGAGGTGCTCAAGGGCCGCGACTTCTACCGGCCCGCGCACGAGTACATCTACGACGCGATCATGGATCAGTACGGCCGCGGCGAGCCCGTCGACGCGATCACCGTCGCCGACAACCTGAGCAAGAAGGGCCAGATCCAGCAGATCGGCGGCCACATCTACCTGCACGAGCTCGTGTCGGCGGTGTCGGTGACGGCGAACGCCACCTACTACGCCGAGATCGTGCGCGACAAGGCGATCCTGCGCCGGCTCGTCGACGCGTCGCTGAAAATCAGCCAGATGGGCTACCAGGCCGAGGGCGACGTGGTGAACATCGTCGACGCCGCCCAGCAGGCGATCTTCGAGGTCGCCGAAAACCGGGCCTCGGAGGACTATCAGCCGCTGTCGGAGCTCGTCGAGGTCACCCTGGACGAGATCGAGGCGCTGGCCCAGCACGGCCAGATGGCCGGCGTCCCGACCGGCTTCATCGACCTCGACCACCTCACCAACGGCCTGCACCCGGGCCAGATGATCATCGTCGCGGCGCGTCCGGGCATGGGTAAGTCCACCCTCGGCCTTGATTTCGCGCGGGCGGCGTCCATCAAGCACGGGCTGTGCAGCGTCTTCTTCAGCCTGGAGATGACCAAGTCCGAGATCGTGATGCGTCTCCTGGCCGCCGAGTCCGGCGTCCCCATGGGCGCGATCCGCAAGGGCGACATGACCGAGGAGTACTGGAGCCGGATCTCGGCCAAGACCTCCCAGGTCAGCCGGGCCCCGCTGTTCATCGACGACTCCCCCAACCTGACGATGATGGAGATCCGCTCCAAGGCGCGGCGCCTGAAGCAGCGCATGGATCTCAAGCTGATCATCATCGACTACATGCAGCTGATGACCTCCGGCAAGAAGGTCGAGTCCCGCCAGCTGGAGGTTTCGGAGTTCTCCCGCCAGATCAAGCTGCTGGCCAAGGAACTCGAGGTGCCCGTGGTGGCGCTGTCCCAGCTCAACCGTGGCCCGGAGTCCCGCACCGACAAGAAGCCGATGCTGTCCGACCTGCGTGAGTCCGGCTCGTTGGAGCAGGACGCCGACGTGGTCATCCTGCTGCACCGCGAAGACGCCTACGACAAGCAGTCCCCCCGCGCCGGCGAGGCCGACTTCATCGTCGCCAAGCACCGCAACGGCGCCACCGACGTGCTGCCCGTCGCCTTCCAGGGCGCGTTGAGCCGCTTCGTCGACATGCAGCGGTAGTGATGCACCACCGTGATCGATGACGCCTTCATCGCGTGGGTCGATGAGTCCGGCTCGAACACGCGGGACGACCCCGGCACGTACATCATGGGGGCCGCCATCACGACCCTGCGGCAGTGTGAGCCGACCCGTCTCGCCATGGCGGGGCTGCTCCTCCCCGGCCAGGTCAAGCTCCACTGGCGCGATGAGCAGTCGCGTCGCCAGGCCCGGATCACGGAAACGCTCGCTGCACTCGACATCGAACACCTCGTGGTGGTCACCTCACCTCACGAGGTTCACGCCACATCGGAGCGTCGCCGACGGCTCACCTTGGGAGTGCTCTTCCCCGAACTGGCAGGCCTGGGTGTGGACCAGGTCATCCTCGAATCGCGGGGTCCCAAGGACGATCAACGCGACCGGCAGATGCTCGACCACCTTCGCCAGCGGCGCCTCCTCAACAGCACCATGCGGATCGACCACCAAGTGGGCCGAGACGAACCTTTGCTGTGGATTCCTGACGCCTTGTGCGGCATGGTCACGGCCCGACGTTGCGGGGAACCGGAGCTCTTCGACCGGCTCGCCAGCAAGATCACATTCATCGAGCGCGCGCCGTAGGCACTGAGCCCGAACAACGCGAAACCCGGGCCCTGTCGTCCGGCAGGAAATCCCGGGTTCACTTCCAGCACTCACCGCAGTGGCCTG
Organism: Propioniciclava coleopterorum; assembly: GCF_011393335.1. NCBI lineage: Bacteria > Bacillati > Actinomycetota > Actinomycetes > Propionibacteriales > Propionibacteriaceae > Propioniciclava > Propioniciclava coleopterorum. The sequence goes on along the minus strand of NZ_CP049865.1, from coordinate 2,082,439 downwards.
GCTTGCTTTCATGATGCCAGACCGCTTCCACCCGGGCAACCAAACCTCATTGCACCGCTAGGTGACCCCGTCGCGATCAGCCTGCACATGACCATCGATCGCCTCCCGCATCGGTGTTCCGCCCGTCATGCGCCTCCAAGAGGTCCGCTACGGCACCGGGGCGGAGTGGTACGGCAGCGACTCGCTGTTCGGCCCCGACGGCGTCTACCGACGCTGCGACAGCCTGGTCCCGTTCGCGCCGGGCGACTTCTGGCGCATCGACCTCATGGCTCGCGACCAGGAGGACCGGTATGCGCCCGTGGTCCCCTACGACGACTTCCAGTGACCCGGACCGCTGGTCCCGCGGCACCGCGGGCGTTCCCGAATCGGCGCGCGCGTCGTAGCGTGGACGCATGACCGGTCTCACCCCGTACCTCTTCCTCGACGGCACCGCCCGCGAAGCGCTCACGTTCTACCAGGGCGTCTTCGGCGGCGAACTGGTCCTGCACACCTACGCGGACTTCGGGCGCGACACCCGCCCGGACGCCATCGCGCACGGGATGCTCAACGGTCCCGTGGACCTGTTCGCCACCGACGCGGACGAGGGCGACGCATCCCTGCGCGTCGACGGCCTGCTCTTCGCGCTGCTCGGGACGGCAGAACCGGCGGTGCTCGAGGAGTGGTTCGCCGACCTCGCCGAGGGAGGCGAGATCCTCGACCCGCTGCAGGTGCGCCCGTGGGGCGACCACGACGGCCAGGTCCGCGACCGGTTCGGCGTCACCTGGCTGATCGGCTATCAGGGCTGACGAACATCGGGAGGTGCGTCATGCGCACACTGACCATCGACTTCATCATCTCCCTCGACGGGTACGCCGCCGCCGAGGGGTGGCCGGGGTTCTGGGGCATGGAGGGGCCCGAGTACCTGGCCTGGCTGGCGGACCAACCCGAGCATGCGCTGCTCATGGGGGCGACCACGTACCGGCTGATGTCGGGCTTCGCGGCCGCCGGGGAGGACGATCCCCTCGCCGCGACCCCGAAGTACGTGTTCTCCTCGACGCTGCGCGAGCCGCTCGCCTGGCCGAACACCACGCTGGTGACGGGGGACGCCGTCGCGGCGGTGCGAGCGCTCAAGGAGCAGGACGGGCCGCCTCTGAGCACCCTCGGCAGCCTGAGCCTGTGCCGGGCACTCCTCGATGCGGGCCTGGTCGACCGGTTCCGCGTGGTCATCTTCCCGGTCATCACCGGGCTGACGGGGCGCGAGCGGATCTTCGACGGCTACCCCGACCTGCTGCTCGATCTGGTGCAGAGCCGGACCTTCGACGCGGGCATCCAACTGCTGGAGTACGTGCCGCGCCCCGTGGAGGCGCCGCCGGGTCCCGCGGCGTGATCCGCGCGCGTCGACGCATGCTCTGATCCCTGGGGTTGCGTCTCCAGGGTTGTGTCTCCGCAGGCTGCCTCTCGGGGTTGTGGAGACCTCGCGCCGCGGACCCGCGGACCCGCGAGCGTCCCTGCACTTCAAATCTATAGACCCACCGGGGGCTTGCCGCAAGGCCCTCCCCGGCGCGCATACTCGGTAGCCGTCGCCGCCCCGACGGGCGCGACGAGCACCGACCCAGGAGCACCCGTGAGCGATCCGATCTTCCACCTTCCCCCTCGCCTGGCCGCCAAGGCCGACCCCTCTCGCATCGGCGCCGACGAGGCGCACCTGTCCCGCGTCGCCGCCACGCTGGACGCCCAGGCCGCCGCGCTGGCGTCCGACCTCGACCGGCTCCGCGCCGAGCCCGCCGGACGCGGCCGCAAGGCCCTGGACCGCGACCTCGACATCCACCGCCTGTCCGGACGCCTCGGCATCCTGCGCCGGTTCGGGCGCGACGTGTGCCTGGGCCGCGTCGTCGCCCCCGACGGGACGGTTACCTTCATCGGCCGGATCGGCGCGACCGGCCCCGAGGAGGAGCCGCTGCTCATCGACTGGCGGACCCCGGCGGCCGAACCCTTCTTCGCCGCCACCGCCGCCGAGCCCCGCGGCGTCGCGAGCCGGCGACGGTACCGGTGGTCGCTGGGCCGGATCGTCGACTACTGGGACGAACTCCTCCACCCCGACGCCGGCCCGGCCGCCCGCGCCGGTCTGGCGCTCGACGACGACTCCGCCTTCCTGGCGAGCCTCGGGGAGCGCCGGACGGGCCGGATGCGCGACGTCCTCACCACCATCGCCGCCGACCAGGACGCGGTGATCCGGGCCGACTCCCGCGGCGCGCTGGTCGTCGAGGGTGGCCCGGGCACCGGCAAGACCGTCGCCGCCCTGCACCGGGCCGCCTACCTGCTCTACGCCGACCCCCGGCTGGGCGGCCATCGCGGCGGCGTCCTGGTGGTCGGCCCCCACCAGCCCTACCTCGACTACGTCGCGGACGTGCTGCCGAGCCTCGGCGAGGAGGGGGTGCGCACCTGCACGCCGGCCGACCTGGTCCCCGAAGCGGCGGACGCGATCCCCGAACCCGACCCGCGCGTGGCCGCGCTGAAGGCGTCCCTGCCGCTGGTGGCGGCGATCGAGCCGGCGGTGGCGCTGTACGAGGAACCGCCGACCGACGACACCGCGCTCGAGACCGGCTGGGGCGACGTGGCGGTGACGGCCGACGACTGGGCGCAGGCGTTCGCCGAGGTCGACCCGGGCACGCCGCACAACGAGGCCCGCGACGACGTGTGGGACGCCCTGCTCACCCAACTCGTCGAGCGCGAGGCCGGCGAGGAGCCCGACGAACTGCGCGCCGACCTGGCCCGCAACGCCGAACTCCGCGACCAGTTCCGCACCGCCTGGCCGATCCTGCACGCCGACGACCTCGTCGCCGACCTGTGGGCCGTGCCCGCCTACCTGCGCCGCTGCGTCCCGGGCATCGACCCCGAGGACGCCCGCGCGCTGCGGCGTCCCGAGGGCTCACCGTGGACCGACGCCGACCTGCCCCTGCTGGACGCCATGCGCGCCCGGCTGGGCGACCCGCAGTTCTCCGCGAAGCAGCAGGAGCGCCGTGCCAGTCTGGCCCGCGACCGCGCGGAGATGGACGAGGTGGTCGACTACCTGCTGCGCACCGACGACGACCCCGACAGCGGCCTGCAGTACCTGCGCCGCGCCAGCATCCGGGAGGCGCTGGTCGACGAGTCCGGGTTCGACGACGGTCGCGACCCGCTCGCGGGGCCGTTCGCGCACATCGTCGTCGACGAGGCCCAGGAGCTCACCGACGCGCAGTGGGCGATGCTGATCCGCCGCTGCCCGTCGCGGAGCTTCACGATCGTGGGCGACCGCGCGCAGGCCCGCGGCGGCTTCGCCGAAGCCTGGGAGGACCGGCTCGGACGCCTCGGCTTCGACCACGTCCGGCGCGCCGAGCTGACGGTGAACTACCGCACCCCGCAGGAGGTGATGGACGTCGCCGCGCCGATCATCCTCGCCGCCCTGCCCGACGCCTCGGTGCCGACGTCGATCCGCCGCGCCGGCATCCCGGTGCGCCACGGGTCGCCGGGCGACCTGGACGCCGTGGTGTCCGACTGGCTCGCCACCCACGACGGGGTCGCCTGCATCATCGGCACCGGGCCGCTGCCCGCGCCGCGCGAGCGGGTCCTCGCGCTGCCGCCCGAGCAGGCCAAGGGCCTCGAGTTCGACCTGGTCGTCCTGCTCGATCCGGACGCCTTCGGCCCCGGCGTCGCCGGCGCGGTGGACCGCTACGTCGCGATGACCCGCGCCACCCAGGAGCTCGTGCTCCTCCGCTGACGGGCACACCGCGCCGCGGCGGCGTCCGGCCGCGGCGCGGCCCCGCACGAGGTGGAGCCCTCCCCTCTCGGCGGGACGCGCGCGTCCCTACGCTGCCGCCATGACCGGCACCCCTGAGACCGAGACGCTCGACACCCTGAAGCAACTGCTCGACATCGTGCAGCGGCACAGCCTCTCCACGGGCGGGGAACCGCTGACCGCCCGGCTCAGCGCGCACCTGGGCGCCGACGCCGCCGCCGTGCCCGTGGTGGCCGACCGGATCCCCGCCCACCGCTACGTCGACGCCGACATCGCCCTCGAGATGCTCGCCGACCGCGACCCGGACGCCGTGCTCATCGGCGTCACGGGGGACATGCGGCACCACGCGGAGTTCGCCGACATGCTGCAGCGGCACGCGTTCGCCCACACGTCGGTGGGGCCGGTCGACTACGCGAGTCTCCCGACGGGTCCCGACACCGAGCGGACCTGCCTGGGGTTCGGCGTCCGGCTGTTCCGCTACGACGGGCAGCCCGTCGCGGTGCTGCTGCGACAACCCAACCCCCGCTACGGACGCGAGCAGGCGGGCCTGGAGGTGCTGTGCTCCGACCGGACGGTCGCCCAGCGACTGCTGGCCGAACTCCGGGCGCTCTCCATCGAGCACAGCGTGCTGCGCGGCCAGGTCATCACCCTGGACGCCACCGGCTACGAGGCGACGGCGAACGGGGTCACGTTCGTCCAGCGTCCCGAGCTGCCCGCCGAGGACGTCATCCTTCCGGCCGGCGTCCTGGACCGCATCCGCGAGCAGGTCATCGGCTTCGCCGCCCACACCGACGCGCTGCGCGCCCAAGGGCAGCACCTCAAGCGCGGGCTGCTGCTGTACGGTCCGCCCGGCTCGGGCAAGACCCACACCGTCCGCCACCTGCTCAGCGGGACGCCGGAGCACACGGTGGTGCTGCTGTCGGGCGAGACGCTGCGCGCGATCGGGCTCGCGGCGGGGCTCGCGCGCAAGCTGGAACCCGCGATCGTCGTCCTGGAGGACTGCGACCTGATCGCGTCCGACCGCGACATGATGGGCGGCCTCAAGCCGCTGCTGTTCGAGGTGCTGGACGCGATGGACGGCCTCGACCCGGACGCCGACGTCACCTTCCTGCTCACGACCAACCGCGTCGACGACATGGAGCGGGCCCTGACCCAGCGTCCCGGCCGGATCGACCTGGCCATGGAGATCCCCCTGCCGGACGACGAGGGCCGCCGCCGGCTGCTGCGGCTGTACTCCCCCGCCCCCGACACGTTCAGCGACGCCGGGATCGCCGAGGCGGCGACGGCGACCGAGGGGACGACGGCCTCCTTCGCGCGCGAACTCGTCCGCCGGGCCGTGCTGCTCGCCACCATCGCGGGCGAGCCGCCCGGCGACGCCCACCTGGCGGCGGCCACCTCCGCGATGCTCGCTTCTGCGTCCACGCTGGCGCGGCTGATGTCCCCGGGCGCCCACGACCACACGGTGTAGCGCCGCTCCACGGGCCTCGTTCGCCGGGCCGGAGGTCCCGCTACAACTTCGGCAGCGCCATCAGGGCGGAGACGACGGCGAAACCCAGCAGTGAGAAGCCCAGGACGGGACCGACGAGCCGGCTGGTGGGCCGGTCGTCGGCGCGCAGGCGCGGCACCAGCCACACCAGGACGCCGGTCAGGACGAGCCCGAGCACCACGTTGGCGGGGTCGGAGAGGATGAAGCCGAGCGGGATGAAGTGGACGGCGACGACCATGCCCACCCACCAGGCGATCCACCGGGAGGCGCCGCGGCGCGCCAGGACGATCGCGCCGACGCCGGCGGCGACCACCTCCGCCGCCACGAGCGCGGTGTACCAGCCGAGCCGGGTGTCGAGCGCGGCGGGCTCGCTCCAGTGCCGCGCCACCTGGATGCCGAAGAAGACGGCCAGGCCGAGGCCGACGACCGACGCGATGCCCAGCCACACCCGCAGCTTCTTCGGCGGCGCCTCCTGCGACCATCCCAGCCAGACGAACGCCATGAGGCCGTACCAGCCGACGGTGAACAGATGGTCGCGGAGGAACTCGGTGAACATGCAGTCTCCTGGGCTCGGGGGTGAGTCCCGGCGCGCGGCGCCTCGCCGCGGCCGTCCTGAACCACCACCCTAACCAGACGCGCCTCGCCGCCGCGCACACGCCCAGTCGCCCCCGTATGCAGCGAGCCGCCCCGCTCGCGTCAGCCGCCCACGGTGCAACGGGGGCGACTGCCGCAAACGTGGGCGCGGCGGCGCGCGCCCGGCCGCGGGCGGCGAGCGTCGCTCACGCCGGCGCGAGGCTCACGCGGGGCGGAGCACCGCGGCGGTGCGGCGCAGCCCCTCGGACTGGAAGCGCTCCACTGCCCCGGCCAGCCGGGCGGCCCAGCCGACGCCCGATAGCGCGCCGCCCGATGCCGGGACGTCGCCCGCGGCGTCCGGGACGTCGCCGAAGACGCGTCCCAGGGTGAGCGGCAGGATCCCAGCCAGGACCGCCTCGTCGTGCGGGCCGTGCCGGTCGGGCAGGAGCGCCGCGCAACTCAGCGCCGGGACGCCCATCGCGTGCGCGGCGCCCGCGAGCCCGTAGGCGGTCAGGTCGCCGAGCACCGGCTTCACCGGCACCTGCGCCATCAGCAACTGCACGACCGCCTCACCCTCGGAGTAGTCGGTGACGTAGCACCACGGGACGCCGAGCAGGTCGAGCAGCCACAGCAGTTGCCGGGCGGCGTTGAGGCCGTCGGTGTCCTCGCCGGACACCTCGGGCGCGAGGCCGGCGGCGTGCCGGACGTCGGTGCGCAGCCCCGTCGGACGCGCGGGACGTGGGGCCGCGCCCGCTTCGACCGCCCAGCCCGTCGGCACCCGGGAGGCGCGCAGCCCCGGGTCGACGATCGCCTCCACGGCCACCACGACGCCGCCCATCTCGAGCACGTCCTGCAGTCCCCTCCGCCACGGCCGATTCATGATCGTTCCCTTCGCTCGTCCGCTGGTCATGACCCCATGGTTCATGCTCAAATGATCATGTGCAACGATCATCTCGCCACAAAGTGATCATTCGGGCGATCGGCCACCAGCCCGTCTCCGTCGAGGCCCTGTCCGAGCTCACGGGCGCCTCCGGGGTCACGATCCGCCGCGACCTGGCCGACCTCGAGGGCCGCGGCCTGCTCCGGCGCATCCACGGGGGCGCGGTCCGCGTCCACCAGCGGGGCACGCCGATGCCGCACCACGTCCGCGCCGCCGAGGAACACGACCTGAAGGCGGCGATCGCCCGCGTGGCCGCCGCGCTGGTGGAGCCGGACCAGTCGATCATCCTCGACAACGGCACCACCACGGTGGCGGTGGCCCACGAACTGCGCGGCCGCCCCCTCACCGCCCTGTGCCTGTCACTGCACACCGCCGTGGTGCTGGGCACCGACCCGGCCTGCCAGGTCGTCACGCCGGGCGGCCCCCTCCTGCCCGACACCCTCGCGGCCGGCGCGGCGGCGTCCATCGACGCGATCCGGAACGTCCGCGCCGACCTCGCCTTCATCGGCGCCTGCGCCGCCTCGCCCACCCACGGCCTCACCACGACGACCTGGGAGGACGCCCGCATCAAGCGCGAGATGCGCGCGGCCGCCAACCGGGTCGTCCTGCTGGCGACCGGCACCAAGCTCACGCGCACCTCGTCGTTCCGGTTCGCCGATCTGGACGACCTGGACGACCTCGTGACCACCCCGGACGCCCCGGCCGCCCTGCTCGACGGCTTCCGGGCGGCGGGCGTGGCCGTCCACATCGCCGACCCCACCGTGGACGCCGGCGCCCCTCGGCCGCATCCGGACCAGCCGACCGGCCAGGGGTGAGGGCACACCCGGACCCGATCGTGATCGCGGCCAGGTACGAGTCAACGGCCAATCCGTCCCGCCGCGCGATCGCCGACGTGCGGGTGCCGACCCGCATGGCCGGCAGGCACTCTCCTCGCCAGGGAGCCTCTCCTCGCTCATCTCGGCGATTGGGGCGCACACGTCGCTCTGGTGCCCCGACTGGACGCCGCGCACCGCCCGGTTTGCGCTGACAAGGGCACCCGCGGAAGGCGACTCCTTCTCGGGGCACCAGAACGACAGCAAGGGCCCCGGCACCCGGCGCTTCCCAGTTCACGCCCATCGGATGACGAAGGACTCGTCGCCGGGTCTGCCCGAAGGCCGGGCGCCTCCGCGACGCGGCCAAGACGCGGGTGCCCCGCTCCGCTACGCATCATGGCGATCGCACGCGCTCCGCCACGCCGGCGCAGTCGCCCCCCTTTGTGGCAGATGCCCCCTTTCCTACGGGGGCGACTGCACCGAACGCGGGCGACTCGTCCCAAACGCGGGCGACTCGTCACAAACGCGAGCGACTCGTCACAAACGCGAGCGACTCGTCACAAACGCGAGCGACTCGTCACAAACGCAAGCGACTCGTCACAAACGCGAGCGACTCGTCACAAACGCGGGCGGCGCGACGATTCAGAGGCGAGCCCTTCCCGGCGCCCGAAGGCCGTGCTGGCGTCCCGGCAACCGCTTTCTTGTCGAAGGAGCTTCCCTATGGGAGTGAAGAGATCCCTCGGCATCCTGACGAGCGCCCTGCTCGCCGTCAGCATGCTCCCCGCCCTGGCCACCACCGCGCGCGCCGCGGAAGCGCAGGCCAGCGGCGGGACCTGGTTCGAGTCCGCGCACGCCACCTGGACCGGCGACGCCGCCGATTACCGGGTCTTCGTGCGGACGACCGGCGCGTTCGACTGGCGCGACGGCAGCCCGATCACCGGCTGGCTCGCCTCCTGGGAGGAGGCCGACGCCGAACTCGTGCGCGAGGTCGATCCGGCCCGCAACACCTGGCGCGTCGACGTGCCGGGGCTGCCGCGCGGCGGCTACGACCTGCAGGTGCGCGCCACCGACGGCGCCACCGTGCTCCACACCCTCTCCGGCCTGACGACCGAGTCGTTCCCGCGCAACGGCGCGGCGTTCGTGCCCTCGACGCAGCGGGTCTCCGACTTCCCGGGCACCAACGCCGCCGCGCCGAACGGCGCCACCGGCGGCTACCTGCCCGACGGCCGCCTCGACCCGGCCGCGGTCGTGCGCTACGTGAGCCACGACACCATGGCGACCACGCTGCCCGCCGATGCCTTCACCGCGGGCCGCGGCGGCGCCGCGGACGCCCGCACCCCGCTGGTGATCCGCTTCCTGGGCACCGTCGGCTCCTTCGACACCGTCGCCGCGACCAAGGCCGGCGCCGGGGCAGTCGTGCCGCCGGCGGCCACCGACAGCCGCATGGTCGCGATCGGCAAGGGCAACGGCAACGTGACCGTCGAGGGCATCGGGCCCGACGCCACCCTGTTCGGCTGGGGCATCACCACCGCCGGCGCCCACAACGTCGAGTTCCGCAACCTCAACTTCGACCAGTGGTACGACGACGCCATCTACCTCGACGGCGGCGGCACCGGGACGCGCGGCTCGAACCTGTGGGTGCACCACAACACCCTGGGCTACGGCCAGAACAAGCACCTCGCGCTCGGCCAGGACCCCGACCAGGCCAAGGGCGACGGCGCGGTCGACATCTCCAACCACGCCCGCAACTACACCGTCGGCTACAACCACTTCGCCGGCAGCAGCAAGGCGATGCTCGTGGGCGGCGGCGCCGGATCGATCAGCGCCCACTACGGCACGATCCACCACAACTGGTTCCAGGGGTCCGAGGAGCGCACCCCGCGCGTCCGCAACGGGCGCGTCCACGTGTTCAACAACCTCTACGACCACATCCAGGGCCACCCGTACCACAACCAGTTGCTGGACCGGAACACCGGCTACGGCATCGGCGCCGGCCACAACGCCACGATCTGGGCCGAGGGCAACGTCTTCGACACGGTGAACTTCCCGTTCCTGCGCAGCCGCCAGGGCCACGCCCGCGGAAGCCAGACGATCGACTACGAGCCCGGGCCCGGCGAGTCCGCCACCGCGAACGCCGGCTTCAACCACTTCTTCGGCGACGCCCCGGGCTTCATCGTGACCCGTGAGGTCGCCACCGACGGCGACTTCCCCGCCGACGTGTCCGGCTTCCGGCGCGACTCCGACCTGCGACCCGGGCTGACCGAGGCCGCCCTGTCCGACCTCCGGGAGGCGGCGCTGGCGCTGCAGCCCAACGTCCTGGACGCCGCGTCCCGGGCGAACTTCGACCCCGACCTGGACATCGGCGTCGTCGTGGCGGCCGGCTCGACCACCACGAACCCGGCGATGACGACCAACCCGCCGGCCCAGTTCGACTGGTCGTTCCGCCCGAACGCGGGAGGCGTGTGGCCGACCGGCACCGACGCCCAGGCGGCCGCGCTGCGCACCGAGATCGAGACCCGGTCCGGCGCCCTCCCCGCGCCCGCGGCGACGCAGGCCCCGGTCGCACCGAGCGTCACCGACGTCACGATCAACGACGAGGTCCGCTCGGCGATCAGCGACTTCATCCCGGCTCCCGGCAAGGTCGTCGTCCATGAGGGCACCTTCACGGTCGTCTGGGCCGACCCCGACGTGACCACCACGCAGTACGAACTGCAGTGGGACCAGGGTCGCGGCGCCTGGACGTCGGTCGCGGACATCCCCGCCGGGCCTCGTCCCACGAGGTTCGTCACGGAGACGATGAACCAGTTCGCCACGCCGGAGACCGATTCGCTGCTCGCCACGGCGTCCGACCCGAACGGGATGTACGTGTTCCGGATCCGCGCCCTGAACGCGGCCGGGAGCAGCGGCTGGTCGGAGATCTTCGTGGTCAACGGCCACCGCGTCAGCTTCGACACCGGCGGCGGCTCGCCCATCGACGCCGTGGCGGTGCACGACGGCGCGACGGTCGAGCGGCCCGCCGACCCGACCCGGCCCGGGCACCGATTCACCGGCTGGTCCGTCGACGCCGCCTGCACGGCGCCGTACGACTTCGCGACGCCGGTCACCGACGACCTCACCCTGCACGCGTGCTGGGAGAGCCCCGCGTCCGTGGCGCCGACGGCCGTCGTGACGCGCGGGTCCGGCTCGTCGAACAGCCTCACCATCACCGTCACGGAGACCTATCCCAGCGGCGCCGTGGTCGAACTGACCGAGACCGTCACAATCCGCAACAACGCGGCCGGGACGTACCGGGTGGGTCAGTACCGCGTCTTCGTCGACACCAAGGGCAACACCCAGGTCCGGGAGATCCGCATCGTCGTCTGACCCCGATCGCCCGGCGGCGACCGCGCGTCGCAGCCGGGCGAGGGGACGCCGGCAGAACGACCAGATCTGTCAACACAGGGTTGACAGATATCCGAAACCGGGCCGAGAGTGGAGCATGCGCACCCCCCTCAGCATCGTCATCGCCGTCACGATCGTCGCTCTCGCGGTCCTGCTGGCCAGCCCCTTCGACGGCATCACCGCCCCGGACCTCGCCGTCGGAGCGCTCTGCGCCGTGGCGTTCGCGGTCGGCGCGTGGTTCGCGCCGGCATCCTTCGGCCGGGACGCCGCCCTGTTCGGCGCGCCCCGCACGCCACAGGCGTCCATGACGAAGATGGTCCAGTTCGTCGGCGGCGCCCTCGCGATGGTCATCGCCCACACCCTGCTGCACGCCCATCCGGGGTGGCGGTCATCGTCGGCATCGCGGTGGCGATCGGTGTCGGCGCCGTCAGCACCGCCGCGACGGCGTCCACCGCCTCTCGCCACGAGGACGACGCGCGCCCGTGACCCGACCCCACCCGCACGACCCCTTCCAGGGTGTCGCACTCCAGGGCCGCTCCGGCCCCGACTCCCCCACGGGGCACGCCCAGGATCGCCGCTACGGACCGTCGGGCGGCACCCCGGCCGCGCCGTCGGAGCGTGGGGACACGGCGGGCGGAGCGGCGGCCGAGGGCAGCCCCACCCTGGCGGCGATCCTCCGCGCCCGCGAGGCCGTCGCGGCGGCCGACATCGACCTGGGCAGGAGCGTCACCGCCGCCCACGACGCGGGACACACCTGGCAGGAGATCGCCGACACCCTGGGCGTCTCGCGGCAGGCCGCCTACAAGCGCTTCGCCCACGCCGAACTCGGCGACCCGACCACCACGGTCGCGCCGGATCACACGCCGACCGAGGCGGCGGCCCGGGACGCGGCCTCCCTGTTCGGGCGCGACGACCTGGCGTCCCTGAGGGCGCGGATGACGTCCACCTGCGCGCGGAGCCTCGGCGTGAAGCGACTGCGCACGGTGCGCGCTCAGATCGTGGACGCGATCGGGGCCCACGAGAGCATCGGCGCGGCGACCCTGCACCACCTGGACGGGGAGCCCCTTCGGGGCCGCGCGCCGGGGCCGATCGTGGGGCGGGTCGTCCTGCACCACGAGGAGGGCGACGCCGTCGCGCACGTCGCGCTGAACCGCCGGGGCCGCGTCCTGGGAATCACCGTCCGGATCGCGGGCGCCCCCGAGTCCTGGCCGCTCTGAGCAGGGGGATACCCACCCGGGCAGGGTGGGACGCCTTTTCTCACGGACCGCGGCGTGCCTACCATGGCGGCCACGGGACCACGTCCCGTGCCGACGTTCCGGCGGGTGGGCGGCCGCAGGCGACCCTTCCCGGAGGCCACCCTCGCCGGGGCTGTCGGGCTCCCCCATGAGGAGGCGCCATGCTGGCCACCTACACCGTCGACCTGTTCTCCACCCTGGACGGATACGGCGCCACCATCGGCGACTGGGGCGGCTACTGGGGCAAACAGGGCCCCGAACTGCTCGAACGTCGCCGGGAGCTCTACTCCGAGCCGCAGCTGATGGTCTTCGGCGCCGACACCTTCCGGATGTTCGTCGACTTCCTCGACCGCCGGGACGAGTTCCCCGACGTCGGCGACGCGTGGGTAAGCCTCATGACCCATCTCCCCGCGACCGTGATCTCGTCCACGCTGCGCGCCCCCCTGAACTGGCCGGACGCCTCCCTGGCGAGCGGCGACGCCGTCGAGGTCGTGACCGGGCTGAAGCAGGCCTCGCCGCTCCCGCTGCGTTCGCACGGCAGCCTGTCGCTGAACCGGGCGCTGCTCGCGGCGGGGCTGGTGGACCGGATCCAGGTGACGGTGTTCCCGGTGCTCACCGGGGACACCGGGACCGAGCCGCTGTTCGCCGGGGTGGACGACTACGACCTCGAACTGCTCGAGCACCGGGTCCTCGACGGCCGGACGCTCGAGTTGACCTACCGGCCCACGCTGCACGCCTGCGAGTGATTCCCGATGCGTCACCATGGGGGACATGCCCGAGGGTGACAGCGTCCTGCTCACCGCCCGCCGACTCGACCGGCTGAGCGGCGAGGTGCTGACCCGCGCCGAACTGCGCTGGCCCTCGGCGCCAGCGGCCCGCCTGGTGGGCCGCCGCGTCGTGGGTACCCGGAGCGTCGGCAAGCACCTCCTGACCAGGCTGGACGCCGCGGACGGGCCGCCGCTGACCCTGCACACGCACCTGCGGATGGACGGCTCGTGGCGCGTCTGGGCGACCGGCGAACGGCCGATCCCCGGCCCGCGGACGCTGGCGCGTGCCGTGCTCGTCACCGGGGCGCACGTGGCGGTGGGGTTCAGCCTCGGGATGCTCGACCTGGTGCCGACCGACCGCGAGGCGTCCCTGATCGGCCATCTGGGCCGGACGTCCTCGGCCCCGAGTGGGACGCCTCGGCGGCGCTAGCCCGGCTGCGCGCGGCGTCCGACCGCACGCTGGGGGACGCCCTGCTCGACCAGCGGATCCTCGCCGGCGTCGGGACCTACTGGGCGTCCGAGGCGCTGTTCCTGCAGGGCCTCCACCCGCTTACGCCGGTCGCGGCGGCCGACCCGGGCACCCTCGCCCGCCTGGTGGAGCGGCTGCCCTCGCTGCTGATGCTCGGACTGCGGCGGCGTCCGGAGCCGTTCGCGTACGGAAGGGCGCGGCGCCCCTGCCGGCGCTGCGGCACCCCGATCACGCGCGTGACGGTTGGGACGCCCCCGGAGCAGCGCGAACTGTTCGTCTGCCCCCACTGCCAGCCCGCCTGACAGGTCCGACAGCGAAACTCACGGCCCCGACCCCCTTGCCATCTCGGTACTCGGCGTTACTATGTACTGGTAGTCAGTGTCAGTGAGTAGCAGGAGGACGCGGTGGGCAGGCAGATGACGGAGATGCTCAAGGGCACCCTGGAGGGGATCGTCCTGGCGATCCTGGCCGCCCGCCCCGCCTACGGCTACGAGATCACCACCTGGCTGCGCGAGCAGGGGTTCGCCGACATCGCCGAAGGGACGGTGTACGCGCTGCTGCTGCGCATCGAACAACGCGGGCTGGTCGACGTCGCGAAGGTCCCCTCGGAGAAGGGGCCGCCGCGGAAGGTCTACTCGCTCAACGACCAGGGCCGCGACCAACTGGACGAATTCTGGCGGACCTGGGCGTTCCTCGACGGACGCCTGGCCGCCCTGCGGGACGAGGAGAACCACGCATGAACATCAACGAACTGCTCGAGAAGGTCGTCGGCGACCTCGGCGACAAGCGCCGCTGGCGCGCCTACAAGGCCCGGGTCGCGGCCCTGCCCGAGCCGTACCGCCGGGCCACCGAGGCCATCGAGCGCTACCTCACCTACTACGGGTCGATCGTGAAGGGCGACGTCATCGTCACCATGGCCGACGATCTGGCCGACCTCTTCGAGCAGGCCGCGGCCGATGGCACGCCCGTGCGGACGATCGTCGGCGAGGACCCCGTCGCCTTCGCCGAGGACTTCCTGCGCACCTACGCGGACGGTCAGTGGGTCAACAAGGAGCGCCGGCGCCTGATCGAGGCCATCGACGCCGCGGAGAAGAGCCAGTCATGAGCGCCATCGCCGTCACCGGCGTGGAGAAGTCCTTCGGCGACGTCTCCGTCCTGCGCGGCGTCGACCTGCGCGCCGAGCCGGGCAGCATCGTCGCGCTGCTGGGCTCCAACGGGGCCGGCAAGACCACCCTGGTGCGCATCATCGCCACGCTGCTACGGGCCGACGCGGGCACCGCCACCGTCCACGGCTTCGACGTGGCGACCCAGGCCGCCGACGTGCGGGCGTCCCTCAGCCTCACCGGGCAGTTCGCCGCGGTGGACGACGTCCTCACGGGCCGGGAGAACCTCGTCCTGATGGCGCGCCTGCGCCACGTGGACGCCCCGGGCGCGGTCGCGGGACGGCTGCTCGAGCGGTTCGGGCTCACCGACGCCGGCGACCGGCGCGTCCAGACCTACTCGGGCGGGATGCGGCGCCGCCTCGACATCGCGATGAGCCTGATCGGCGACCCGCCGATCATCGTCCTCGACGAGCCCACCACGGGACTGGATCCGCAGGCACGCCTGGAGGTCTGGGACGCCGTGCGGGAGGCGTCCGGCAAGGGCACGACCATCCTGCTGACCACCCAGTACCTCGACGAGGCCGAGCACCTGGCCGACCGGATCGCCATCCTGCACGAGGGTCGGATCATCATCGACGGCACCCTGGCCGAACTCAAGGCCGTCCTCCCGCCCGCGACCGTCGAGTACGTGGAGAAGCAGCCGACCCTCGAGGACGTCTTCTTCGCCCTCGTCGGCGGCCCGCGCGCGGCGTCCGGGGGCGCCGGCCCCGACACCGGCCACCAGTCGGCCGCAGCCACCACGGAGGAACACCGATGACCAGCCACGCCCTCGCCGACACGTCCGCCCTGCTGGGACGCTCGCTGCGGCACGTCACCCGCAGCCCCGACACGATCATCACCACCGCGCTCATGCCGATCGCGATGATGCTGATGTTCGTGTACGTCTTCGGCGGTGCCATCTCCGCCGGGCCCGAGCCCTACGTGACCTACCTGCTGCCGGGCATCCTGCTCATCACCATCGCCTCGGGCATCGCCTACACCGCGTTCCGCCTGTTCCAGGACAAGGAGGGCGGCCTGATGGAGCGACTCCGCTCGATGCCGATCGCCCGCTCCTCGGTGCTGTGGGCGCACGTGCTCACCTCCCTGGTGGCCATCGCGGTCTCGCTGGTCATCGTCGTGGCGGTTGCGCTGCTGATGGGGTTCCGCTCCCCCGCCGGGCCGCTCGCCTGGCTCGCCGTCGCGGGCATCCTCGGGCTGTTCACCCTGGCTCTGACGTGGGTGGCGGTGATCCCCGGCCTCACGGCGAGGACCGTCGACGGGGCGTCCGCGTTCAGCTACCCGCTGATCTTCCTGCCGTTCGTGAGTTCCGCGTTCGTCCCGACCGCCACGATGCCGGGGCCGCTGCGGTTGTTCGCGGAGAACCAGCCGGTCACCTCGATCGTGAACGCGATCCGCGACCTCCTCGCCGGGCGTCCCGTCGGGGCCGACCTGGGAGTGGCCCTGGCGTGGTGCCTGGGCATCCTCGCGGTCGCCTACGCGGTCGCCACACTGCTGTACCGCCGCCAGGCGCGCGGGTAGCCCGCGCCACCCGCTTGCCGCGACGGCGGGGCGTCCGCCGCGGCAACCGCAAGGCAACCGGGCTTGATCTCGATACCCCCGGGGGTATCTTGATGGACATGAAGATCGTGGTGGTCGGCGGCGTCGCCGGCGGAATGAGCTGCGCGGCCCGCGCCCGCAGACTGGATGAGACAGCCGACATCGTCGTGCTGGAGCGGGGCGAGCACGTCTCGTTCGCGAACTGTGGCCTGCCCTACTACGTCGGGGGCGAGATCGAGCACGCGGACAAGCTGCTGGTCCAGACGCCGGCGTCGCTGGAGGCCGCCCTGAACCTGGACGTGCGGACCCGGCACGACGTCATCGGCGTCGACACCGAGGCGCGCACCGTGGAGGTGCGCACGCCCGACGGCGTCCGGCACCTGTCCTACGACGCGCTGGTCCTCGCGCCGGGCGCGCGGGCCATCCGCCCGCCGATCGACGGCCTCGACTCCCCGCGCGTCCGGACGCTGCGCACCGTCGACGATGCGATCTCCCTGCGCGAGAAGGTCGAGGCGGGCGCCCGGCGCGCCGTCGTGCTCGGCGCCGGCTTCATCGGCCTGGAGGCCGCGGAGGCGCTGGCCGAGCGCGGGCTCGACGTGACCGTCGTGGAACTCGCGCCCCACGTCCTGCCCGCTCTGGAGCCCGAGATGGCCCACCTGGTCACCGAGGAACTGCGGGCCCTGGGCATCGACGTGCGCGCCGGCGTCGCCGCGACCGCCATCGAGCACGCCTCCGGCCACGACACCGTGGTGCTGGGCGACGGCAGCCGCGTGGCCACCGATCTGGTCGTGCTGTCGGTCGGCGTCCGCCCCGACACCGAGGCCTTCGAGGCCGCGGGCATCGCCTGCGAGCGCGGCGCCATCCTGGTGGACGAGCACGGCCGGACGTCCGCGCCCGGCGTCCGGGCCGTCGGCGACGCCGTCGCGTCGGTGGACGCCGTGACCGGCGTGCGCCGGCCCGTCCCGCTCGCGGGCCCCGCGAACCGCGCCGGCCGACAGGTGGCCGACCACATCGTCCGCCCCGAGCAGGCGCGTCCGATCCCGGCCCCCGTGGGGACGGCGATCGTCCGGGTCGGGACGCTCACCGCGGCGATGACCGGCGCCAACCGGTCGTCCCTGGCGGCCGCGGGACTCGCCTACCGCACCCTGCACCTGCACCCCAACCAGCACGCCGGCTACTTCCCCGGCGCGGGGCAGATCCACCTCATCGTGCACGTCCGCGACGGCGACGGCCTCCTCCTGGGCGCGCAGGCCGTCGGGGCCGAGGGCGTCGACAAGCGCATCGACGTGTTCGCCACCGCGATCCGCGCCCGCATGACGGTCGCCGACCTCATCGACCTCGACCTGGCCTACTCCCCGCCCTACGGGCAGGCCAAGGACGCCGTGAACCTGACGGGCATGGTGGGCTCGAACGTCCTCGACGAGACCCTGCGGCTCTGGTACGCCGACGAGCTCGACGAGGTGCGCGACACCGCCCTGCTGCTCGACACCCGCAGCGTCGCCGAGTACGCGACCGGCCACCTCCCCGGCTCGCTCAACATCCCGCACACCCAGCTCCGCGACCGCCTCGACGAGGTGGACGCCGCCGCGGCGGGCCGGGCGGTGCGCGTCCTGTGCGCCTCCGGCGTGCGGTCGGCGATCGCGCACCGCGTCCTGGCCCAGGCCGGGTTCGACTCGGCGTCGCTGTCGGGCGGGATGCTCACCCTGCGGGCCACGCTCGGGGATCGGGCCGCCGACGTCCTCGAGCGGGAGACCGTTCCCGCATAGCGTGGGCACCCCGCCGCACCCGGGCGGCACGGGGGCGCGGGGCGGCCCGCGCCTGGCCCGCCGCCCGTGCCCGCCACCCCAGCATCCGACCCGACCCCGACCCCGACCCCGGAAGGACCGACCATGACGACCACCGACGCCGACGCCCACCGCCGCATCCTCAACCGCCTGCGCCGCGCCCGCGGCCAGCTCAACGGCGTCATCGACGCCATGGAGGCCGGCGGCTCGTGCCGCGACGTCGTCACCCAGCTCGCCGCCGTCTCGTCCGCCCTGGACAAGGCCGGCTTCGCCATCATCGCGACCGCGATGAAGGACTGCATCACCGATCCCGACGCCGCCCGTGAGGGCGACGGCATCACCACCGAGGAGCTCGAGAAGCTCTTCCTGACGCTGGCCTGACCAGCACCGCACGACACCACCAAAAACGTTTCCACGAAGGAGAACCACCCATGTGCCGACCTGTTTCCTGCAAGACCTGCGGCAAGACCACCTGGGCCGGCTGCGGCCAGCACATCGACTCGGTGAAGGCCACCGTGCCCGCCGGCCAATGGTGCCCCGGCCACGAGAAGGCCGAGTCGTCGTCCTCGAGCGGCGGGATCTTCGGCCGCATCTTCGGCCGCTGAGGCCCGATCAGCACTGACGCCCGCCCGGGCTTCCCGGGCGGCGCGTCCGCGTCCCGGGGCATCGTGTCGTTCTGGTGCCCCGAGCGCGCGACCCCCGACGCATCGCCCCTGGTCACGGCGATTCGCGCCGGCGCGCCGGCCCACTGGCGGCACCAGAACGACACCTCACGGTCGCGACGGGCGCTAGGGCCGCGCGAGCGCGAGCCGGAGCGCCGCCGCCACGGTGAGCGTCACGCCCAGCACCACCCAGGACGCGGGCCCCTGCGGCCAGCCGAGCAGCGCCGGCACCAGCAGCCCCGTGTGGATGCCGCCGTGGACGCCGACCGCCGCCCACACGGTGCCCGAGCACCAGCGCTCCACCCCGGCCCACAGGCCCATGCCCAGCGGGAGCGCGAGGTAGAGGACGCGCTCGGCGCCCGACTGCTGGCCACCCGAGGACGTCAGGTGCAGCACCGTGAACGCCACGGTGGTCGCCGCGAGGGTGAACCACGGATGCCGGCGCACGTCCACGAAGGCGAAGCCGCGGAACCACCACTCCTCCTGGATGCCCTGCAGGACGAACGCCCGCGCCAGGCCGTAGAACAGCACCAGCAACAGCGGCAGGCCACCCGCGCCGCCGAGCACGGGGCGCCCGGCGTCCAGACCGGACCACCACGCGCCCCAGGACGCCGCCGCGGTCACCGCCGCCACGGGCAGCGCCGTCGTGATCAGCACGGCCACGGCCCGGCGGCCGGACGCGGGACCCAGGTAGCTGCGCCACGACACCCCCTCGACGCGGGCGCACAGGCGCAACAGCAGCCACGCCGCCAGCGGCGCCAGCCCGTAGGACGCGGTCAGGACGGCCACCTGGGCGGTGAGGACGCCGCCGCCCGGCGGGGTCGCCAGCCAGGCCCCAGCGGCGGGATCAGCAGCACCAGCGCGGGCGCCGCCGCGCACGCGAGCATCCCCACGGCGGCGATCAGGCACCGCCCGAGCGTCCCCAGCCGGCCCCGCCCGCGCGGGAGGTCCGGCTCGGACCCGTTCACCCCGGTCATGATTTCCTTCTCGGTTCGCATGCCTCCAGCCCACCGGTTCGCGACGCCCCGCCCCAGTGCCCGCGGTCACGACCCGGCGGCCCGCGATGTGACCCCGGTCACATGCGCCGGTCGGGCGCGTCCAGTTCAATGGGGAGGCATGACCCCCGACGTCGCCGCCTCCCGCCGGTTCGGACGCCTCGCGGCCGCCACCCTCGGCGTCGCCTGCGCGTCCGCGCTGCTCGGCGCCCTGTACCTGTTGGACGGCGGCCGGCCGTGGTGGCACGCGGCGGCGCTCGCCGCCCTCGCCCCGGCGACCGCCCTGGTCGCGACCCGCTGGTGGCGCACGCGCGGCAGCCGACCCGGACGCGGATGGGCCGTGGCGCTGTGCGCGCTGGGCCTGGCCGTGTGGGGCGTCTCGGGCAACGTCTCCGGCGTGCCGCTCGCGGCGCTCGCCCTGTGCGGGCTGGTGTGGGAGTTCGGCCGCTGGACGGCCGTCGCGGTCGGGGCGGCCGTCGTGGCGGCCGTCGCCACGAGCTACGCGATCTGGCCCCCGCGGGGCGGCGCGGTCGAGAACCTCGCCATGGTGGGCGTCCTCGTGGCGCTGGGGATCCTCGCCTCCGAGGCGATCGCCCAACTGGATCTGGCGCGCGCGCTGAGCGAACGTGAGGCGGCCGCCCGTCGCGACGAGGCGCTCGCCGAACTGGACCGCGCACTGGCCCGCGAGCGCATGGAGCAGGCCCGCGCCCTACACGACGAACTGGGGCAGCGGCTCACGATCGTCGGCATGGGGCTGGACGTGGCGCTCCGGCTGCGCCCCGACCCCGGGGCGGCGTGGGCGGAGGTCGAGCGCGCCCGCGCCGAGGCGGGCGACGCGCTGGCCTCGCTGCGCCTGCTCGTGCGCAGCCTCAGCCCGCTGACCGCCGAGGAGGCCACCACCATCGATCTGGACGCCGCCCTCGCGCGCCTCGCCGGCGCCTTCGCGGGCACCGGGTTGGCGGTCGACCTCGTCCGCGCGGACACCGGGGAGACCGCCCGCCTGGACCCACTCGCGTACCGGATCATCCAGGAGGGGCTCACCAACGTGGCGCGCCACTCCGACGCGACGTCGGTCACGGTGACGCTCGACGGCGGCGACGAGCGGCGGGTACGGATCGCCGACGACGGCGGCCCGACGGGACGGCTCGAACCCGGCTTCGGGCTCCGCCACCTGCGGGCGCGCGTCGAGGCGGCCGGCGGGACGTTGCGGGCCGCACCCGAGGCGTCCGGGTTCGTGCTGGACGCCCGCTACCCGAGCGGCCTGGCCGCATGACGCGGCTGCGGTTGCTCGTCGTGGACGACCAGGAGCTGCTGCGCCGCGGCCTGCGGATGCTGCTCGACAGCACCGGCGAGGCGCGGGTCGTGGCCGAGGCGCGCGACGGTGCGCACGCGCTGGCCCTGCTGGCGCGCACCGAGGTGGACGCCGTCCTGACCGACATGGTCATGCCGGGCATGGACGGGCCGGAGCTGATCCGGCGCTGCGCCGAGCAGTTCCCGGGGCTGCCCGTGCTCGCCCTGACGACCTTCGACACCGAGGCGGTGGTGTCCGAGGCGCTGGCCGCCGGTGCGGCCGGACTCCTGCTGAAGGACACCTCCCCCGAAACGGTGGTCGCCGCCGTCCGCACCGCGCTGAGCGGCGGGCTCCACCTCGATCCGCGCGTCGCCCGGACGGCGCTGGCGGGGCCGCGCGAGCCGGCGCCGGATCCCCTCGCGTCCCTCACCGACGCGGAGCGGGCCGTCGCCGACTGCGTCGCCGACGGGCTCAGCAACCCCGAGATCGCCCGGCGCCTGCACCTGGCGCCCGGGACGGTCAAGAACTACGTCTCGACCCTGCTCCGCAAGCTGGACGCGGCCGACCGCACTCAGCTCGCGCTGGCGCTCGACCGCGCCCGCCGCAGCTGACGCGGGGCCGAAACCGGATCTCAGCGGCTTGACGCTGTGGGGAATCCGACCGCGGACCCCGAGAACGACCGGAGGCCCGCCCCGCGGTGCGGAGCGAGCCACGTCGGTTCAGGCTCGGCTTAGCCGTCAGGAGCCGGAGTTGACCATGGGGCGTCCGGTCTCGAGGACGGTCTTGAGCCCGGCCAGGATCCACGGCCAGCCACCGCCGCCCTGGGTGGGCTCGCCGCCGCCGGCGATCTCGCGCCCCAGCTCCGGGTTCGCCGAGACGTCGTGCGTCAGGACGACCTTGGTGAGCGGCCCCTCGAACTCGGTGAGCTCCCACGTCACGGTGGTGGGGGCGGCGTCCGGGTACCAGGCGGGCGCCCAGGTGATCTGCAGGCGGGACCTCGGCTCCACGGCCAGCACCTCGCCGCTGACCGCCACGTCCCCCATCCCCATCGCCTTCATGCCGGGCGAGGTGAGGTTGCGGTAGACGCCGCCCGGGGTCAGGTCGACCTCGGTGTCGCCGCCGTAGCCGTACTGGTTGGTGAACTCCGATGTGGTGATGGCGTCCCACACGCGGGCGGCGGGGGCCTCGATGTAGACGGTGTAGATCTGGATGTCGCTCATGGCTGTTCCTCCTCGATGGCCGACTTCAGGTCGAGCAAGGCGCCGGCGATGGTCGCCCGCCGCGTGTACTTGCCGATCCAGCGTCGGTGGATCTGTTGGATGGGGACGGGGTTGAGATGGTGGAGCTTCTCCCGGCCCTGCTTGCGGGTGGTGACGAGGTTGGCCGCCTCCAGCTGCCGCAGATGCTTCGCGACGCCGAACCGGGTCATCTCGACGTGGTCGTTGACGACGGCCTCGAGCTCCCCGAGCGAGCGGCCGTCCCGCTCGAAGAGAGCATCCAGCAGCAGTCGCCGGACAGGATCGGCCAGCGCCTTGAACACTGCGTCGCTGTCGTCCATGCCCTCGACATTAGGTGACCATTTGGTCACCTGTCAAGACCCGGCGAGCACGTCCGCGAGCTGCGCCAGGGTGAACTCCCAGCCCTGCCGGTAGTCCTGCGCGGGCGCCGGGGTGGCCCACGGGCCGCTGTGCCGCACGGTCAGCAGGGTCGCCCCGTCGCCGGCCTCGGCGAGCGCGAGGTCGACCGCCTCGTCGCGCGTGGCCCCGTCCGCGTCGGTCCAGACCCAGGTGAGGGCGAGGTGGTCCGGGGCGTCCACGGCGAGGTAGCGCCCCTCCAGGACGATGCCCGCGCCGGGTGCCGCGATCCGGTAGGCGCCGCCGGGCCGGACGTCGGCCTCCACGACGACGTCGCCCCAGTGCCGCCACCACCAGGACGCCAACCCCTCAGGCGTGGCGAGCGCGTCCCAGACTCGGTCGGGCGACGCGGCGATCGTCCGCTCGAGTTCCAGGACGCCGTCGCGGATCGTCCGCCACCGGTCGACCGAGCCGCCGACGGGCCAGGAACCTCCATCGTCGCCCACCGGACCGGCGGCCCCACCTGCGAGGCGTGCAGCCAGGGCGTCGAGCAGGTCCTCCCAGCCGCCGCCGTAGTCGAGCGCGGCAGCCGCGGCCAACTGGGCGTGGGTGAGGGTGAGGCGCGATCCCGGGCCCTCGGGCGCGACCGCGACGACCACTTCGCTGTCGGGCTCGCCCGGGTAGCGCCACCGGCAGGCGACGCGACCCGGCCCGCACGCCGTGACGACCAGGTCGACGAGGTCGTGGTCGCCCAGGTCGACGCGGAAGGAATCCCCCACCCCCGCGGGGGCGCCCTCGACGGCGCCGAGCCAGCGGGCCAGGCGGGCGGGGTCGGTGACGGCCGCCCACAGGTCGTCGGCGTCCACCGGATAGCTGCGGGTGAAGGTGAGGGCGGGGCGCTCCGCGCTGCCCGTGAGGGCTCGGGCGAACACGTCGAGTCGGTCGGTCGCGGTCATGTCGGGTCTTCCTCTCGCTGCCTGCGGACGCGGGCCACCTCGGTGTCCAGCGCGTCCAGCCGTTGGGTCCAGAACGCCCCGTAGCGCTCCAGCCACGCCTGCGCCTCGCGGAACGGCTCCGGCCGCAGCGCGTAGAGCCGCCGACGGCCGTCCGCACGCGCCTCGGCGAAGCCCGCATCCCGAAGGATCCGGAGCTGATGCGACACCGCCGGCTGGGTGATGCCGAACTCGGCCGTCACGGCGTCGACGATGCCGCCGGCGGGCACCTCGCCGGCGGCGAGGAGCTCCAGGATCCGGCGCCGGACGGGGTCGCCGAGGATGTCGAAGGCGTGCACAACCTCTTTATATCAGGCTTGTTTTATATGAACAAGTACTTATCCAAGGCAGAGACAGCCCCGGATCCGCCGGTGCCGGATGGCCCGGCGGCGGATCGCCCGGCGTCCGCTCGGCGCGGTGTCGGGTCCGACGCACCGTCCCTCGGCGACCCTTGACGGTTCCGCGCGGGCGGGCGACGCTGGGGCGCATGCCCCCACCCTTCGAGCCCGACACGCCCCGCCGCACCCTCATCAACCACCTGGCCGGACTCCGGCTGCAGGCGTACGCCCTGGACTGCCTCGGCTACCTCGGCGTGGCCGCGCTGCTCGCGGTGCCCGGGGTCATCGCCTACCTGACCCTCCCCGCGCTGTCGTTCTGGCCGGTCTGGGGCCTGAGCCTCATCCCGGCCGCCGTGGCGACCGTCTGGGCCGCGGCCGCCGAGTCCGGCCCCCACGCGGCGACCCGCGGCAAGCGGGCGCGGGGCCTGCGGGTCGGGTCGACGGACGGTGGCCCGCTCCCCCGCGGCCGGGCGCTGCTGCGCAACGTGGCCAAGATCGCCATCCCGTGGCAACTCGGGCACACCGTCGCGCTCGGCGCCAGCTTCGGACTCTTCGAGACCGGCGCCCCGTTCATCCTGACGGCGACCGCGCTCACCTACGTGGTGGTGGGCGTCGGGGTCGGCATGACCGTCCTCGGCAGCGGACGCCCCCCGCACGACCGATTGGCCGGCAGCCGCGTCGTGGCGGCCCCGCACGGCAGCGGCGCCGGGTCGCCGCAGGCCACCGAGCCCGCCGGCGCCCGCGCGACGGGCGAGGAGTAGGCCACAAGGCCGTGGGCGCCCCCTCCCGTCAGGACGCCCCGGCCAGCGCGCCCAGCACGGCGGCCACCGCCGGCACCCGCTCGACGCCCGGCAGGGTGACCGCGTCGATCGTGCGCGCGCCGAGCCCGGGGACGTCGAGGGCGAGCACGTCGGGGTGATGGTGGGCGTCCAGCGACGACTCCGGCAGCGCGGCGACGGCCAGCCCCTGGGCGACGAGGGCCTGGACCACCACGTAGTCGTCGGTGGTGTGCCGCACCCGCGGGGTGAATCCGGCGGACGCGCAGATCCGCAGCAGGTGGGCGCGACAGCGCTCGCAGCCGGCCGCCCACACGGCCTCGCGCAGGCCGTCCAGCGTCCGCAGCCCGTGCGGGTCGGCCACCCTGCCGCCGAGCATCAGGCGGGAGCGCGGCACGACGAGCCGGACGGGTTCGACCGCCAGGGCGAGCGCCGTCAGGTCCGCGGGCAGGTCCTCGTGTTCGTAGCGGAAGGTGAGCGCGACGTCGGCCTCGCCGGCGCGGACGGCCTCGACCGCCTCGGGGGCTCGGCCTCGCTGAGGGCGACCTCGACGCCCGGATGCGTGCGCTCGAGCGCGACCAGCGCGCGCGGGACCAGCGTCGCCAGCGCCGAGGGGAAGGCCACCAGCCGGACCCGCCCGGCGCCCGCCAGGGTGAAGTCGGCCATCTCCGAGGACGCGGCGGCGAGCAGCCCCGCCACCTCGTCGGCGCGACGCAGCAGCGCCTGCCCGGCCTCGGTCAACTGGACGCCCTGGGTGCTGCGCGCGAAGATCGGCGTCCCGATCTCGCGCTCCAGGCGTCCCATGTGCTGGCTCACGGCCGGCTGCGTCCAGCCCAACTCGCGCGCCCCCGCCGAGAACGAGCCGGCGCGGGCGACTGCTCGAAAGATCAACAGGCGTCGCGGATCCATGGCATAAGTGTGGCTTATGCCCCGGCAACGATCTCGGCCTTCCGGGAAACCCGACTCCCCGGGAGCATAGAGGCAAGCCACGGGGGTTTTTTCGACACGCAGGGGGGCGGCCATGCAGACCATCGGGATCATCGGCGGGATGAGCTGGTACTCGACCATCAACTACTACCGGATCATCAACGCCAAGGTGCAGGAGGCGCTCGGCGGCCACCACAGCGCCAAGATCATGATCGACTCGCTCGACTTCGACGAGGTGCGCGCCATGCAGGTCGCCGAGGACTGGGACGCCGCGGGCGAACTGCTCGCCGAGGCGGGCCGCTGCCTGCAGCGCGCCGGCGCCGACACCGTGCTCATCGGCACCAACCTCATGCACAAGGTCGCCCCGGCCGTCGAGGCCGCCATGGGCGTCCCGCTGCTGCACATCGCGGACGCCGTGGGCGCCGCCGCGACCCGCCAGGGCTTCGAGCGGCTCGCCATCCTGGGCACCAAGTGGGTCATGGCCGAGGACTTCTACGCCGAGCGCCTCGCGCGGCACGGCATCACCGCCATCGCGCCCGCCCCGGACCGCCACGAGGTGATCGACGGCATCATCTTCGACGAGCTGACCCAGGGCATCGTCACCGACGCCAGCCGCGCGGTGTTCGTCGCCGAGATCCAGGCCCTGAAGGACGCCGGCGCGCAGGCCGTGGTGCTGGCCTGCACCGAGATCGAACTCCTCATCTCCCAGGCCGATTCGCCGCTGCCGGTCATCGACTCGATGGCCACGCACGCCGAGGCCGCGGCGGAGGCATGCCTCGCCCCGATTTCCGTCTGATTTTCTGGCATCGCACCTAGTGGTGAGGGAGTTCGGCGCGTACAGTTCTCGGTGAACGCCACCGTCTTTTCCCTGAGGAGGCGTCATGAGGACACGACCCCTCACCATCTACCCCGCGACCCCCGCACGCTGGGACGACCTCGCCTCGGTGTTCGGGCATCGCGGCGGCCCCGCCCGCTGCTGGTGCCAGTACTTCATCGATCCCGAGTGGTCCTTCGACGCCTCGGAGGCCAACCGTGCCGCTCTGCTGTGCCAGGTGGTCGGCCAGCACCCGGCGCCGGGGCTGATCGCCTACCTCGACGAGGAACCCGCCGGTTGGGTCGAGGTGGGCCCCCGGGAGCGTTACCCGAACGCACGCCTCCCGCTGGGGGATCCGGCCACGTGGGCCATCACCTGCTTCGTCGTCCGGCCGGTGGCGCGGCACACCGGCATCGCCACCGAGATGCTCGAGGCCGCCGTCGACCACGCCGAGCGCAACGCGGCGAGCCGCCTGCTGGCGCGTCCGGTCGACACCGACGGCGGTCGCCTGCCCGGGGGCGACCTCTACACCGGCGTCCTGAGCACGTTCCTGTCCCACGGTTTCCGCGAGGTGCACCGCCGGGGGCACCGCGTCGTGGTCGAACTCGCCCTCCCCCGGGACTAGTGGGAGCGCCCGCCTCCTGCGCTCCCGGCTGGCTGAACCGACCACCGCGGCGAACCGACCACCGCGGCGAACACGCCACCATGGTTGTCGCGCAACAGGGCCGCTCGACGCACCCTCTGAGCCGCGTCAGGCGGCGCCGGCCAGCCTGGCGTCGAGGGCGTCGAGATCGGGCAGGAACCAGATGTGGTCGGCGTCGTTCGACTCGGCCACCAGGCCACGGAACGCGTCGCTGCGCTCGAGGTGGGCATCGATGTCGCCGAGGACCACGAGCTTGACCCGATAGTTCACGAACTTCTGCATCACGTCGCCGGCGAACCCCGTCCCCAGCCGGAAGAAGGACGCGTCCAGCCGATGCGCGGGCACGACCACGAACTCCGCGTTCCGGAAGGCCGCCCCGATGAGGTCCAGCGCGTCCTGGGTGGACGCGATCACCGGCCCGTCGTCGGCGCAGACCAGGAGCCGGCGGCCGCCACTCTCCACGACGCGGTCGTCAGTCCCATCCCCCATGTCGCCCCCTCCGGCAGACCAAACGCCCCCGGGTTAGGTGAACCCGCCCCCCACGGCCACCCGCCAGGGCGTCGGCCGCGCCGCGCGGCACGCGCCCTAGGGTGGATCGCAGCAGTTGCGAACGGAAGCGAGGCCCATGTCCCGGCGAACCTTGATCATCGCGTCGCTGGCCTGCCTGGCGGTGGCCGGCGGCACGATCCTCGCGTGGAGCTACCAGGCCGGCACCGACCCGGAAGCCGCCGCAGCGACGGGGGCCACGGCGCAGACCGTGTTCTCGCTCGGCGTCCTGGCCGGAATCGGGTTCGCGGCCGCCGCGGCGTGGTCCTGGCTGCGTGCCCGGGTCGCCGAGCGGGCCGCCGAACTGGAGGCGGAGACCCAGCCCCCGCCCCGCCCCGACCTGCCTCCCGCCGACTCGCTGCGGCTGGCCGCCCGGTCCGACGAACTGCTCGAGCGGGCGCGGGAGGCCCGCCTGAGCGGCGATCTGAACGCCGCGCTCGCGGCCGCGGACGACGCCGTGGAACTGCGCCGGGAGTTGGCGGCACGGAACGCCGACGTGTTCGGCGCGGACCTGGCCGAGGCGCTGGCCCTGCGTGCGGAGCTGGCCGCGGACCCCGGCGCCCCACCCGCGGAGGGCGAGCCGATCGCGTGAGGCCGCCGAGGCCGCGGCGACGCGCGTCGTCAGGGCCGATCCGTTGCGTGGAACCCACGGCATAACGTGGTCCCTCCGGGGGGTGACACCGTAAACTGGTGAGGCTTTGTCGAGGTCGCGGGAGGACCATTGAGCCACATCCAGATCAGCCGCCGATCGGCCGTCCGGGGGGTGGCGGCCGTCGCGGCCGCCGTGCTCCTGTCCGGATGCGCCGCGATGGTCGACCCCGAGGCGGCCGCTCCGAGCCTGTGGGTCCGCGAACCCGAGTACGACGCCGAGGTCGTCACCGCTGTCGGCGCCGACGTGGCCCGGGCGGCCTGGGAGTTCTCGGTGGACTTCGCGCTCACGCACCAGTTCCGCGAGGAACTCATGGATCCCGAGCGCCGCCCGACCTCCGAGGCACTCATCTCCCCCGTGATCGGCCAGCTCACGCCGCTCGCCCAGCAGTACTGGCGCGACGAGGTCGACCGTGCGCTGCGCGGCGAACCCGTCGCGCGCGAGAACCTCGACGTGTTGATGTTCAGCGGCTGGGAGGCCGACGCCGAGATCCAGAAGCCCGCGCGCGGCCAGGTGGTCACGTCCCAGGCGATCGAGCGCGGCCGGGTGGGCCTGGAGGGCGAGACCGGCCTCATCAGCGTCCGCTTCGCGTATCGCGCCGGGCTGGAGATGGCCGCTCGCGGGCACCCCGTGACGTTCGCCGCGCGCAACGAGCCGGTGCACTACCTCGAGCGGCAGACCGACGGCACCTTCCGGATCGCGCGCTACAGCGGCCGCCTCGACGTCAAGCAGTCGTAGCCCGCCGGCGGCCCAGCAACGGCCGCCCGTCGAGCACTCTCACGGCGACGCCGGGCGGGACGGCCACCGCGCCCCCGATCCCGGACGCCGTCGGCGCACCCCACACCGTCGCCAGATCCCCCAGGTCGTGGACGACGAGGTCCCGCTCGCCCGGCCGCGTCGCCCGGCGGTCGGCCAGGTCGACCTCGGCCATCGGCAGGGCCAGGCCCCAGCCCCACGCCTTCAGGACGGCCTCCTTGCGCGCCCAGTCCCGCAGCAGCAGCGCGCCGGCGTCGGGCGCCGTGGCCGCGGCGGCCCGCTCCCGCGGCGTCCAGACCCAGTCGGCCAGCGTGTCCAGGCGGCGGTCCGGGTGCGGCCCCTCCACGTCCACGCCGACGGTCGGGGCGTCGGTCAGCGCCAACGCCACCGCCCCGCGCGTCCGCGACCAGGAGACGGCGGGCGCGTCGGGGGCTGAGAGCGCCGGGCGCCCGTGCGCGGTCGAGCCGCAGCGGCGGCACGACCGGACCAACGGTGCGGGCCTGGCGTCCCAACTCGCCAGCGCCGCCGCCAGGAGTCCGGCGACGGCGTCGGCTGAACCGGGGGCCACCGGCACGACCCACACGTCGCAGCGGCCCCGGGCGCTCATCTGCTGCGCGCCGGCCGGTAGGGCCCGCTGAACGCCCGCTTGATCGCGTCGGTCAGCAGGGCGAGGGCGGCCTCGAGCGGGCCGCGCGCGAACCACGTCCGCCAGACCAGCGCGAAGGCCACCAGGATTCCGAGCTGGATGAGCAGGGTGGGCCAGGAGTCGTGCCCCAGCGCGGGCACCTCGAGCATGATCAGGTGGCCGACGTAGGCGGTCAGCGGCATCGAGCCGAGGGCCGCGAGGGGACGGAACGGCGCCGCGGCGACGCGCCCGATCACCAGGCAGGCCCCCAGCACGCTGGTGGCCACGCCGAGGGTGAACAGCAGGTCAAGCGAGGTTCCGGTGTGCGGCGCGAGCACCGCGTTCCACCACCAGTCGGTGGTCGGGACGGTGCCCGTGGCACCCCAGACCAGGATGTCGGTGAAGTTCTCCAGGCTCATGGTGCGCGCGGCCACGGCGCCCAGGGCGTTGCGCCCCCCGACGACGTCCATGAGGATCCACTCCGCGATCAGAGCCGTGCAGGCGACGACGAAGCCGCCGAGCAGCAGCCGCACCGCGACGATCCGGTTCGCCATCCGCGCCCGGCCGGTCCCCAGCCCGACCAGCGAGTAGGCGAACCAGGTCAGCGCCGGGAAGGCGCCGGTGAGCACGACGAACTGCAGCGTCCCGACGGGGTCGATGATCGGATCGAGCAGCGTCCGGTTCTCGACGACGCCCTGCAGCGCGTCCCAGCCGGGCAGCGCCCAGGTGTTCCTGATCATGTGGCTCGCGACGGGCGCGAGCAGCGCCAGGATGACGCCGATCGAGAGGTTGAACAGCGGCGAGGCCCGCAGGAACGGGATCAGCATCACGAACAGGACGGCGTACGTCGGCAGGATGATCTCGGCGTGCTCGGCGGGGATGAAGAAGCCCAGCAGGAGACCGATGGTGCCGATGAAGACCATGCGGACGAGCAGGTTCAGGCAGGCCGCCACCCACCGGCGTCCGCGCGGCGGGGTGGAGCGACCCGTGGTGAGCCCCACGCCGACGCCGGCGAGCACCGCGAACAGCGCGGCGGCGTTGCCCGAGGACAGCAGCCAGGCAGCGGGCTTCGTGCCGGCTGACGTGACCATCGGCGTCACGTGCACGATCATCATGCCGACGATCGCCAGCCCGCGCGCCATGTCCAGGCCGAACAACCGGGGCTGTCGGACGATCGGCAGCCCGAGCCCGCTGCGGCGGGGGTGGCTGGGCTCCTCGCACGCGTGGGGCAGCGTGCCGGTCGCCGGTTGTGCCGGCCCGGGCGGCGGAGGCAGGTCCTCCGACCGGGAGCCGCCCGCCTGCGGGACACCGGCCACGGCGGCCACGCCCCCACGTCGGTCATGCGTGCACCCGCGCTCGTCGCGGGATCGGGGCCGGGAGTTCACCCGCGCCGATCGCGTCGGGTCGGGCCGGGATGCCGATCCAGCGGGTCGCCGGCGGGATGGATTCACCCTTCATGACCAGCGACAGCGGCGCCAGTTCGGCGTGGTCGCCGAGGGTGGCGCCGTACAGCACGATCCCGCGGACGCCGATCGAGCTGTCGTCCTCGAGGCGGACGCGGCCCATCTTCATGACCCGATCCTCGAAGAGGTGGGTCTGCAGCGACACGTGCGCCCCGACGGAGACGTCGTCGCCGATCGTCACCAGGTCGAACTCGGTGATGTAGGTGGTGTCCAGCAGGCAGCGGCGTCCGATCCGCACACCGAACAGGCGCAGCAGCGGCGGCAGCATGGGGGTGCCCGCGAGGGTCTGTAAGAGGACCGGGACCGCCGTCGTCTCGAAGATGCCGGTCATGAACTCGGTGCGGCGGACGAACCCGCTCCACAGCGCCTGGACGCGGGGCCGGTAGCGCCCCACGATCAGCCACTTCATGAGGGCGATGACGAAGACGGTGAGCACCGAGAACGCGAGCGCCAGCAGCGGGGTGGCCGCCACGGTCACCCACAGGGGCAGCTCCTCCGCCGCGATGAGCGAGACGGTCATGAGCGTCCCGAACGTCGACAGGCCCAGGATCGTGGCCGGGAGGCAGGCCCGGAAGAACTCGATGACGTAGCGCGAGACGACCTTCCAGCGCGGGGGCGCGAAGGTGGCCTTCTCGTCGAACTCCTCGTAGACCTCGCGCTTGGGGAGGTAGATCGCGGGCGAGCCCAGCCAGGACGTCCCTTCGGCCATGCCCCCGGTCGGGGGGATGGACATGACGCCGATGAGCGAGTTGTCGCCCATCTCGCTCCCCGAGGGGACGAACGCGGCGTTCCCGACGAACGCCCGGTCGCCGACCGTGGTGGGCCGGAACGCGACGTGGCCGTTGGCGTAGATCGCCGACCCGACCGAGCCCATGTCGGCGACGAACGCGCCCTCGCCCAGCGTGAGGAGATCGGGGTCGATGTTCGCGATGGTGGCGATCTCGGCGTGCTTGCCGATGTTCGCCCCCAGCCGGCGGAGCCAGTGCGGCGTGTAGAGGGTGCCGAACAGCGAGTTGGTCAACTCGAGGTTGACGCTGAGGAGCTGGTCGGAGAACCACTTCTCGACGCCGAGCGTCGAACGGAGGTGGTGGATGCCGACCGGGGTGCGCTCCAGGGCGAACCGCCGCAGCATCAGGATGAGCGTGCACGCGGTGATCACGAACAACGGCCCCGTGGCGAGCGTCATCAGCAGCGCCGCGATGTGATCGAACGTCATGAGGGTCGCCCACACCAGGAGGAAGGACGGGATCAGCGCGACCATCGGGACGAGCTCCAGCGCGAGGATACTCACCCGGAAGCGGCTCAGTTCGGCCCGCCCCCAGTCGCGGGGGGCGTGATCGCACTCGAGCATCTCCGTGACGACCGGGTCGGCATCGCGCGAGCCGTTGGTGGCCGGCGAACCGTCCCAGAACTCGCCCGCGGGCACCGCCACGTCCTCGGGCACCAGCGACTGGTTGCCGAGCACGGCGCCGGCGCCGAGCACCGCGCCGGGGGCGAGCACCGAGTTGGCCCCCACCATCACGTCGTCACCCAACTGGATGCGTCCGACGTGCAGGTAACCCCCGCGGATCTCGTAGCCGGCGAGGTGCGTCGCGTAGCCGACGGTCACGTTGCGGCCGACCTCGAGCATCGTGGGGAGCGGGATTTCGGCGGTGCCCAGGTGGCACTCCGGGCCGATGCGCGCACCGCACCAGCGCAGGTACGTCAGCGCGTACGGCGAGCCGGCGAGCCGCGGCATGGGCGACAGGCTCATGGCGCGCCCGACGACCCAGACCGCCAGGTGCATCGCCCCGTACAGGGGGTAGCTGCCCGGCCGGATCCGGCGTCCGAACGTCCTGGCGGCCAGCGCGGGCATCGCCCAGCGCGACAGCAGGTACGAGAACGGCACGGTCAGGCCCATCTGCAGCAGCATGGTGTAGTTCGGCTCGCCGCCGTTGGCGGCGTAGACGATCCCGACCGGGAACATCGCGACCACGACGGTGGCGACGATCCAGCCCAACTGCGCGAGCCCGAAACCCCACACGCGCCACCAGGGGGCGGGGGCGGGGCGCGCCGCGACGACCTCGTCCCGCGACAGCCGCGGCAACCGGTCCTGCGTCGCCTGCTCCGCGAGATGGGCCGCGAGACCGCGGATCGTGGGGTGCTCGTACACCTCGGGCACCGACAGCGTCGCTGTGCCGAACTCGCCGGAGCGGCGCAGGGCCGACACCAGCGTGGCGGCGACCAGCGAGTGGCCCCGAGGTCGTCGAACAGGTCGGCCGCGACCGAGATGGTCTCCGCGGGCAGTCCGAGCACGTCGGCCCAGACCCCGTTCAGGTACTCCTCGATCTCGCCCTCGGGCGCGACGAACTCGCCCCCGGAGGACACCAGCGGGTCCGTCGCCGGACGCGGCAGCGCCTTGCGATCAGCCTTGCCCGAGGGCATCAGCGGGATGGTGTCGATGGTGTCGATGAAGTCCGGGACCATGTACGGCGGGAGCTTCGCGCGCATGTGTTCGTGCAGGTCCATCCGCAGCGCGTCCACGTCGTCGACGGGGCGCGCGAGCAGGATGAAGGCGGCGAGCCGGCCGCCGTTGATCTCCTTGTCGATCAGGTTCACCACGGCCGCCTGCACGGCGGGGTTCTCCTGGATCGAGGTCTCGATCTCCCCCAGGTCGACGCGGTGGCCGCGCACCTTGACCTCGGCGTCCGCGCGCCCGAGGTACTCGATCTCACGGTCCGCGGTCAGGCGGGCGAGGTCGCCCGTCCGGTACATCCGGTCGCCGTGCTCGTTGACGACGAACTTGGCCTCCGTCAGGTCGGGGCGGTTGAGGTAGCCGATCGCGACCCCGACGCCGCCGATCGCGAGTTCGCCGATCTCGCCGTCGGCGACCGGCTGGCCGTCCTCCCCAGCAGCGCGGCGAAGTAGGTGGGCAGCGGGACGCCGATCGTGACCGGCTTCCCGGGCACGAGTTCGGCGTAGGTGCACGAGGAGGTGCACTCGGTCGGGCCGTAGGTGTTGAGGATCCGCCGCTCCGGGCCGCCCCAGCGCTCCACGAGCCCCTGCGGGCAGGCCTCGCCGCCGAGGTTGAGGGTGCGCAGCAGCGGCAGCGGGCGGTCGATCGTGGCCAGAACGGTCGGCACGCCGTGGTAGAACGTGACCCGCTCCTCCTCGAGGAAGTCGGCCAGGCCGCTGCCGACCTGACGGCCGTCGATCGGGCCGGCCACCATGGTGGCGCCGACGCCCCACGTCGGCCACAGCTCCTCCAAAGAGAAGTCGAACGCGATGGTGAGCCCCTGGTACACGCGGTCGGTGGGCCGCACGTCGTAGATCTGGATCGCGACGTCGACGAAGTTGGTGATCGACGACTGGGCGACCAGCACCCCCTTGGGACGCCCCGTGGAGCCCGAGGTGTAGATGATGTAGGCGACCGGATCGCCCGCGGGATCGGTGTGGGGACGCCGCTCGGACCGTGCGGCAATGACCTCGGCCTCGGTGTCCAGTTGCAGCAGCGGGACGCCGGCCTCGCGTGCGACGTCGACCTTGTCGGAGGTCGTCAGCAGGGCGACGAGCGAGGCGTCCTGGGCGAAGTAGTGGACGCGGTCCGCGGGCGCGGCCGGATCGATCGGGACGTACGCCGCGCCGGTCTTGACGACGCCGAGGATCGCGACGTACATGTCCACGGAACGCTGGACGAAGATGCCGACCCGCTCCCCCGGGCGCGCGCCCTGGGCGATGAGGTGGTTGGCCAGCCGGTTCGCGCGCCGTTCGAGGTCGGCGTACGTCAGGGTCTCGCCGTGGCACACCAGGGCGGTCTGGTCGGGAGCGCGATCGACGGATCGCTCGAAGAACTCGATGAGGCGGTGGGGCCGATTCGACGGATCGATCTGTACATCGGGGAACAGATATCCGGCTTGCACCTCGGCGCGGGTCGATGTGGACAATGTCATGGGCGGGGCCTCCCGAAAGATGGAACACCGTTCCTGACGAGGGCGAGTTGAGAGGACCGGCGAAGATCAACGAACCCATGTTATGGGTGAGGCGTCACACGTCGGAGGACGTCACCCCCTCGGGAGGAGGGCTCCCCGTGCCCGCTCCGGGCCAGGGGGACGTGTCCCCCGAAGGGGGACAACAACACGCAACCGCACAAAAATAGAGATGAAGGTCCTAGATAACCACGTCATGCGGGATCCGAAGCTGGTGAAACGTCGTTGGGCGCGACGCCGGTCGTTCATCCGATGTTTTCAAAGAAAGCGCTGTCCATTTTTGGCAACCTTGCGCAACTCGACGCCAACCGCTGCATGATCCGGGGGCTGCTGGGCGGACGGGCGCCCCTCACGCCGTTACGCGGCGACCACCCGCGGCGTAGGCTGACCGGACGCGGCACCCCCGCCGCGCGGCCCGCACCCCGCCGCGAGCGGCCGGCGGACCCACTCACCGACGAGAGGAGCGCGCATGAGCGACAACCAGGGCGAGTACGTGGACGGCGGCGAGGTCTCGGAGATCGACCGCCTCCGCCCCGGCGGCATCGTCGACGAGGGCGACCCCACTCCCTACGCCGAGTACGCCAACCAGACCGAGGACGGCGCCCCCAAGAACTACGGGACGGCCCACGAGGACGAGAGCCTGCCCCCGCCGCAGGACGCCTCGGACAGTGCCGACGACGAGCGCCGGGAGGCGCTGCGCGACGACCCGAACGCCTGAGCGCGCCACGCCCCATTGGAACAGCGCCGGCGGGGCGGACCGCGAACCGCCCCGCCGGCAGCCTTTCTCGAGCGGTCGCTGCCGCGACGACCACGGCCACACCCGGGACGGCGCGCCCGCGACGACCACGGCCACACCCACCCGGACGGGGCGCCGCGACGTCTCGCCCCCCCGCGACCGCCCCGCCCGCCGGAACCGCGGACCTGCCGCGCTCCCGGCGCGTCCACATACTGGACGCCTATTTGGACACCCCATCACGGCTCCGACAAGGCGGGATCGCGCGGGGAGGCAAGCGAGTGCAACCAGAACCGTTGCCTGTTGCGCTAACGAGTGCTAGTCGCGTATATTTGTAGCCAGAGCGGCGGACAGCCGGAAGATTTACGACAATAAGTGAGTGTGTGCGATGCGTTTCCTGTTCCTGAGCCTCAAGGCGGCTTTCCACGGGGGCATGAACATGGCGGATCTCGTTTACCACGACCAGCCCCGCTGACCCTGTTCGCCCAGACCGCGCCGAGACCTTCCGGTCTCGGCGCTTTTTCGTGCCCGGAACAGCCCTGGCCCCTGCCTACCTGGGGCGGTCCGGGCCGGCAACGTCGCCGGCTCTACTGGGCACGGCCCCGACGGAACCGCGGCTTGAGCCGTAGATCCGGCAGCACCGGCGCCTTCAGCCGGGGCACCGGCCCCCGGTAGCCGGCGACGGCGCCGAAGCGGTCGTCGGGGGCGTCGTTCCATTCCTGCCGCAGCCGGGCGATGTCCTCGTGGCTGCGCCCGATGAAGTTCCACCACATCACCACGCCCTCGTCGAACGGCTCCCCTCCGAGCAGCATCAGCCGGGCGGGGGCGTCCGTGGGGTTGTGCAGGCGCAGGTGCCCCAGGCCCGCGTCTCGGACGCCGAGCACGCTCGGGTCCAGGCGGGTGCCGTCGAAGTCCACGACGCCGGTGTCGACCAGGACGCCGTGCTCGAACCCGGAGGCGACCTCGGTCTCCCACGTCGCCCCGGGCGCCAGGACGATCTCCGCCCCCAGCAGCGGCGTCTCGGTGTGCACCGGCGAGGACGCGTCGCCGAGGCGTCCGATGAACGTCCGCGCCGAGACGCCGGGGGCCGGGGCGTCGGCGTCCGGCTCGTGGTGCTGGAACTCGCGACTCAGGTCCGCGGAGTGCTCGGGCAGCACCACCCACAGTTGGACGCCGTGCAGCGCGGCCCGGCTCCGCGTCGACACCTCAGAGTGCGCGATGCCGTAGCCGGACGTCATGAGGTTGACCTGGCCGGGCCGCACCATCGCGTGGACGCCGCCGGAGTCCCGGTGCTCGATCTCGCCGCTGAACAGCCAACTCACGGTCTGCAGCCCGGTGTGGGGGTGCGGCGGCACGTCCATGCACGCCCCCTCCTCGGGGCCGTAGTGGTCGATGAAGCACCAGGCGCCCACGAAGGAGCGGCGCAGGTTCGGCAGCGTGCGGCGCACCCGCATCGCGTCCTCGCCGCCCAGCTGCACGTCCTTGGGTTCGTAGGCCTCCACCAGGTGGGGGTCGGCCGCCTCGCCGTGTTCGCACACGATCGGGCGGGCGTCGGTCTCGGTGTTGCTCATGCTGCCTCCCCTGGACGGCGCCGTTCGAGTGGTCCCAACCTAGTCCGAGCCATACGCTGAGCCCATGGTTGAGCCCTTCGATGCTGTCGACGTCATCCGCACCAAGCGGGACTCCGGAACACTGTCCGACGATCAGATCGCCTGGGTGGTGGACGCCTACACCAGGGGCGTCGTCGCGGACGAGCAGATGTCCGCGCTCGCCATGGCGATCTTCCTCAACGGCATGACCCGCCCCGAGATCGAGCGCTGGACGCGCGCGATGATCGAGTCCGGCGAGCGGCTCGACTTCACCGTGCTGGGGGCGACCGCCGACAAGCACTCCACCGGCGGCGTCGGGGACAAGATCACGCTGCCGCTGGTGCCGCTGGTCGCCGCGTTCGGCGTCCGGGTGCCCCAGTTGTCGGGCCGGGGCCTCGGCCACACCGGCGGCACGCTGGACAAGATGGAGTCGATCCCCGGGTGGCGCGCGAACCTGTCCAACCAGGAGATGTTCACCATCCTGCGCGAGGTCGGCGGCGTGATCTGCGCGGCCGGCACGGGCCTGGCGCCGGCGGACAAGAAGCTCTACGCGCTGCGCGACACCACCGCGACGGTGGACTGCATCCCGCTGATCGCATCCTCGATCATGAGCAAGAAGATCGCCGAGGGCACGGGCGCGCTCGTGCTCGACGTCAAGACCGGCGCGGGCGCCTTCATGACCGACGAGGCCAAGGCCCGCGAGCTGGCCCGCACCATGGTCGACCTGGGCACCGACGCCGGGCTGAAGACCGTCGCCCTGCTCACCGACATGTCCACCCCGCTCGGCCTGACCGTCGGCAACGCGCTCGAGGTGCGCGAGTCCGTCGAGGTGCTGGCCGGGGGCGGGCCGTCCGACGTGGTCGAGCTCACCGTCGCGCTGGCGCGGGAGATGCTGGCCGCCGCCGGTCAACCGGACGCCGACGTCGAGGCCGCCCTGTCCGACGGACGCGCCATGGACGTGTGGCGCCGGATGGTCACCGCTCAGGGCGGCGACGTGGACGCCCCGCTGCCCGTGGCCGCGGACACCGAGGTCATCACCGCCGACCACGACGGGGTCATCGCCGGCATCGACGCGATGGACGTCGCCGTCGCCGCCTGGCGCCTGGGCGCGGGCCGCGCCCGCAAGGAGGATCCGGTCGACTTCGCCGCCGGCGTCGAGTTGCACGCCAAGCCGGGCGACGCCGTGAAGGCCGGCCAACCGCTGCTGACGCTGCACACCTCAGACCCGGCCCGCTTCGGCCGGGCGCAGGAGGTGCTGGCGGACGCGATCAGCTTCGCCGAGGAGGGCGAGACGTTCGTCGCCCGCCCGCTCGTGATCGACCGGATCGCCTAGCGAGGGGCCTGTCGCGCGACCGGGGAGTGCTGGTCGCGCGACCCGGAAGGGGCCACGATGACGCCACCTGGACGTTCGACACGACCCTGATCGAGTGGCGCGGTCCCCCTACCAGCTGGGCGCGACCGGCGCCGTCGAGCTCACGCTCGGCTGACGCCCCTCAGCCGGCCCAGGGGCCGGCGGGCACCTCCACGGGGCGCTGCGCCTTGATCGCCTGCTCGATCGCGAAGCCGAGCGCGGCGTCCTGGCAGCCCTGGGCGAGCGGATACGGTTCCGGGGCTCCGCCGTCGGCCCACGCCAGCGTGTCGCGCAGCAGCGTCGCGGTGGCGATCGTGTCGTCGGGCCAGTGGTTGCCGGGCCACGGGTTGCGCCACAGCACCTCCCCTCGTAGCTGAGGTGCTCCGAATCGAAGCCCGACATGTCGAGGTCGTAGCCGGTCTGCCGCCGCTCGATGCGTCCGGTCAGGATCGTCTCCGGCCCGCCCCAGCGGACGACGTCGTCGCCGTCCAGTTCGCCGAGCGTCCCGCGGACCGCGAGCCGGCGGAACCGCAGCAGGTTGCGCGTCTGCTGGTCGCTGAAGTCGTAGACGCCGCTGCGGCCGTCGCCGAAGTCGAACACGGCGTGCCGGGTGGTGGTGTCCTCGGGCTCGGTCTTGCCGGTCCAGCCGGCGCGCGACAGCGGCTGCAGCGCCGGCGCGGTGACGCTCGCCGCGGTGACCCGCGCGGCCCCCATGGGCAGGCCGAGGTGGGCCCGCATCAGGGCCACCGCGTGGTAGGTCTGCGTCGAGGACACCTGGACCTGCGTCGGCGTCCCGATCACCCCGGACGCCGTGACCGCCAGGCGCGCCGCGTGCGAGGGGTAGCGCGGGTACTGCTCCGCGACCTGCACCAGCCCGCTGGCGCCGACGTCGCGCCACAGCGCCTCGAGCCCCTCGGTGTTGCCGGCGGCGGGCGTCTCCAGCAGGACGCCGACGCCCGCCTCGACCGCCTGCCGGGCGATCACGGGCGTCTGGTCCCAGGACACCGACGCGACGACGAGCTTCGCCCCGGTCTTGGCCAGCGCCTCGGGCAGCGAGTGGTAGGCGGGCACCGGGGTGTCCCGCGGCGTCCGGACGACCATGCCGACGCACTCGGCGCCGATCCCCTGGGCGGCCTCCCACCAGGCGCGGGAGCGGTAGCCCCAGCCGACCATGACGAACGTTGTCATCGCTGTTCCCCTCGTGTGCTGCGGCCCCCGGTCGGGACGGCGGTCGGTGGGGCCGGGCACCGGACGCCGCGTGTCGGTCAGGTGACGCGGGGGCGCGCCAGGCCGTCGAGCCGGGCGAGCGCGGCGTCGTACTCGCCCGCCAGCCGGTCGACCAGGCCGGCGACCGGGGGCGCGTCGGTAATGGCCTGGACGCCCTGGCCCGCCGACCAAATGTCGCGCCACGCCTTGGCCTGCGTCTCATCGGGCCGGGTGAGGTGGTCGAGGTCGACGGGGCCGGGGGCGGCGTCCGGGTCGATGCCGGCGGCGTCCAGGCTGGCGCGCAGGAAGCTGGCCGGGATCGAGCTGACGGCGGGGGTGTAGACGACGTCGGCGGCGCCCGCCTCGACGAGCATCGCCTTGTAGGCGTCCGACGCGCCCGCCTCGGCGGTGGCGATGAAGCGGGTGCCGAGGTAGGCCAGGTCGGCGCCGAGCGCCTGCGCGGCCAGGACGTCCGCGCCCGTGGACAGGCTGCCCGCGAGCAGCACCAGCCCGTCGAACCAGGGCCGGACGGCCGCCATCAGGGCGAACGGGTTGGTCGAGCCGGCGTGGCCGCCCGCACCGCCCGAGACGAGGATGAGGCCGTCCACGCCGGCGGCGGCTGCCTTGCGGGCGTGCCGCAGCGTCGTGACGTCGTGCAGCACCAGCCCGCCGTAGGAGTGCACCGCGTCCACGACGTCGGTGACCGCGCCGAGGGAGGTGATGACGATCGGGACGCGGTGGGCGACGACCAGGTCGAGGTCGGCCCGCAGCCGCGGGTTGGACGGGTGCACGATGAGGTTGACGCCGTAGGGCGCGTCGGCGGGGCTCAGCTGGGCCTCGATCTCCTCGAGCCAGCCGGCGAACCCGGCGGTGGTGCGCTGGTTGAGCGCCGGGAGCGTCCCGACCACCCCGGCGCGGCAGCACGCCACCACGAGCGCGGGATCGGAGATCAGGAACATCGGCGCGGCGACCACCGGCAGCCGCAGCCGCCCCACCGGCTGGGACGCGTCCATGCTCCCCCTCGCTCTCGTACGTCCGCTCATCGTAGGGCCCCACGCCGACCACGCCGGCGGATGGCCGGGTCGCCGGGTGGCCGTGTCGCCGGGTGGCCGGGTCACCGGCGGCCGTGTCGCCGGGTGGCGGGTCACCGGGCGGCGCGGCGTCGGGCGCCGGGGTTCTGGTCCTGCCGGCTCAACGCCCGACACACACGACCTCGCAACCCGCCCGCGGACGGCCACGCGGGCCGCACGACCTCTCCGTGGCCGGCCTGTTTCGGCAGTTCGGGCCGGTATCGTCCCCTCAGGACGCGGACGCGTCCGGACGCCGAAGGGGGCAACCGCATGCAGATCTCCGTCATGGGCACCAGCGAGTACTCCATCCCGCCGGAGCGCGGCACCGCCCAGATGCGCGTCACGGCCGAGGACGTCGACGCCGCGCGCGCCAGCCGCCGCGCCCAGAGCGCGGTCGCCCGGATCGACGCCGAGGTGCGCCGGCTCGCGGCCGGCGACGACGCCCCGGTGACGTGGTTCAGCGTCGGTCCGCTGACCACCTCCTCGTGGCAGCCGACCAACCCCCAGGGCAAGCCCGGGCCGCGCCGGTACTCGGCGTCGGCGCGCATCCAGGTGAAGTTCCGCGACTTCACCGAACTCGCCGCCGCGGTGACCCGGTGGGGCGCGGACGAGGACGTCAACGTCGGGTACGTCGAATGGGCGCTGACCGATGCGACCCGCTTGGAGGTGGAGGCGAAGGCGCTCACGGACGCCGTGGCCGACGCCCGCCAGCGCGCCACCGCGATCGCCACAGCCTGCGGCTACGCGACGATCCAAGTCGAGCAGGTCGCGGACCCCGGCCTCCTCGGCGAGAACGGCCCGATGCCCGCCGTCGCCTACGACGGCCCCGCCGGCGTGATGATGCGCGGCAAGGCTGTCGCGGAGACCACCGAACTCTCCCCCGAGGACGTCCGCGGCTCGGCGAAGGTGCACGCCCGGTTCCGCGCCGAGCACTGATCGGCTCGTCGGCGCCCCCCACGATGACCGCCCCCACGGTGGAGACCCCCTGACATCGCGGGGACTGGCGCCTCCACGGTGGAGGCCCTGACATCGCGGCCGGCCGGCACTGCCCCGAGTCGCCCCATGGCGACGTGAGCCGACCGCCGAACGGCGTCACCGAGACGGCGCTCCCCCGGAGGGGGTGAGCCGTCGTCGTATGATGCAGCATGGACGAACTGGACGGTGTCGAGGTCATCGACAACCCCGAACGCCGCCGCTTCGAAGCCCGTCTGGGGCGCAAGGTGCTGGGGTGGGCCTCCTACGACCAGACCAGCGAGATCATCGTCTTCACCCACACCGAGGTGAGTCGCCGCTGGGAGCGGCTCGGCCTGGGAAGTCGGCTGGTGCAGGCCACCCTCGATCATGTCCGGAGCCAGGGCATGCAGGTGCTCTCGACCTGCCCGTTCGTCAGCGACTGGATCAACCGCCACCCCGACTACGACGACCTCGTCTACCGCCCCGGCCCCGGCACGAGCTACTGAGCCGTCCACCCCGCCTCAACACCTTCTGGTCGACACCCACGGCTGCGGCCTCGGCGCCACCGTGCCGGTCGGTGTCGTTCTGGTGCCCCCAGTCGGCGGCCGAGAGCACGCGACAAGGGGTGATGAGCCGCACCCACTCGACGCGCGGCACCAGAACGACACCACCGATCAGGCCGGCGTCTCCGCTCAGCACAGCGATGGTCAGCCCGCGCATCTGGCGGCGGCCAGCAGGTCGCCGACCGCGGCCGGCACCCCGTCGGCGTCGTCGATGGGGGCGCCGAACCGGACGGTGACGTGCCGCGTCCGCCACCGGGCGCTCAGTAGCTGCCCGACCGCGGCGAGCCACTCCCGGTCGGCGGGACGCCGCCGCAGCCGCGTCAGCGGGTGG
Source organism: Propioniciclava coleopterorum (assembly GCF_011393335.1). Lineage (NCBI taxonomy): Bacteria > Bacillati > Actinomycetota > Actinomycetes > Propionibacteriales > Propionibacteriaceae > Propioniciclava > Propioniciclava coleopterorum. The sequence goes on along the minus strand of NZ_CP049865.1, from coordinate 2,039,726 downwards.
TCCAAGGCGCGGGCCGTGTGCACGCCGCTGATCACCGCCGGGACGATCCGCGAACCGGGCGCCAAGCGCAGCACCGTCGCGCCGCTGCCCGACCAGCGCGCCAACGACGCCGTCGCGTCCCGGACGCCCGGGTCGGGTTCGATGGCGCCGGCCGGGAACGTCACGACGGCCCCGCCGGACCCCAACCGTGCCGCCATCGCGCGCAGCACCCCGGCGCGCGGTCCCTCCGCCGGCACCGGGATCACGTGCGCGCGCAGCGCGGGGAGCGCCCGCAGGAAGGGGTGATCCAGGGCGACCACGGCCACGTCGTCGCGGCCGAGCGCGGCGAACAGGGCGAGCGCGTCGAACAGCCCGGGATGGTTCGCGACCACGAGGATCGGACCAGTCGCCGGCGCGGCACCGCGCACGGTCAGCCGCGGCACGAGGTGAGCGAGCATCGCCGCGGACGCCGCCGGCAGCCCCACCGCCGCGACCGCGGCGTCGAAGTCCGCCAGTTGTTCGGCCAGGCGCCGGACGCGGCCGCGGAACGGTCGTGCCACAGTGCCCCGTACCCAGCGGGGCGCGCGCTCCAGCGCGAACGCGCGGAGCAGATCGGCCTCGTTCAGGGCGACCAGCACGGCCACCTGGGCCGCCCGATCACCGGTGTTGTGCGTCCCCTCGCCGGCACGGTCACCGGCATGACGCGTCACGCCGCCGTCCGCGTCGTCCGTTCGAGGTCGCCCCCGTGCCGTGCCATTTCGGCGGCCTACCGCGACCCCTGCGGCAGCGTGACGCCGCGGCGTCCCCGCGCTGGACGCGACGGCGGCGGCACGACCGGACCGATGTCGCCGTCGGGCGCGACGTCCAGGTCCACGATCACGGGCGCGTGGTCGCTGGGCAGCTTGCCCTTGCGTGCGGCCCGGTCGACCCACGTCGCCCGGACGCGCCCGGCGACCGGCCCCGAGGCGAGAACCAGGTCGATCCGCATGCCGAGGTCCTGGTGGAACATGCCCGCGCGGTAGTCCCAGTAGGAGAAGACCCGCTCATCGGGCCAGCGCTCCCGCATCACGTCGACGAGCCCGAACGCGGCGAGCCGCTCGCGCTCCCGGGGCGTGACGTGGGTGTGGCCGACGTAGGCGGCCGGGTCGAACAGATCGGCGTCCGCGGGGGCGATGTTCATGTCGCCGCACAGCGCCACGTCGCCCGGCCCGGACGCCGCGTGCGCCGCCAGGGCGTCCAGCCAGCTGAGCTTGTAGGCGTAGTGGTCGGAGTCGACCTCGCGCCCGTTGGGCACGTAGAGGCTCCACACCTTCACCCCGCCGCAGTCGGCGCCGATGGCGCGCGCCTCGGCCCGGTCGGCGAAGTCGGGCTGCCCCGGGAAGCCGCGCTCCACGTCCGCGAGCCCCACCCGCGACAGCAGCGCCACCCCGTTCCACTGGCCCTGTCCGTGGTGGGCGAAGGTGTAGCCGCGCTCGGCCAGCGGACCGGCGAGCAGGTCGGCGAACGCCTCGTCGCTCAGCTTGGTCTCCTGCAGGCACACGACGTCGGGCTTGCGCTCGTCCAGCCAGGGCAGCAGCCGGGGCACGCGCTGCTTGACCGAGTTCACGTTCCAGGTGGCGATCCTCACCCGTCCGAGCCTAACCCCACGGTCGGACGCCCCGTCGATCGACTGCGTCCGCGGCCCGGCAGCGCCCGACTGCAGCGCTCCTCCCGCCGGGACGGCGTCCGGCTCACTCGGCGAGCGCCCGCAGCAGGACGCGCGGGTCGGCGTCGCGGCGCAGGTCGCTGACCTGGCCGTCGCCCAGTTCGATGACCCACCAGCGGTCGGCGCCGCGGGCCAGGTCGACCGTCACGAACGGCAGGCCCAGCCCGCGCACCCGGACGCCGATGGCCTCCAGGAAGGCGACCAGGGCCGGGTCGCGGGGCGACTCGTCGCAGGCGGCGACGCCCTTGCCGCCCGGGGTGTCGGCGTCGGGTTCGTCCGGGTGGGCGCCGATGCACACCAGCGCGCCGTCGACCCACCAGCTGCGCAGTTCGGGGCCGGTCAGCTCCTCGAAGCGGCGGGCCACCAGGCCGCCGACGGCGTGGTCGCCCCTGATCCGGATCAGGTTCTGCGCCACGCGCCACGCCCGCTCCCGGTCGGACGCCTCCGGCACGAAGCACGCAGTCTCCCAGTCCTGCTTGGCCGACTTCACGTGGTCCCGCAGCACCGCGGCACCGGGGCCGAGCCGGTCCAGCGCCGCCTCGAACGCCGGCCGGTCGAAGCCGTCTGCGACCGCGGTGTCGGGGGTCAGCCCCTCGAACGTCGGCGCCCAGCCGGGCAGCTCGTGGGCGGCGCGGAAGGCGTCCGGACTGGTGCGCAGCCGCGCGCCGCGGCCCGCCAGCGCGCCGGCCACCCCCGCGTACTGCCCCGCGGTCAGCATCCAGCCGCGGTAGACGACGTCGGCCGAGGCGGGCACGCGGTGGACCGCCGCGGCGGCGTCCCCGCGCTCGGCGGCGTCGTGGTCCAGCAGGGCCACGTCCAGGCCGAGCGCGAGCGCGGCCTCGTACTCCCGGGCCCAGTGCGGATCCGGGCGGGCACCCCGCAGCGGGTCCGCAGGGACCAGCAGCAACATCGGTTGCTCGGCGGATCGCTACTCGGCGGCGGACGGGTGGGTCATGTCCATCGGGACGACCCACGCGTCGAACTGCTCCTCGGTCAGGTGACCCGACCGCAGCGCCGCCTCGCGCAGCGTCGACCCGGTCTTGTTGGCGTCCTTCGCGATCGCGGCGGCGGCGTCGTAGCCGATGTGCCGGTTGAGGGCCGTGACCTGCATCAGGTTCGAGTCGAGGTTGGCCTGGATGCGGGCCAGGTTGGGCTCCAGGCCGGCGACGCAGTGGTCGGTGAAGGACACCGCCGCGTCGGCGAGCAGCCGGGTCGACTCCAGGACGGCGTGCGCCATCACCGGCTTGAACACGTTGAGCTGGAAGTTGCCCTGGCTTCCGGCGAACCCGACCGTCGCGTCGTTGCCGAACACGCGGGTGGCGACCATGGTGACCGCCTCGCTCTGGGTGGGGTTCACCTTGCCCGGCATGATCGAACTGCCCGGCTCGTTCTCGGGGATGTGCAGTTCGCCGATGCCGTTGCGCGGCCCGGACGCGTACCAGCGGACGTCGTTGGCGATCTTCATCATCGCGCCGGCCAACAGGCGCAGCGACGAGCTGACCTCGACCAGGGCGTCGTGCGCCGAGAGGCTGGCGAACAGGTCGGGGGCCTGCACGAAGTCCAGCCCGGTCTCCGCCGAGATCATCTTCGCGGCGAGCTTGCCGAAGTCGGGGTGCGCGTTGAGGCCGGTGCCGACGGCCGTCCCGCCGATGGCGAGCTCGCGGACGCCGCCCTCGGCGTGGTGGACGTCCTCCAGCGCGAAGTCGAGTTGCGCGACCCAGCCGCCGATGACCTGCCCGAGCGTGACGGGGGTGGCGTCCTGCAGGTGCGTGCGGCCGACCATGACGACCTCGGCGTACTCCTCCGCCTTCGCGGCCAGGGTGTTGCGCAGGTGGCCGATCGCGCCGTAGAGCCGGTCGTTGAGCTCGCCGACGACGGCGATGTGCATCGCGGTCGGGAACGTGTCGTTGGAGCTCTGGCCCCGGTTGACGTGGTCGTTGGGGTGCACGGGCTGCTTGCTGCCCCGGACGCCGCCGGCGAGTTCGATCGCGCGGTTGCTGATGACCTCGTTGGCGTTCATGTTCGACTGGGTGCCCGAGCCGGTCTGGAACACCACCAGCGGGAACTGGTCGTCGAGCGTCCCGGCGATGACGTCGTCGGCCGCGCGCACGATCAGGTCGGCGGTCTCGACGGGCAGTTCGCCCAGTTCGCCGTTGGCCTGGGCGGCGGCCTTCTTCAGGACGCCGAGGGCGCGGATCATCGGGCGGCCCCACACGAACGTGTCGCGGCCGATGTCGAAGTTGCCCAGCGAGCGCTGCGTCTGCGCGCCCCAGTAGGCCTCGTCGGCCACCTCGATGGGGCCCATGCTGTCGGTTTCGGTGCGGGTCATCGCTGTTCCTCCTTCGTGGTCTGCCCGGCCTCCGGGCGGTCGTCCGGGTCGTCGAAGCGCTGCTCGCTGCCCGGGGTGCCGTCGGAGCGCGTCCAGGTCACCACGAACCCGGCGTCGCGTCCGAACCGCACGAGGTGGCGTCCCACCACCTGCTCGAAGCGCTCGATCACCTCGGGTCCGGCGTCCACGGTCAGGGTGAGCGCGTCCGGCGAGGCGGCCAGCGCGGCGGTCGCCTCCACGAAGTCGACGCTCCCGCGTTGCTCGTCATCGAGCCACTCCCCGCCGTTGCGGCGGCCGAGGTGGGAGGCCAACTGCTTGCCGAATCGCGCCGCCCGGTCCGTCGGGACGACGGCGGTGCTGGTGATCTGCGCCATGCGGCCACGCTACCCCGAGGGGCCGGCACCGGGACGGGCGCTCGACCGCTGCGTGAGAACGTGCGCGCCACCCTGCGCAACGTCCAGCGCACGTGTGGCGCTCCCCTTGCATCCGGATGCGGGGCCCGGACACGACGCCCACGGTCGCCGGCACCGGGCCGGCGTGGAAGCGGCGGACGCCGATTCACGGTGACCGCACGCAGGACGCCTCGAGCCTGGCCGTTCCCAACACCGCGGCGTGCAGGGCCCCTGCTGCCGGTGCGTGATCGGAATCGTCGCCAGGCCCCGATTCCTCGCGACCGACCGGCCACCCGGCCGTCTGGCTAGCGCGCTCCGGACGCCGGGGGCCGCGTGGGGCGTCCGTCGTGCACGAACCAGCCCGCAGGGTCCGCGGCACCCGTGGGCGCGAAGCGCGGATCCTGGGACAGCGCCCATTCGATCGCGCGGCGGTGCAGCGGCGGGACGTCGGCCAGGTCGTCGACGGCCCGCCAGGCGACGTCGATGCTCTCGTCGTCGTGGACGTGCGCCTCACCCGAGCGCGGGTCGAGCGCGACGATCACGTCGAGGTAGCGGGCGCGGTCCCCGTTGGGGTAGACGGTCGGCGGCAGCGCCTGCACCCCCACCAGTCGGACCGGCTCGGCCGTCACGCCCGTCTCCTCGAATACCTCTCGCGCGATGCCGTCGGCGGGCTCCTCGCCGGGCTCGAGGATGCCCGCGGGGACGGTCCAGCGGCCGTTGTCGCGGCGCTGGACCAGCAGCACCTCCGCCGTCGCGTCCGGCGGTTCCCCGACGGCCCGGAGCACGATCCCCTTCACCCCGGGCAGCCACAGGGGGTGGTCGCCGATCTTCTCGCGCAGCGCGAGCACGAACTCCGGAGTCGTCATGGGTCCACCGTGGCACGCCTTCCCCGCCCGGCTCCGGCGCGGCGGCCGCGCGTCGTGCCGACCGGCGTGGCGCGACGTGCTCGGACCTCAGGTCCGCCGCCCGGTGGCGCGGCCAGCCCCGCCTCCCCGACCGGTTCGAGCCTCGACCCGACCGAACACGCGAGGACCATGACGCCGTACTCGCCGTCCGCCGGGTTCGCCGAGTTCCCGAGTTCGCCGAGTTCGCCGAGTTCGCCGGCAGCTTCGTCGTGTCACCGCGTCCCGCAGCCCGATCGCGTCCGCATCGACGCCTGGAGCGTCCGCGTGACCAAGCACCGCCGCCCCTCCCCACCTGCCGGTGACGCTGAGAAGGCGTCCATTGGTCGGACGGGCAGCAACTTCCCGCCCCCTCTCGGTGCAGACGCCCCCGCTGCAACGGGGGCGTCTGCATCGAACGGGGGCGGTTGGTTCCAAGAGTGAGCGGCTGGTCGCGAACGGGGGCGGGTCGTCGCAAACAGGGGCGGTTCGTCGCAAACGCGGGCGACTCGACGCAAACAGGGGCGACTCGACGCAAACGCGGGCGACTCGTCCCAAACGAGGGCGGCTCGCTGCAAACCCGGGCGACTCGTCGCGAACGCGAGCGGCTCGTCGCGAACGGGGGCGGCTCGTCGCGAACGCGGGCGGCTCGTCCCAAGCGAGGGCGGCTGGCCTTGCGACGGCGACGGGCCGGCGCCAGGAACTCACGGGCGCTCGGGCGAGGGATCCGTGTCAGGCTGGAGCATGGCTGATGACGCGTTCGACTTCATCGTGATCGGCGCCGGGCCGGTCGGCGAGAACGTCGCCCAGTACGCGACGCAGGGCACGGACCTCACCGCGGCGCTGATCGACGGCGAGCTCTTCGGGGGCGAGTGCTCCTACTACGCCTGCATGCCGAGCAAGGCCCTGCTGCGCCCGGTGAGCGTGCTGCGGACGGCGTCCCATCTGCCCGGCGTGACGGGCGCGACCCTGGACGCCCGCGCCCTGCTCGCCCGCCGGGACGCGTGGGTCGCCCACTACGACGACGCCGGCCAGGTGCGCTGGGCGACCGACGCGGGCCTGCGCCCGATCCGCGGCCACGGCCGCCTGATCGGCGAGCGGCGGGTGCGGGTCGAGGGTCCCGACGGCGCGCGCGACCTGGAGGCGCGGTGCGCGGTGGTGATCGCCACCGGCAGCGTCCCGGTCGTACCGGCGCTGTTCCGGGATCTCGCCCCCTGGGGCTCCCGCGACGCGACCGGGGTGCGCGAGGTGCCCGGCACCCTCGCGGTGGTCGGCGGCGGCGTGGTGGCGGTCGAGGCGGCGACCTGGCTGGCCGCCCTCGGCTCCGACGTGACGCTGCTGGTCCGCGGCGAGCGGGTGCTGGCCTCGGCCGAACCCTTCGCGAGCGACCTGGTCGCCGCCGGGCTGCGCAGCGCGGGCGTGGACGTCCGGTTCGGCGTCGAGGCGTCCGGCGCACACCGCCCGCACGCCCACGACACCGGGTTGGGCCGGATCCACGGCGGGCACGTCACCCTCGACCTACCCGACGGCCCGCTCACGGTCGAGGAGGTGCTCGTCGCGACCGGGCGCCGCCCCCGCCTGGACGACCTTGGCCTGGACGCCGTGGGCCTGGGCCGCGACGACGTCACCGCGGGACGCCTTCCGGACTGGCTACTGGCCGTCGGGGACGCGTCGGGCGAGGCCCCGCTGACACACTGGGGCAAGTACCGCGCCCGGGTCGTCGGCGCCGACCTGGCGCACCGGTTCGGCGGTGCCCCGCCCGATGCGGACCCGCCGGAGTCGGTCCCGGTGCCGCAGGTCATCTTCACCGACCCGCAGGTCGCGACCGTCGGGCTCACGGAGGCGGCCGCCCGCGACGCCGGGCACCGCGTGGTGACCTCCTCGGCGCCGTGGGACGCCGCCTCGGGGGCCGCCCTGCTGCAGGACGACGCGGCCGGGCGGGCGCAGCTCGTGGTCGACGCCGACGAGGGTGTCCTGCTGGGGGCGACATTCGTCGGCCCCGACACTGCCGAGCTCGTGCACGCGGCGACGATCGCCCTCGTGGGAGGCATCCCCGTGCGCGTGCTACGGCACGCCGTGCCGTCCTATCCGACGGCGTCCGAGCTCTGGCTCCGCCTGCTGGAGGACCTGCCGGTGGAACTCCGGCGCGCCCCGGGCACTCTCTGAGAGATCCCCTGGGGCGGCGACCCGCCCGCCGCGCGCACCTCGCCTCGCCGGCGAACACCCTTGTGGCGTCCATGAACCCGGGTTGACCGTGCCGCGTGAGCGCGCGTGGTCCGCGTGACCGAAGAACGCAGTCGAAGTCGAGACGACGGGGTCTGGTCAGAGCGGGCGCGGCGGGATTACCTTGTTCCGCGCGCCCCAACGCATCGATTTCGGAGGAACCATGTCCCGTCTCAACCCCTACCTCAACTTCGCGAGCACGACCCGCGAGGCCATGGAGTTCTACCGCGACGTCCTGGGCGGCGAGCTCACCATCGCGACCTTCGCGCAGTTCGGCTTCGGCGACTCCGACGGCGTCATGCACGCCCAGCTCGAGACGCCCGCCGGCTACACCATCATGGCGTCCGACCTGCCCCCGGGCATGGAGGCGTCCCCCGTCGGCCAGAACATCTCGATCAGCATCTCCGGCACGGAGTCCGACGAGCTCAAGGGCTACTGGGAGGGCCTGTCGGATGGCGCGACGATCGTGATGCCGCTGGCCAAGCAGGCCTGGGGCGACGAGTACGGCCAGCTGATCGACAAGTTCGGCATCCCGTGGATGGTCGACATCGGCGGGGCGCCCGAGTCCTGAGCCCCCGGGCGCCCGCCGGGTGCCGGGGCCTCAGGCCCCTTGGCCCCGGCGGGCGACCGACTCCGACAACACCACCTTGAGCCGGCCGGCGGACGGGCGGACGTGGGTGGCGAACGCCTCCTGCGCGTCGAACGGGTGGAACCGGTGGGTGATCCCCACGGTGTGCAGCTCGGGGTGCTCCAGGACGTAGTCCTGCGCCTCGGCGAGGTAGCGCTGCCAGTCGCGGGTGTTCCCGCTGGTCAGCGACAGCCGGCGCTGGTAGAACTCCCGCAGCGGGAAGATCGCGTCGCCGTCGGGCAGGCCGAACGCCACGACGTGGCCCTCGTTCGCGGCCAGGCGGACAGCGTCCGCGACGAGACGCTGGTCATGCCCGACCGCCTCGACGACCACGGCCGCGTCCGCGCCGGAGGCATCCGTCCACGCGTCGATGTCCGCCGTGACCAGGTCGTCGATGCCGAACGCCGCCGCCACGTCGGAGCGGTCCACCCGGTCGACGCCGGTGACGCGGTAGCCGCGCTGGTGCAGCGTGTGGCAGAACAGCAGCCCCAGCGGACCCAACCCGAGCACGACGGCCCGGTCGTTCACCGGCTCGGGCAGGCGGCGCAGCGCGTTCAGCACGGTCGCGACGGGCTGGACGACCACCGCGTCGGCCGGGTCGAGGCCGGGCGCGACGGCGACCACCGTGTCCGCGGCCGTCCGGCTGAACTGGGCCAGGCCGGCGAACCGCTGCACCAGGCCGACCACGTGCGAACCGGGGGCGTGCCGCGACGAGGTGCTGGCGACCACCTCGCCCACCAGTTCGTGCAGCGGGACGCCGGGGGCGCCGACGAACGGCTCGTCCGGGTCGAAGGCGCCGCGGAACTTGGGCGAGTCGCTGCCGCACAGCCCCCCGGTGACGAACCGCAGCAGCACCTCGTCGGGGCCGAGCGCGTCGGCGGTCAGGTCGGGCACCTCGACGCGTTCGATCCGCTCCGGCGCGGTCAGTTGCATGGCCCACACGGTTCTCGTCCCTCCGTCGGCGACGTTCCTGGCCGTCAGCCTAGGGTCGCGCCGCCGCGGACGCGCCCGGGCCCGCCCCTCGGTCGCCGGGTCGCCCGGCGCCGGGAGGCGCCGAATATTCTTCGCGGCAAAGGCTTGATGTGCGCCCACGCGGCCGAAACACTGGTCTGCGTGACCCACGCATCCTCCACGCCGCAGGTCGCGGCCAAGAACCCCCACTTCGACGATCCCGACTGGTGGCGCACGGCCGTCGTCTACCAGGTGTACCCGCGCTCGTTCGCGGACGCCGACAACGACGGCACCGGCGACGTCCAGGGCATCATCTCCAAGCTGCCCTACCTCGCCGACCTGGGCGTGGACGCGCTGTGGATCAGCCCGTGGTACCCCTCGCCGCTGCTGGACGGCGGCTACGACGTCGCCGACTACCGCGACATCTCGCCGCGCTTCGGGACGCTCGCCGACGCCGACGAGCTGATCGAGAAGGCGCACGCGCTCGGGCTGCGCGTCTTCATCGACCTCGTACCGAACCACTCCTCGTGGGACCACCCGTGGTTCCGCCGCGCGCTGGCCGCCGAGCCGGGTTCGTCCGACCGCGACCTCTACATCTTCCGCGACGGCCGCGGCGAGGACGGCGAACTGCCGCCCAACAACTGGGGCTCGGTCTTCGGCGGCCCCGCCTGGACGCGCACCACCAACGCCGACGGGACGCCGGGCCAGTGGTACCTCCACATGTTCGACATCTCCCAGCCCGACTGGAACTGGGAGAACCCGGCCGTCGCCGCCATGTTCGACGACGTCCTGCGGTTCTGGTTCGACCGGGGCGTGGACGGCTTCCGCATCGACGTCGCCGACTCGATGGCCAAGGACCCCGCCCTCCCCGACGTCGCCCTCAGCCCGGTCACGGGCCACGGCAACAACGACAAGGCTCCGGGCAGCCCGCAGTGGGACCACCCGGGCGTCGAGGCGATCCAGCGCCGCTGGCGCGCCATCGCGCGCGAGTACGCCGACACGGCTCTCGGCGAGCGCGTGTTCGTCGCGGAGGCCTACCTGGACCCGATCGAGCGACTGACCCGCTACGTGTCCACCGACCGACTGCACTCCACCTTCAACTTCGACGCCCTGCTGTCGGAGTGGTCGGCGGCCTCGCAGCGCGCGGTGATCGGCAAGAGCCTGCCCGCACACGTCGAGGTCGGCGCCCCCGCCACCTGGGTGCTGGGCAACCACGACACCAACCGGGTCGCCACCCGGTACGGCAAGCCGGTGACCGGCGCGAACTTCGCCGCCGCCGGCGACGCGGAGGGCTGGGACGACCCGGCCGAGCTGGCCGTCGCGATGCACGGCGAGCCGACCGACGTCGCCCTGGGACGCCGCCGCGCCCGCGCCGCCGCCCTGCTCGAGCTGGCGCTGCCCGGCGGCGCCTACGTGTACCAGGGCGAGGAACTCGGGCTGCCCGAGGTCGAGGACCTGCCCGAGGATCTCCTGGACGACCCCACCTGGGAGCGCTCCGGCCACCGCGTCCGCGGCCGGGACGGCTGCCGGGTGCCGCTGCCCTGGTCCGGCGACACCGCCCCGTTCGGGTTCGGCACGGACGCCGCCCCGTGGCTGCCCCAGCCCGCCGAGTGGGCGGAGCTGACCGCCGAGGCCCAGGCGGCCGATCCGGACTCGACGCTCAACCTGTACCGCGCCGCCCTGAAGCTGCGCCGCGAGCGTCCCGAGTTCCGGCACGGCGACCTGTTCTGGCTGGACAGCGCCGACGACGTGCTCGCGTTCCGGCGCGGCGACGAGCTGACCGTCGTGGTCAACTTCGGCGCCGACCCGATCGACCTTCCCGACGGCGAGGTCCTGCTGGCCTCCGCGCCGCTGGAGGACGGTCGGCTGCCGCAGGACGCCACCGCCTGGATCGCCGGCTGACCGCCGGGGTTCGGCGCGGATCGCCCGCGCCGAACCCACCACTCCCATCCTGGCGACCCAGCCCGCACTGCCGGGGTTCGCTCGACGCCGCCTCGGGCGCACCGACGGTCGGGCCGCGCAACCCTCCTTGATCGCGAACCCCGTTTCGCATATTCTTTTTCGGCTGCGCGCCCCGGAACCGTGTGGTAAAGCCCCGTTCTCGTTCTTGGTCAGCGACGACCTCGATCCGTCATCGATCGCTGAGGAGCGTCATGTCCATGACTCGCGAAACCTCGTCGAGCCCGTCCGCGGACGGGCCGTTCGACCACACCACCCCGACCTTCGAGCCGGCGCCGGGCCAGCCGGGCGCGCCCGAGCCGGCCACCTCCCGGGCGGCGGACCGCGCGCCGGCGTCCGCTCACCCCTCGACCCCGACCGAGGAGGCGCCCGCGGCGTCCGGGTCGACGTCGATCATCACGATCCTGCTGATCGCCGCGTTCGTGGTGATCCTCAACGAGACCACCATGAACGTCGCGCTGACCAGCATCATGGCGAACTTCGGCGTCACCGAGCGCAGCGCGCAGTGGCTGACCACCGCGTTCATGCTGACGATGGCCGTCGTCATCCCCGTGACGGGATGGCTGCTGGAGCGGTTCCCGACCCGCACCGTGTTCACCCTGGCCATGACCCTGTTCAGCGCCGGGACGCTGCTCGCCGCCGTCGCCCCGAGCTTCGGGCTGCTGCTGGGCGCCCGCGTCGTGCAGGCGTCCGGGACGGCCGTCATGATGCCGCTGCTCATGACGACGATCATGAACCTCGTCCCGCCGCAGGGGCGCGGCAAGGTGATGGGCAACATCTCGCTGGTGATCTCGGTGGCGCCCGCGGTCGGACCGACGCTGTCGGGCCTGCTCCTGCAGTTGGGCTCGTGGCGCTACATCTTCGCGTTCGTGCTGCCCATCGCCTTGGCGATGCTCGTGCTCGGACGCCTCAAGCTGCGCAACGCCGGCGAGCCGACCCGGGCCCCGCTGGACCTGTGGTCGATCCCGCTGACGGTGATCGGGTTCGCGCCCCTCATCTACGGCCTGAGCCTCATCGGCTCCGACGCCCCGTTCTGGGAGCCGATGCTCGCGATCGGCGTCGGCGTCGCCGGCCTGATCGGCTTCGTCGCCCGCCAGCTGGTGCTCCAGGGCCGCGAGCGCGCCTTCCTGGACCTGCGCGCCTTCACCTTCGGCACCTTCACGGTCGCGCTGCTCATGATGGCGATCGCGATGATGGCGCTGTTCGGCTCGATCATCATGCTGCCGCTGCTGCTGCAGAAGGTGTACGCGCTGCAGCCGCTGCACGTCGGGCTGATGATGCTGCCCGGCGGCATCGCCATGGGCGTGATGGGCCCCTCGTCGGGCGGCTGTACGACCGCGTCGGGCCGCGCGTGCTGGTGGTCCCCGCCTCGATGGTGGTGCTGGCCGTGTTCGGGTTCTTCGCGATGCTGACCCCGACGACGCCGTGGTGGCTCATCATGGTCGCCCACGTGGTGATGAGCGTGTCGTTCGCCTGCATCTTCACGCCGCTGTTCACCGTCGCGCTGGGCGTGCTGCCGCCGCGGCTGTACTCGCACGGCTCCGCGCTGATCGGCACGATCCAGCAGGTCGCCGGCGCCGCCGGGACCGCGCTGTTCGTGACGGTGTTCGCGATGCAGACCGCCGTCGCCGCGCAGGCGGGCGCCCCCGAGGCCCAGGCCATGCTGGCCGGCTCGCACTGGGCGTTCCTGGGCGCGGGTGCGGTCTGGACCGCCGCCGTGATCGCGTCGTTCTTCCTGCGCAAGCCCGAGGACGCCGACCCGGCGGGGATCCCCGCGGGCCACTGAGCCCGCCCCCGGACGCCGCTGGGCGGGACGGCCGAGGGCGCCGCATGCATCAGCGCAGGATCGGCAGGACGGCGTCCGGGTCGGCGACGGCCAGCGTCAGCCGTACCGACTCGGCCCACGCCGCGTCCAGGACGTCGATGCCGCGGTTCAGCAGCGCCCCCTGGACGCGGCCCGCCTCGGCGGCGGGCACGTCGACGCCCCACAGCAGCCGGCGCTCCGGACGCACGCGCGGCGCACCGGCCAGCGCGGACGACACGGCGTCGGAGTAGGCCCGGACCAGCCCGCCGGTGCCGAGCAGCGTCCCGCCGAAGTAGCGCGTCACGACCGCGACGACGTTGCCCAGCGCGGCGCCGCGCAGCACCTCCAGCATCGGCATCCCGGCGGTGCCCGCGGGCTCGCCGTCGTCGGAGCTTCGCTCGATCGGCTGCGCGTCGGGGACGTCCACGACGAACGCCTGGCAGTGGTGCCGCGCGTCCGGGAACTCGGCCCTGACGAGCGCGATCACGTCGCGGGCCTGCGCCTCGTCGTCCACGCGCGCCACGGTCGCCAGGAACCGGGACCGCTTCACCTCGGTCTCGGTGCGGGCCTCGAAGCCGCGCGGCAGCCACGTGCGCATGCCCCGATGCTGCCAGACCCGCCGCCGATGCACCGGCCGGGCGGGACCTGGTGTGCGGCGGCGCCGGCGAACTCAGCGTTCCGCGATCGGTGGGAGGATGGTCCGGCCATGACGAACACTGTGACCGCACCCGACCCGTCCCTCCGCGCCGCCGCCCAGGCCCGCTCCGACGCCCAGGCCAAGCCCACCGGCGCACTCGGCCGCCTCGAGCACCTGGGCGCCTGGCTCGCCGCCTGCCAGGGGGTGAACCCGCCCCGTCCGCTGACCGACGTCCGCGTCGCGGTGTTCGCCGGCGACCACGGCGTCGCCGCCCGCGGCGTCTCCGCGTACCCCACCCAGGTCACGGTCGCGATGGTCCACGGCATCCTGGCCGGCGTCGCCGGCGTGAGCGCGATCGCGCGCAGCGTCGGCGCCACGGTCACCGTGCACGACCTCGGCGTCGACGGGCTCACCGGCGTCCCCGACGAGGTGCGCCGGTTCCATGTGCGGCCGGCACGCCCGATCAGCGACGAGGACGCCCTCACCCCCGACGAACTGGACGCCGCCCTGGCCGCCGGCGACACCATCGCCGCCGAGGCCATCGCCGACGGGGCGCAGGTCCTCATCGCCGGGGACCTCGGCATCGGCAACACCACCCCGTCGGCGGCGCTCGTCGCCGCGACGCTGGGCCTGCGCGGCGGGGACGTCGCCGGCTCCGGGACCGGCGTGGACGCCGCCGGCCTGGCCCGCAAGGCCGCCGCGATCGACGCGGCGCTGGACCGGGTCGGCGCCCGGGCGTCCGACCCGCGGCAGCGGCTGGCGGCGCTCGGCTCGGCCGACATCGCCGCCGCCGTCGGCTTCATGACCGGCGCGGCCACCCGAGGCATCCCGGTCGTGGTGGACGGACTGATCGCGTCCGCCGAGGCGCTTATGGCCGAGGAACTCGCGCCCGGGGCGTCCGCGTGGATGGTCGCCGGGCACGTCTCCACCGAGCCCGGTTGCGCGCTCGCGCAGCGGCGCCTGGGCCTCACTCCGATTCTCGACCTGGGGATGCGGCTGGGCGAGGGCTCGGGGGCGGTGCTGGCGGTGCCGATCCTCGAGGCGGCCGGCGCGGCGCTGCGCGAGATCGCCGCCCTGGCGGACCTGTGACGCCCGACGCGGAGCGCCCGCGTCCGGGCAGGGCGCGGGCGTGAGCGCCATCGGGGACGGGCTGCGACTCGCGTGGGGCACCCTCACCGCGATCCCCGGCCCCGCCCCACGCCAGGTGGAGCGTGCGGAGGCCCGGGTCGCGATGGCGGCCGGGTGGCTCGTGGTGCTGCCCGTCACCCTGGCGTGCGCCGCGGCCGGCTGGGCGCTCGTCGCGCTGGGGGTGCCGTCGGCCGCCGCCGGGTTCCTCGCCGTGGGGGCGCTGGCGTGGCTCACCCGGGCGATCCACGCCGACGGGCTGGCGGACACCGCCGACGGGCTCGGCTCGGGCCGCGACCGCGACCGCTCCCTGGAGATCATGCGGCGCGGCGACGTCGGACCCATGGGCGCGGTGACCCTCGTGCTCGTCTATGGCGCCCAGGCCGTGCTGCTCGGCGACCTGCTCGCCCGCCCGCTCGGCTGGGCGCTCGCCGGGCTCGCGCTCGCCACCGGACGCCTCGCGCTCGCGCTGGGCTGCGCGGCCTGGGTGCGGCCGGCGCGCGCCGACGGGCTCGGGCAGGCGATGGCCGGCTGCGTCCCGGGCTGGCTGCTCGGCGTCGCCGTCGTTGCGAACCTCGCGCTGGGTCACCTCGCCGTGGTGGGCGCCCAGGCGCTGGGGGCGACCCTCACCTGGTGGAGTTGGCCGCTGGCGATCGCGCTCGGCGCTGCTGCGGCGGGGCTGGTCCTGTGGCGCGCGACCCGGCGCCTCGGCGGGATCACCGGCGACGTGCTGGGCGCCCTGGTGGAGGCCGCGACGCTCGGCGTCCTGCTGGGGCTGGCGATCGGCTGAAGCCACCAGCGCCCCCGTGAGGGGAAGCTCCCCAAAGACCGCCCCCGTGGGGAAGCTCCCAAAGCCACCCCCGGGTACCCACCGACCGCGGCGTGTCGTCGTGGTGCCCCCAGTGGCGCCGCTCGTCGCCATCACCCCTTGTCGCTCGGTTCCGCCGCGGCACTGGGGGCACCAGGACGACACCCCCGCCCCGGCTGAGCACACCGGGCGACGGGGGCGGGGCGCCGGTAGTCTGCGGACGTGCGCGTGTTGGTGACCGGTGGGGTGCGGAGCGGGAAGTCGAGCTACGCCGAAGGCCTGCTGGCCGACAAGGGGGCGGTGACCTACGTCACGCCCGGCTACCCCGCGGACCCGCAGGCCGACCCGGAGTGGGCCGCCCGCGTCGCCGCCCACAAGCTGAGCCGCCCGCACACGTGGACGACGCTGGAGACCCTCGACGTGGCGGAGGCGCTGCGCACGGTGGACGGGCCGGTGCTGGTCGACTGCCTGGGGACCTGGCTCACCCGCCAGCTCGACGCCGAGGGCTGGGACGCCCCCCGCGACCACCTGCAGGCCGTCATCGGCGACCGGACCGCCGAGCTCGCGGCTGCGGCGTCCGGGCATCCCGGCCCGCTGGTGATCGTTACGAACGAGGTGGGCTGGGGCGTGGTGCCCGAGCATCGCTCCGGGCGCATCTTCACCGACCTGCTCGGCTGGACCAACCAGGCCGTCGCGCGCGCCCTCGATGACGTCGTGCTCGTGGTCGCGGGCCGCACGCTGCACCTGTAGCCGCCGCGGCCGACACCGGGCGAGCACCAACCTCCCGCCGCCCCCGCCGCCCCGGAGTGCCGCGGCTAGGCTGATGACGTGCTCCCCCATCCGGTGACGTTCGTCCGCCACGGCCAGTGCGTCGGCAACGCACAGGGCCGGGTCGTGGGCCAGTGGGACAGCCCGCTCACCCCCTTGGGCCACACCCAGGCCGAGGCCGCCGCCGCGCTGCTGGTGGCGCGCCCGCGTCCGGTGGCGATCGTCTCCTCCGACCTGCAGCGGGCGCGGGCGACCGCCGAGGTGATCGCGGACGCCCTGGACGTGCCGCTGTTCCTGGACCGCGGGCTGCGCGAGCAGAGCTTCGGGACGATGGAGGGCCTCCTGTTCTCAGAGCTGACCGGCAGCCACCCGACGACGGGGCACATCAACGAGATCCGCTGGGGGACGGGGAGTCGGTCGCCGACCTGTACGCGCGCCTGGCCGAGGCCCTCGACCGGATCACCGCGGCCCACGACGGGGCGCTGGTGCTGGTGACGCACGGCCACGTCATCCAGGTGGCGATGTCGCTGCTGCAGGGCCACGGGCCGCGCGACATCGACTGGTTCGACCTGCCGAACGGCGGCATCGTCCACGCCCCCGACGCGGCCTCGCTTCCGGGGCCGCACGCCTAGCCGATCAGCGGTTCGTGTTCAGCGCGAAGATCAGCGCCTTCTCCTCTTCCGACAGGTCGGAGTGGCCGAGCACCTCGCGCAGGATGTCCGACTTCCCGTCCAGGTAGGTCTCGATGTCCATGGCGGGGTCGGCCGCCAGCGCCAGCTTCACGGCGCCGTACCGGTCGCGCAGGTCGGGGCGCCGCCGCAGCACGTCACGCACCGCGAGGTGGTTGCGCAGGTGCAGCGTCCCGGCCACGCAGACGTAGACGTTGCGCTTGGGGTCCGCATCCGGGGCGAGCAACGCCTCGCGGTCGGTGACGCCGAGGTCGCCGTGGTGCTCGTACCCCGCCGCTGCCAGCGCCGCGATCGCCGCGGCGACGTCCTCCCGCCGCACGACGACGTCGATGTCGAGGATCGGCTTGGCCGCGAGCCCCGGCACCGACGTGGACCCCACGTGCTCGATCCCCACGACCGGGACCCCCGCCAACGCGCGCGTGAGCGCCGCCGCGACCCCGGCGAACTGCACGGGCCACTGCTCCGACGGGGGCGTCACCTCGATGGCCATCCCGCCATCCTCGCACCCACCGCCCGATCACGACCGGCGGGCCGCGCCGCCGGTCCACTCATGGGCCTGCGTCGCAGGTCCCTCCGGGGCGTCAGCCGACGGCCGGGCGGTCCTCGAAGCTGCGGACGAAGACCGGGGCGTCCGGGCGGGACGCGCCGGCGTCCAGCCGGTAGCCGAGCTCGTCGAACTCGACCAGGCGGGACGCGCTCTGGATCCGGTTGCGGACGATCCAGCCGGCCATCGCCCCGCGGGCACGCTTGGCGTAGAACGACACGATGCTGCGCTTGCCGCGGGCGTCGGTGTCCTCGAAGCGCGGCGTGATGATCCGCTTGCCCAGACGGCGCGGGCGGACGGCCTTGAAGTACTCCCCCGACGCCAGATCGACCAGCACGTCCGAGCCGGGCGATTCGGCCAGGTCCGCGGCCAGCACGTCGGTGATGGTGTCGCCCCAGAAGTCGTACAGCGTGGCCCCGCGGTCGGTGCGCAGCCGGGTCCCCATCTCGAGGCGGTAGGGCTGCATCAGGTCGAGCGGGCGCAGCACGCCGTAGAGTCCCGACAGCATCCGCAGCGACTTCTGGGCGGCGGTGTAGTCCCGCTCGCCGAAGCTGCCGGGGGCGTCCAGGCCCAGGTAGACGTCGCCGTGGAACGCCAGGATCGCCGGGCGGGCGTTCCGGGTCGTGAACGGCACCGAGAAGTCGGCGTAGCGCTGAGCGTTGAGGGCGGCGAGTTCGTCGGAGATGTGCATCATCCCGGCCAGTTCGGAGACGCTCTTGTGCCGCAGCACGTCGATCAGCCGCTCGGATTCGGCCAGCAGTCGCGGCTCGGTGTGCTTGCGGGTGGCGAGCTTGCTCTCGTAGTCCAGCGACTTGGCCGGCGACAGGATGGTGATCACGCGCCGAGCCTAGCCAAGCGCGCCGCCGGGACGCCGGGCGTGCCACGCGTCAGTCGACGCCCTTGGGCCGGGCGCGATGCCCCCCGCGTCAGTCGGCCTCCTGAGGCCGGGCGTGCCACCGCCCGTCAGTCGGCGTCCTTGGGCCACGCGTTGGGGACGCAGCCGGCCATGTCGATGCTCTGCTGCATCATCACCGGCGCCTTCGCCCCGGCCTTGGGGCAGCCGACGTGCCCCTGCCCCAGGTAGTGCCCCACCTCGTGGTTGACGAGGTAGCTGCGGTAGACGCCCAGGTCGTCGTAGGTGGGGGTCATGAACCGCCACCGGTCGGAGTTGAGCACCACCCGGTCACCGACCCGGCAGTTCCACTTGGACTCCACGTCGGCGGGCTTGCACAGTTCGTTCGCGGTCTTCGGGGACGCGATGTAGAGGACCAGCGCCGCCTCCAACTCGTCGTTGACGAGGGTGAAGTTCCGCTTGCCGTAGCCCGCCCAGCCGCGCGGGTCGTCGAACGTCTTCTGCACCTCGGCCGCGGCCTCGTCGGGCTTGACCTCGGTGGTGTCCTCGACCTTCACCACGTACTTCACCGTCTTGGGGGCCTCGATGCCCGGCTGCGCGGTGATGGTGTTGAGCAGGTAGGTGCCGGACGCCGGCGTGTCGGACGTCCACACCTCCTGCCGGGCGATCGGCGGGATCGAGGGCGTCGGGGTGGGCGTCGGGGTCGGGGTGGCGGGGGTGTATTCGGCGGGGGGCCGCGTCCACATCCAGGCGCCGATTCCGGCGACGATGAGGGCGAGCACCACGAAGGCCACCCACCACACGCGAGCGCCCGGGCGACCGCGGGACGCCTCGGCGCGACCTGTAGGGCTCATGCCCCCACCCTAGGCGAGGCGTCCGACGGAGTGCGGGAACCTCCCGGGCGGGGCGGGATGCGGGCCGGCTCAGCCGGTGATGTGGCGCACCTCGGACCAGCCGGGATCGGCGGCGACCTCGTCCGGGACCCCGACCCCCCGCGCCACGGCGGCGACCCGCTCCCCCGCGTCGGTGGTGCCGTCGACGTAGGTGTGGAACACCGCCACGCCGTTCCACAGCTCGCGGCCCAGGTGGATGCCCTCGCCGCCCACGGCGTCGCTCAGCCGCTCGGAGAAGGCCTGGATGTTCTCGACGTTCCGCGCGGCGGCGGGCAGCCCGTCGGGGCCGGCCTCGTAGGCGACCGCGATGAGGTGGTGGGTGTCGAACGTCGGGACGTCGACCCAGCGGACGCCGGCCCGGCAGATCACCCGCACGGGCGCGCCCTCGCGCTCCCCTTCGTACATCACCCAGGAGTCGGGGACGTTCGCCGCCGCCAGGGCCGCGACGGCCGCGGCCACGTCCTCGCCGGACGCCGGACGCGCGGGCGGGACCACCAGCAGGTCGAGGCGCCCCACCCAGCGCTCCACGGCGTCCTCGCCGAGCAGCCAGTCGACCACCAGGAACGCGATCTGGCCACGGGTGTGCTCGTCGAGGCCGGGGAAGGCGGGATGGAACACCCCGACGTGGACGCGTTCCTCGCGCGGGTCGGTGCGCGCCTCGAAGACCGTCTCGGCCAGATCGAGCGTCGCGTCCCCCAACCGCAGGCGGGACGCCAGCGGGGCGGGGTCGGGGGTCTTGGTCGGCGCGAACTCCCACCTCGGGCCCTGTTCGGGGGCGGCGTCGTACCAGCGCTGCGCCGCGGCGCGCGCGGCGGCGTCCCCCGCGGCGCTGAGCGTCAGGCGGTGCTGCGCCCGCGCGCCGGGCCCGAACTCCCAGGTGAGCCCGGGATGGATCGCCCTGACCCGCTCGGCCAGGTCCTCGACCCACGGCCCCGGGGAGGTCGGGTCGAGCGACCCACCGGCCGTGGCCCACCACGCCCAGAAGGAGTCCAGGGGGCTGGCGGGGCGCGGCTTCCTGCCGAAGGGTGTCATGGGGACCAGTCTGGCAAACACGCGCCCCCGGAGACCCTGGACGGCCCCCGACGGGGCCATGCCATACTTAGTTAGGAGTCTGAACTAACAGGGGGACGGCGTGACGATCACGGTCGACGAGGGTGTCTTCCTGCGGGACGGGCGTCCGCACCAGATCATCAGCGGGGCGGTGCACTACTTCCGCATCCCGCCCGCGTTGTGGGAGGACCGGCTGCGGCGCGTCCGCGCGCTCGGCCTGAACACCGTCGAGACCTACGTCGCGTGGAACTACCACGAGCGGACGCCGGGGCGGGTCGACTTCACCGGGCCGCGCGACCTGACCCGCTTCATCACGCTCGCCGGCGATCTCGGCCTGGACGTCATCGTGCGTCCGGGCCCCTACATCTGCGCCGAGTGGGACTTCGGCGGCCTGCCGGCGTGGCTCATGCGCGAGCGGCTCACGCTGCGGACGTCCGACCCCGCCTACCTCGCGCACGTGGACGCGTGGCTCGACGCGGTGATCGCCGTCGTCGCCCCGCTGCAGGCCACCCGCGGCGGCCCCGTCGTCGGCGTCCAGGTGGAGAACGAGTACGGGTCCTACGGCAGCGACCCCGCCTACCTGGAGCACGTCCGCGCCGGGCTCCTCGCCCGCGGCGTCGACACCTGGCTGTTCACCTCGGACGGCCCCGGCCCGGACTGGCTCATCAACGGCACGCTGCCCGGCGTCCACGCGACGGCGAACTTCGGGTCGCGTCCGGTCGAGGCGCTGGACGAGCTCCGCTCGTTCCAGCCCGGCGGCCCCGACATGGTGATGGAGTTCTGGAACGGCTGGTTCGACCACTGGCGCGAGCCGCACCACGTCCGGGACGCCGGGGACGCCGCGCGCGTCCTGGCCGACCTGCTGCGGCTCGGCGCGAGCGTCAACTTCTACATGGCGCACGGCGGCACCAACCACGGGCTGTGGAACGGCGCCAACCACCCCGAGGAGGGGTTCCAGCCCACCGTGACGAGCTACGACTACGACGCGCCGGTCGGCGAGGCAGGCGAGCTGACGCCCAAGTTCGAGGCGTTCCGGGCCGCGATCGCCGCGCACACCGGCGTCAGGCCGCCCGCGCCGCCGGCCCCGCTCCCCCGCCACGCCCCCGCGTCGGCCGCGCCGCTCGCCTGGGCGTCCCTGCTCGACCACGTCGACCTGTTCGACGCGCCCCGCACCGCCCCGGCGCCCCTGAGCCTGGAGGACCTGGGCGCCGACCACGGGCTGGTGCTGTACCGCGGCTCGACCGTGATCCCGCCGGACGGTCGGGAGCTGATCCTCGACGGGCTGGCCGACCGCGCGCAGGTGATCGTCGACGGCGTGGACGCCGGCACGTTCGACCGCACCGACGGCACCCCGCGCCTCCCCATGACGCCGCGCACCGACGGCGCCCGCACGGAGCTGACGATCCTGGTGGAGAACCAGGGCCGCACGAACTTCGGCCCCCGGATGGGCGAGCGCAAGGGGCTCGCGGCGGTGCGGCTCGCGGACCGCTTCGTGCACGGCTGGGAGTCCCGCGCCCTGCGCATCGACCTCCCCGGCTGGCTCGAGCGGATCGCGTGGGCGCCGGACGCCGCGGGCGTGGGCCCGACGCTCGCCCGGTTCAGCCTCGAGGTCGACGGGCCGGCCGACGGCTTCCTCGCGCTGCCCGGCTGGGGCAAGGGTTTCGTGTGGCTCAACGGCACCCTTCTGGGGCGTTACTGGGACCTCGGCCCGCAGGTGACGCTGTACGCGGCGGCCCCGCTGTGGAAGGCCGGCGCCAACGAGATCGTGGTGCTCGAACTGCTCGCGCCGGGAGCGATCCTCGAACTGCGCGACGAGCCGGATCTCGGACCGCTCCAGGAGACGGCACACTGGGGGTAGAACAACGTTGTTCCCACCCTCGACGAACGGAGCTCAACGATGAGCGTGACGAAGGCGGTCGTGATGGCCCGCGGCCTCGGGTCCCGGATGCGCCGCGACGCCGGCGCCGACCTGCGGCCCGACCAGGCCGAGGCGGCAGCGTCCGGGGCGAAGGCCATGATGCCGGTGGGTGAGCGTCCGTTCCTGGACCACTCGCTGTCGCGCCTCGCCGCCGCCGGGATCACCGACGTCTGCCTCGTCGTCGCTCCGGATCACGAGGAGATCCGGTCGTACTACGACGCCCAGCCGCTCTCGCGCATCACCGTCCACTACGCCGTGCAGGCCGAGCCGCGCGGCACCGCCGACGCGATCGCCGCCGCCGCCGACTTCACCGGACGCGACCGGTTCGTCGCCGTCAACGGCGACAACCTCTACCCCGTGCCGGCGCTGCGGGCGCTGCTGGCCTCCCGCGGCAGCGCCGTCATCGGGTTCGCGCCGTCGGTGCTGATCTCGGAGTCCAACATCCCCGAGGAGCGGCTCGACGCGTTCGCCGTCCTCACCCGCGACCCCGACGGCGCCCTCACCGCGATCGTCGAGAAGCCGACGCCCGAGCAGGCCGCCGCGTTCGGCCGGCACCCGATGGTGAGCATGAACTGCTGGCTGTTCGAGCCGACCATCCAGGACGCCTGCCGCCGCATCGGCCCCTCGGTGCGTGGGGAGTACGAGGTCGTGGACGCCGTCCGGCTGCTCATGACCGAGGGCGTCCGGTTCGACGTCATCCCGGTCGCCGCCGGCGTGCTGGACCTGAGTTCGCGCGGCGACGTCCCGGCGGTGACCAGCTTCCTGGAGGCGGACCGCGTCCGGCTGTGAGCCACGGCGAGGTGAGCACCCCCGAGCGCATCGGCCACCCGCCCGTGACGGCCTGGTCCGCGCCGCTGACTCACGGCAACAGCCCGGGCGGCTCGCCCCGCGTCACTAGGGTGAGGCCATGAGGTTCTGTTTCCTGGGCGCCGGGGCCCTGGGCACCTACGTCGGGGGCTCGCTCGCCGCGGCCGGGCACGAGGTGGGCTTCATCGAGCAACCGGGCCCCGCGGGCGCGATCGCCGCGAACGGGCTCAGCATCACCACCAGGGCGGGCACGCGCCGCGTCCACGACGTGCGCCTGTTCACCGACTCCGTGATGGCGCTGGACGCCGCCCCCTGGGACGTGCTGGTGGTCGCCCTGAAGTCCTTCGACACCGCGGGCGCCCTGCGCGACCTGCAGGCGACCGGGCTGCCGATCCCCACCGTCCTGTCGCTGCAGAACGGCGTCGACAACGAGCCCCTCATCCGGGACGCCCTGGGCGCCGACCGCGTGATCGCGGGGGCGGTCGCCACCGCCATCGCCAAGCCGGGGCTCGGCGCGGTGGTGGAGGAGACCCACCGCGGCATCGGCATCGCGCTGGGCAACCCGCTGTCGGCGAAGGTCGTCCGGGCGCTGGATCACGCCGGTCTCGGCGCGCGCGCCTACCCGGAGGCCGGCCCGATGAAGTGGTCGAAGCTGATGACCAACCTGCAGGGCAACGCATCCTCGGCGATCCTCGACCTGCCGGTGGCCGCGATCTACGCCGACGACCGGCTCTACGCGATGGAGGTCGCGGCGCTGCGGGAGACCGTCGCCGTGATGGCCGCGCAGGGGTTCAAGCCCGTCGACCTCCCCGGGACCCCGGTGCGCGCGCTGGGCTTCGGCGCCCGCCGCGTCCCGAGGGCGATCCTGCAGCCCGTGCTGGTTCGGCTGCTGGGCGACAGCCGCGGCGACAAGATGCCGAGCTTCCACATCGACCTGCACGGCGGCCGCGGCCGCACCGAGGTGGACTACATCAACGGCGCGGTGGTGCGCCACGGCGAGCGGTTCGGCGTCCCGACGCCGGTGAACCGCGTCCTGACGACCACCCTGGAGGCGCTGTCGGCGGGCACGCTCGACATCGAGCGGTTCCGGCACAACCCGGACGCCCTCCTGGCCCTGCTGCCCTGACGAGCCGGCCGAGCCGGGCTGTGGCGCCCGATGCCCCGGATCGGCGGTGGGGGTTGCGGTGGACCGCGAGTGGGCGGAGGCTGGAAGGACGACGGACCGAGGGGAACCCCATGACCACGACCGCACGCCCACCCATCGCCGACGCCGAGACCTGGCGCGGCGCGCTGGCCGAACTCCGCGTCCGGGAGAAGGCCGCGACGCGGGAACTCGACGCGATCGCCGCGCAGCGCCGACGGCTTCCGATGGTGAAGATGCCCGACTACACCCTCATGAGCGCCGAGGGTCCCGTCCGGCTCGTCGACGTCTTCGGCGGCAAGCGACAACTCATCACCTACCACCACATGTGGCAACCCGGCGCACAGTGGCAGTGCCCGGGCTGCACCGGCGGGACCGCAGGGTTCACCCGTCCTCAACTGCTGGAGCCCTACGACGCGCGCCTGGTCATCGTCACGCCCGGCGAGATCGGCGAGGCGCTGGCCTACCGGGAGAGGGTGGGCAACGAGTTGGAGTGGTACTCGACGCACGACAGCGACTTCGGCGCCGACGTGGACGCGCCGCCCGGCGGCGGGTTCGCCTACAACGTCTTCCTGCGCGACGGCGAGGACGTCTACCGCACCTACTCCACGACGGGGCGCGGAGCGGAGCAGTTCATGCAGGTCGTGCACTGGGCCGACGTGCTCCCCTACGGACGCCAGGAGGCCTGGGAGGACTCACCGCAGGGGTGGCCGCAGCACCCCACCTACTCCGACGGACTGACCTAGGACATCGCCCGGCTGTTCGGCCGTTCGTCCTGAACGCCACCATCCGGTCGGACGGGGCGGCCTCCTAGACTCGGGCACGTGACCGACATCCCCGATGGCACTGACCCTGCCGCGCTGGCCAACTGGCTGTTCGACCTGGCCCGGCAGGGCGACGCGGCCCGGCTGGGCGCCTACGTGGACGCCGGCGCGCCGGTCGACCTCACCGACGCCGACGGCAACACCCTGTTGATGCTGGCGGCCTACCACGACCAGGCGGCCACGGTCGCGGAGCTGATCGCCCGCGGCGCCGACGTGAACGCCCCCAACCACCGCGGCCAGACCCCGCTCGCCGGAGCCGTGTTCAAGCAGGCCGACGACGTGATCGCGGCCCTGCGCGAGGCGGGCGCCGACCCGGACGCCGGCACGCCGACCGCCCGGGCCACCGCCGCGATGTTCGGCCGCCCCGACCTGTTCGCCTGAGCCGACGATCGTGCCGACGCGTCCCGAACCCGGCGTCCCGGGGCCGACGCGTCCGCTGGCCCTGTACGACGCCGACTGCGGGTTCTGCACCCGCTGCGCCGGGATCCTGGCCCGCCGCGTCCCGACGATCGCGCTGGCGAGCATCCAGGGTTCCGACCTGGCCGCGCTGGGCGTCGACGCCGGCCGGGCGCTCGTCGAGATGCCGCTGGTCCGCACGGACGGGTCGGTGGCCTACGGGCACGAGGCGTGGGCCGAGATCCTGCGGGCCGCCGGGGGCCCGCTCGCCTGGCTGGGTCGGGCGCTCGGCTCCCGCGCACTGCGGCGTCCGGCCGCGGCCCTCTACGGCTGGGTGGCCCGGAACCGGCGGCGCCTGCCGGGTGGGTCGGCGTCCTGCGCCCTGCCGACTCAGCCGCCCGCCTGACGCCCCGCCGGTCGTCAGCGCGGGGGCTTCCCACCCACCGCGTCCGGTCGCATCCTTGGAGCATGCGTGTCGCACCGGGGCGCCGCCCCTCCGGCTGCGCGGCGGTGGTCGCCGTCGCGCTGGTGGGCGCGCTGCTCGCCGGGTGCACCGCGGGGACCGGTCCGTCCCCGGACGCGGGCCCCGGCGCGCCGACCACCGGACCGACCCCCTCGCCCCACCGGGCGCCGACGCCGGGGCCGGCGACCCCCACGGCGGACGCCGTCGGATCCCCCCGCGGCACGGCGTGGAAGGACTGGCGTCCCGCGACCCCACCCGTCCTGGCGCCGATCAGCGACGAGGAGGCCGATCGGCGGATCCACAACTACCTGGAGTCCGTGGCGGAGGGGTTCAACGTCAGCGTGGCCTCGCTCCCGCCGCGCGTCCGGATCGTGCGGCTGAGCGAGATCGCCGACGTCCTGGCGCAGTGCTCGACGGACGCGGGCTTCCCCGCCACCGTCTCGTCGGATGGCCGCGCCCGCAGCGACCTGCCGGCCGATCGGGCCCGGGCGCTGGCCGAACTCGCGTGCGCGGCCCAGTACCCGCCCGACCCGCGCTTCCTCGGGGACGGGCCACAGCCGGCCGTGCTCGCGGTCGTGTGGGAGTACCTCGACACGTTCCTCGTCCCGTGCCTGCGCGCCCACGGCCAGGAGCCGAGCGTCCAGCTGCCGCCGCGCGAACGGTTCGTCCGCGACCCCACCTGGGACGGCTACCCGTGGTCCCTGCCGCCGTTGAAGCAGAACCTGCTGGAGGTGCAGTGCCCCCAGTCCCCGCCCTACGAGGCCGTCGAGGAGTGAGCGGGTCTCAACTGGTCAGACCGGGATGAGGACGGTGATCGCCACCGAGATCACCAGGCCCGTCAGGCCCATCGCCAGCCCGGCGAACGCCCCCTCGGTCTGCCCCTCCTGCAACGCGCGCGCCGTCCCGATGCCGTGCGAGGCGGTCCCCATCGCCAGGCCGCGGGCGCGCGGATCGGTCACGCCGACCACGGTCAGCAGCCACGGCCCGATCACCGCACCCGAGATGCCGGCGATCATGACGAAGATCACCGCGACCGGGGCCAGCCCCCCAACTGCTCGACGAGCGCCATCGCGATCGGGGTGGTGGCCGACTTGGGCGCCATCGTCAGGGCCAGCTCGTGCGTCGCGCCGAGCCAGGTCGCCAGCCAGTAGCCCGACAGCACCGAGAACACCGCGCCGAACAGCACCGCGCCCAGCACCATGGGCGCGCCCTCGAGCACCTTGGACGCCTGCCGGTGCAGCGGCAGGCCCAGGGCGACGGTGGCCGGCCCGAGCAGGAAGGTCACCATGGACGTCCCCTCGGCGTAGGCCGCGTAGTCCCAGCCGGTCAGCAGCAGCAGCAGCACGCCGATGAGCGCGGACGCGGTGAGGATCGGCGTCAGCAGGGCGTGCCGCCCGGTGCGGCGCCACAGCTTGTCGCAGGCCCAGTACAGCCCGACGGTCAGGGTGAGCGCGGTGAGCGGGGAGTGCGTGAGCCACTCCCAGGTGGCGGCGAGGTTCACGACGCCTCCCCCGCCGGGCGGCGCCGGGGTCGCAGCAGCTGCGCGCACCAGCCGACGAGCACCAGCGTCAGCCCCCAGGAGACGAACGCGCCGACCAGCCCGGGCAGCCACTGCGCGACGACCTGCGGGCCGTAGGCCACCCAGCCGACCGTCGCGGGCACGAACAGGATCGGCATGTACTTCACCAGCAGGTCGCCGGCGCGGGCCTCGCGGGAGTCGTCGCCGGCCCGCCGCAGCGTCAGCCAGCCGAAGAAGAGGATCATCCCGAGGACGGCGCCGGGGATCGGCCAGCCGAACAGGTGGACGACCACCTCCCCGACGAGCTGGCACAACAAGATGATGGCGAGGCCCCGAGCATGACAGCATTTTCTCTTGTTCCCGGCGAGCTTTCACGCAGAGTCCGCGCAACGACCGCGACGTCCCCTGCGCAGGCGTCCGCCGGCCACCCCGCACGGCCGGCCTCACAGGGGCGTTCCGTACGCTTGTGCGCATGTTGGGACTCCCCTTGCACCCCCTGGTCGTCCATCTGGCTGTGGTCGCGCTCCCGGTCGGCGCCCTCGGCGTCCTCGCTTCGGTCCTGTGGCCGAAGGTGCGGCAGCGCTACGGCGTCCTGGCCCTGATCACCCTCAGCGTGGGCGCCCTCACCGCCATCGCCGCGCGGCTCACCGGGGTGGTGCTGGCCGAGCAGGAGACCCTTCCCGAGACCCACGCCACCTTCGGGACGGCCCTGATGATCGTCTCGCTCGTGACCGCGGCGCTGGCGTGGCTGTGGTGGTTCCTGGAGCGACGCCGCGACGCCGCCCCGCCCGGTTCGTCGCCGCTGGCGGCCATGGCGTCCGGCGCGCTGACGGTGACGGCGGCCGTCGCGGTCGTCGGCCTGACCCTCGTGACCGGGCACAGCGGCGCCGACGCCGTCTGGGGCTCGGGGCGCGCCCAGCCCGGCGCCGTGGCTACCGAGGAGTCGGCGCCCGCGTACACGCTCGCCCAGGTGGCGGCCCACAACAGCCGCGAGGACTGCTGGGCGGCCGTGGACGGCAAGGTGTACGACCTCACCTCCTGGATCGGGCAGCACCCGGGCGGCCCGCAGCGCATCCTCAACCTGTGCGGCACCGACGCCACCCAGGCGTTCACCACCCAGCACAGCACCAAGCCGCGTCCGAACGCGCAGTTGGCGTCCATGCAGGTCGGCGTCCTGGTCGACTGACGCGGCAGCCCTACTCCTGCGCCGCGCCCGCCGGGAGCGGCCCGCCCTCTCGAGTCGGCCGGCGCCACCGGCGGGCGCGCTGAAACAGGGCAGCCCGAATCGGGTCCCGACACGGTGATTGGGTAGCCTTCGCTCATGACCGACACGCCGCCCGGACCCAGTGATTTCATCCGCGACATCGTCCGCGCCGACACCGCGCAGGGCACGTACGGCGGCCGGGTCCAGACGCGCTTCCCACCCGAGCCGAACGGCTACCTCCACATCGGGCACCTGAAGGCGATCACGGTCGACTTCGGGGTCGCCGACGACTTCGGCGGCACCACCGTGCTGCGCCTCGACGACACCAACCCGGACGCCGAGGAGGCCGAGTACGTCG
This sequence comes from Propioniciclava coleopterorum, assembly GCF_011393335.1. Taxonomy (NCBI): domain Bacteria; kingdom Bacillati; phylum Actinomycetota; class Actinomycetes; order Propionibacteriales; family Propionibacteriaceae; genus Propioniciclava; species Propioniciclava coleopterorum. The sequence continues at coordinate 2,010,878 of NZ_CP049865.1, read as the reverse complement.
ACTCGATCGTCTCCGACATCGAGTGGTTGGGCTTTCACCCCGCCTCGGTCTGCCACGCGTCGGACTACTTCGAGCAGCTCTACGCCTGGGCCGAGCACCTCGTGGAGCGCGGGCTGGCCTACGTCGACGACCAGGACGGCGAGACGATGTCGGCCAACCGGGGCAGCTTCGGCGTCCCCGGCACCGACTCGCCGTTCCGCGACCGGACGCCGGAGGAGAACCTCGACCTGCTGCGCCGGATGCGCGCCGGCGAGTTCGCCGAGGGGTCGCGCGTGCTGCGGGCCAGGATCGACATGGCGCACGAGAACATGCAGATGCGCGACCCGGTCATGTACCGGATCCGGCACGCGCACCACCACAACACCGGCGACGCCTGGAAGATCTACCCCACCTACGACTGGGCGCACGGCCAGTCCGACGCGATCGAGGGCACGACGCACTCGCTGTGCACGCTGGAGTTCGAGTCGCACCGCCCGCTGTACGACTGGTTCCTCTCCCACCTGCCGCTCACCGCGACCGCGCCCAAGCAGCGCGAGTTCGCGCGGCTGGAACTGACGCACACCATCACCTCCAAGCGCCGGCTGCGCAAGCTCGTCGAGGAGGGCGTCGTCGACGGCTGGGACGACCCCCGCATGCCCACGCTGCGCGGCCTGCGCCGCCGCGGCTACCCCGCCTCGGCGCTCGTGGCGTTCTGCGACGCGGTCGGCATCACCAAGACCAACTCCCGCAAGGCGATCGAGGAGCTCGAGAGCTACGTCCGCCGCGACCTGAACAAGACGGCGCAGCGCCGGATGGCGGTCCTCAACCCGCTCAAGCTGGTGCTGACCAACTGGCCCACCGACGCGGACGGGAACCCCGTCGTGGAGCACTTCGAGGTCACCAACAACCCGGAGAACCCGGAGGACGGCACCCGCCAGGTGGCGTTCACCGGCGAGCTGTGGATCGAGGCCGACGACTTCGCCGAGGTGCCGCCGCCGAAGTTCTTCCGGCTCTCTCCCGGGCGCGAGGTGCGCCTGCGCGGCGCGTACTTCGTCACCGCGACCGACGTGGTGAAGGACGCCTCGGGCGCGGTCGTCCAGGTGAACGCCACCTACGACCCCGCCTCACAGGGCGGCAACTCCCCCGACGGCCGCAAGGTGAAGTCGACGATGCACTGGGTCTCGGCGCCGCACGCGGTCGGCGCGACGGTGAACCTGTACGACCGGCTCTTCACCGCCGAGAACCCCGGCGCGGCGACCGGCGAGCCGCTGGACGACCTCAACGCGGCGAGCCGCGAGGTGCTGACCGACGCCAAGCTGGAGGCGGCGCTGGCGGACGTGAGCCCGGGCGAGGTCGTCCAGTTCGAGCGGCTGGGCTACTTCGCGGTCGACCCCGACCTGCCCGCGACGTTCCACCGCACCGTCGGGCTGCGCGACGAGTGGGCGGCGATCCAGAAGCGCGGCTGAGCCGGGCGGCCCTCGGTCGGGATGGCCGAGGGCAACCGACCATCGACGTAATCTCCGCCGCAGAGTAAATTGGGGCGGGTGTCGGCCACTACCAGCCCCGTGCGTGCCCGGACCGGCATCTCGCTGTTCTTCTTCACCAACGGCCTGATGCTGGCCGGCCTGCTGCCGCGCTACCCCGAGATCAAGGCCGCCTTCGACCTGTCGAACACCCAGTTCGGCCTGATGGTGGCGATCAGCCCGTTCGCGGCCATGATCGCCTCGGCCCTGCCCGCCCCGCTGATCCGCCGGTTCGGCGCCCAGGCGGTCTCGCTGGGCGGCACCGTCATCATGGCGATCGCCGTCTCGATCGCGGGCTTCGCGCCGGCGTTCGCGGTGTTCGCGGTCGCGCTGGCCGTCGCCGGCTTCACCGACTCGATCGTGGACGCCGCGCAGAACGTCCACGGCGTCCGCGTCGAGGACGCCTACCGCCGCACCATCATCAACTCGCTGCACGCGCTGTGGAGCCTCGGCGCCACGGTCGGCGGCTTCATCGGCGCGTTCGCGGCGGCCGCGGCGGTGCCGCTGGGCGTCCACCTGAGCAGCGTCGCGGGGCTCACCGTCCTGCTGGCCGTGCTCGCCACCTGGCTCGGGCGCCTCCCCAACGGCGGCCGCGTCGAGATGCCCGACGATCACCCCGCCCCGCCCACGAAGCTGCCCGCGGGGGCGTGGGCGCTGATCCTGCCGCTCGCCGTGCTGGCGATCGCCGGAGCCCTGGTCGAGGACATCGGGTTCAACTGGTCGGCGGTCTACCTCGTGCAGACGGTCGGCGTCACCGCGGGCGTGGCGGGCTTCGGCTACTCCACGATGCTGGGCGCGCAGTTCATCGGACGCGTCCTGGGCGACCCGGCGACCGACCGCTGGGGCCGCGTCAACGTGATGCGCGCCGGCGGCGTCATGATCGCCGTGGGCGGCCTGCTGATCGTGGGCGTCCCGACCCTGCCGACCGTCATGATCGGCTACGCGCTGGCCGGCTTCGGTTGCGCGACGGTCATCCCGGCCGCCTACGCCGCGGCGGGACGCCTCCCCGGCCTGCCGGAGGGCGCCGGCATCACGCTGGTGAGCTGGCTGCTGCGCGCAGGGTTCCTGCTCTGCTCGCCGATCATCGGCCTGGTGAGCGACCTCACCAACCTCCGCGTCAGCCTGACGCTGCTCGTGCTTTCGGGCCTCGCGGTGATCGCCCTGGCCCCCGTCGTCCGCCGCCGCGGCCGCACGGACTGACCCGCAGCCCGTCCGGCGGGGCCCGGCGTCCCGGCAGCTAGTCCACGACGTCGGCGACCGTGGCGTCCAGCGCGGCGAGGAGCGCATCGGCGTCCACCGAGAGCCCGACGCCGGGGGCGCCGCCGCCCAGGGAGACGCGGCGTCCGACCATGCCGGCGTCCGCGATCACCGGCCAGGCGTGCGTGGCGCCGAGCGGCGTGATCGTGCCCCGGACGTACCCGGTGACGTCGCGGGCCACGTCGGCGTCCGGCATCGAGAGCCGCGAGACCCCCAGGAGCGCGCGCAGCTTGGGCCAGCTGAAGGTGCCGTCGCCGGGCACCAGGACGAACACGTAGTCGTCGGGGCCCCGCCGCACCACCAGGGTCTTGATGAGGTCGTGCGGGTCGACGCCGCGGGCGGCGGCCGCCTCGGCCAGCGATCGCACCGGGCCGTGCGTCACGACCTCCACGTCCAGTCCGAGGTCCGCGGCGGCGCGGACGGCGGCCGTGGGTTGGGCCGCCCCGCCCGGCTGATCCGTTGGCTCCATGCGTTCACCGTAGTCGCGCCGCCGGCGTGATCCCATGCCTGACCGCGCGGTGAACCGCGCCGCCGGTGCTCCGCCCGCCGCCCGCGAACCGTGTTCCGCCCGCCGCCCGCGAACCGCCCGGTCACGGCCGCCGGACGGGCGCCCGGCCACCGTCCGGTCGCGGGCCGCCGGGCTGCGGGTCCCGTCCCGCGGCCAGCGGGAACCCCCGAGCGTGACGGCGTTGTGCGACGTCGGCGGCGTGCCACCAGGGCGGGGGTCAAACTGCAAGAGTGAACAACCGGGGGCAGACAACCCCGCTCTCGCCGCCTACCCTCGTAGCACTGACCGGGCACTGCTGCCCGTGAGGAGACCACCCCCTCACCGACGAAAGGTCCACCATCGTGCGAACCTGGAAATTTGTGGTGGGTGCGGCCGTGCTGGCCGTCGCCACACCGCTGACGGCGCAGGCCGCGCCACCCTCGGGAGTCGACAGCTTCGTCACCGCCCCCAGCGGCACGGTCGACGCCAAGCTCGTGCCGAGCTCGCTGAGCAAGGCGCCCGTCAAGGTCATCGTGGAGCTGTCCGGTGATCCCGTCACGGTCGTCGAGGCCAAGCAGCGCCGCAAGCTGGACAACGCCGAGAAGAAGGCCCTCCGCGAGCAGCTGAAGCAGCAGCAGAAGGGCGTGGCCGACAAGGCCAAGCAGGTCGGCGGCAAGGTGCTGGCCGAGATGCAGGACGCCTACAACGGCGTCAAGGTGCAGGTCGCCGGCACCGAGGTCAACGCGCTGGCGCAGGCGCCGGGCGTCAAGGCCGTCCACGCCGTGACCGTGCACGAGCTCGACAACGCCACCTCGGTGCCCTACCTGGGCGTCCCGCAGGTGTGGCAGGACACCGGCTTCACGGGCAAGGGCGTCAAGGTCGCCATCATCGACACCGGCATCGACTACACCCACGCCGACTTCGCCGGCCCCGGCACCGTCGCCGCGTTCGAGGCCGCGAAGGCCACCGAGACGCAGCCGGCCGACCCGGCGTTGTTCGGCCCGAACGCGCCGCGCATCAAGGGCGGCTGGGACTTCGTCGGCAACGCCTACGACGCCAACACCGCCGGGAGCGTGCCCAAGCCCGATCCGAACCCGCTGGACTGCAACAGCCACGGCACCCACGTGGCCGGCACCGCGGGCGGCGGCGGCGTGACCGCCGACGGCGCGGCCTACACCGGGCCGTACAACGCCGCGACGGCGGGCCAGCCCTGGAAGGTCGGGCCGGGCGTCGCGCCGGAGGTCGACCTGTACGCCTACAAGGTGTTCGGCTGCGCGGGATCGACCGACGTCACCACCGAGGCCATCGACCGCGCGGTCGCGGACGGCGTCGACGTGATCAACATGTCGCTCGGCTCCAGCTACGGCACCGCCGAGGACACCTCCGCCGTCGCGGCGTCCAACGCGGTCGGCGCCGGTGTGGTCGTGATCGCGTCCGCGGGCAACTCCGGCCCGAACCCGTACCTGACCGGCTCGCCGGGCACCGGACGCGGCGTCGTCAGCGTCGCCGCGAACGACTCCACGGCCCAGTTCCCGGGCGCGAAGGTCTCCTTCGCCGACGGGTCCAGCCTGGTCGCCATCAACGCCAACGGCCTCGACCCGCTGCCGGCGGGCCCGTTCACGATCGTGGCGCTCAAGGACGACCCGGCCACCGCCGAGAACGAGTCCCTGGGCTGCTCGGTGGCCGCCTACACCAGCAACGGCATCAAGGCGGGCGCGAACCAGCTCGCGGTGTCGGTGCGCGGCACCTGCGCCCGCGCGGCGCGTCCGATCTACGCCCAACAGGCCGGCGCGGCCGCGGCGGCGATGATCGACACCTCGGCCAACTACCCGCCGTTCGAGGGCGCGATCGTCGAGAACCCCGACACCGGCGCCCCCTTCGAGGTCACGATCCCGTTCCTGGGCTTCCGCGGCGTCCTGGGCTCGGCGGCGACCGACGACGGCGACAAGGTCGTCGCGGCGAACGGCCAGCAGGTGACGCTGGCGGCCCAGCCGCTGGACAACCCGGCGTTCACCAAGTTCGCCTCGTTCAGCTCGGGCGGCCCGCGTACGGGCGACTCGGGGCTGAAGGCCAACGTCACAGCCCCCGGCGTCTCGACCGTCTCGGCGGGCGTGGGCACGGGCAACGACGCCGCCGTGAAGTCAGGCACCTCGATGGCGGCCCCGCACGTGGCCGGCGTCGCGGCGCTGAACGTCCAGGCGCACCCGAACTGGTCGGCCCCCGACGTGGCGGCCAACCTGGTCAACACCGCCGACCCGGGCAGGGTGGGCGACTACCGCCTCACCCTGGGCGGCGCGGGCCTGGTCGACACCGCGCAGTCGGTGAAGGGGCAGGTCACCGTGGTGGGCGACAGCTACCGGACGGCCAGCGGCTCGTTCGGTGAGGCGAGCCTGAGCTTCGGCTTCGCCGAGGCCACCGACCGGTTCTCCGGCAAGAAGAACATCACGGTCACCAACCACGGCACCTCCCCGGTGACGCTGGCGCTGTCCAACGAGGCCACCCCGCAGTCGCGTCCGGCCTCGGTGAGCTTCAGCACCCGGTCGGTCACCGTGCCGGCCGGCGGCACCGCCAAGGTCGACGTGACCGTCAACGTCGAGATGGGCTCGGTCGGGTCCGCGCTGACGGGCGGCTTCGCGTTCTACGAGGCGTCGGGCAACGTCGTCCTCAAGGGCGGCGCCACCGAACTGCGGGTGCCGTGGCTGCTCGTGCCGCGGGCCCAGGCCAACGTCGAGGCGTCCCTCAACGGCAACCTGAACCCGCAGACCCATGCCAACGGCTCGGTCAGCGTCCGCGGCAACGTCAACGTGGAACTGACCAACAAGGGCGGTGCGCTCGGCACGACGGCCGACTTCTATCAGCTCGGGCTGGTGGACGGCCAGAACGACGTCGGCCTCAGCGGGCACCCCGGCACCGACCTGCGGGCGCTCGGCGTCCAGTCGTTCGATCTGGGCTCGGACAAGCTGCTCGTGTTCGCGATGAACAGCTACGACCGCTACTCCAACGCGGCCCGGAACCAGTCGCAGGTGATCATCGACCGCAACAACGACGGCCGGCCCGAGTTCATCGTGTTCGCGGTCGATTCCGGCCTGGTCCGTGCCGCCTCGGCGGACGGCCGCAACGAGGTGTTCATCTACGACGTGGCCAAGAAGACCACGAGCGCGGCCGGGTACCTGGCGGTGTCGCCCACCGACAACAGCACCACGCTGCTGCCGGTCAAGGCGAGCAGCCTGGGCATCACGAAGGCGACGGGCGTCTTCGCCTACACCGGCGCGATCGAGTCGGTCGCCTCCAGCGCGGCCTACGACGAGTTCGACGGCGTCGCCCGCTACAACGCGTGGGCGCCCGCCATCGAGAACGGCCAGTCGGTCGACGTCAACAAGGGCTCGAAGAAGGCGAAGGTCAAGGTGTCGATCGACTCCCGGGCGTTCGCCGCCCAGCAGCCCGAGGGCATCATGGTCGCGGTCCTGGACAACCGGTCCGGCGCCGACGAGGCCATCCTGCTGCGTCGTCGCTGACCGCGCGTCGCTCCGAGCGCCCCGCCCCCTGTTCGCAGGGGGCGGGGCGTTCGGCGTTGCGCTGCGTGGGCGCGCCCCGCCGATGTGCGAGCACGCGGGCGGCTGTCGGTGGGCGCTGCTACCTTGAGCCCACATCATCACAGCGCCGTCAGCGCAGAAGCAGGAGTCATGGCACCCACCACGAAGGAAGCCCAACGCGCGGAGCTGCACAAGACCATCTGGCGCATCGCCAACGACCTGCGCGGCAGCGTCGACGGCTGGGACTTCAAGAGCTACGTGCTCGGCATGCTGTTCTACCGGTTCGTCTCCGAGAACCTGACCGCCTACCTGAATGCGGGCGAAGGCGACGCGGGGGTCGTCGGGTTCGACTACGCCGACCTCTCCGACGACCTGGCCGAGCACGCCCGCCGCACGACGGTCTCCGAGAAGGGGTTCTTCATCGTCCCCTCGGAGCTGTTCCGGAACGTGCGCGCCGCCGCCCCCGCCGACGCGAACCTCAACGAGACGCTGGAGCGGGTGTTCCGCAACATCGAGGGCTCGGCGGTGGGGACTCCCAGCGAGGACGACCTCAAGGGCCTGTTCGACGACCTCGACGTGAACAGCAACAAGCTGGGCCCGACCGTCGCCAAGCGCAACGAGAAGCTGGTCAAGCTGCTGGACGCGATCGGCGACCTGCCGCTGGGCGACCTGGCCGACAACTCGATCGACCTGTTCGGGGACGCGTATGAGTACCTGATGCAGATGTACGCGTCGCAGGCGGGCAAGTCCGGCGGCGAGTACTACACGCCCCAGGAGGTCTCCGAGGTGCTCGCGCGGATCGCCGTCGCGGGAAAGGAGCGGGTGAACAAGGTCTACGACCCAGCCGCCGGCTCCGGCTCGCTGCTGCTGAAGTTCGCGAAGGTGCTCGGGCCCGGCAAGGTGGGCGGCTTCTACGGTCAGGAGATCAACCTGACCACCTACAACCTCGCGCGGATCAATATGTTCCTGCACGACATCAACTTCGAGAACTTCAACATCGCCCACGGCGACACCCTCCTCGACCCGGCGCACCGCGACGAGGAGCCCTTCCAGGCGATCGTCTCCAACCCGCCCTACTCCATCAAGTGGGAGGGCGACGCGAACCCGCTGCTCATCAACGACGACCGCTACGCCCCCGCCGGGGTGCTCGCCCCGAAGTCAAAGGCCGACCTGGCGTTCACGATGCACATCCTGTCCTCGCTCGCGGTGGACGGCACCGCCGCCATCGTCGAGTTCCCCGGTGTGCTGTACCGCGGCGGCGCGGAGCGCAAGATCCGCAAGTACCTGGTCGACAACAACTACGTCGACACCGTCATCCAGCTCCCACCGGACCTGTTCTTCGGCACCACGATCGCGACCTGCATCATCGTGCTGAAGAAGTCCAAGGCGGACAACGCCGTGCTGTTCCTGGACGCCTCGGCCGAGTTCTCCCGGGTCGGCAACAAGAACAAGCTGCTGCCCGGCAACCAGGACCACATCGTGGCGCGCGTCACCGAACGCGCCGACGTCGCCCACGTCGCCACGCTGGTGACGAACGAGGCGATCGGCGAGAACGACTACAACCTGTCCGTCTCGAGTTACGTCGAAGCCGAGGACACCCGCGAGGTGGTCGACATCGCCGAACTCAACGCCGAGATCGCCCGGATCGTCGCCCGTCAGGCCGAACTCCGCGCCTCGATCGACGCGATCGTCGCGGACCTGGAGGGCTCGAAGTGACCCCCGCTGATGGCCTGACGAACGCGACGAATCTTAAAGCTGTTCAATTCGTTGAGATTGAACAACTGTTCCACGTCCGAAATGGCTACACTCCACCCAAGTCCAACCCGGAACTGTGGGAAGGCGGGACGATTCCTTGGTTTCGCATGGATGACATCCGAGCGAACGGACGGGTACTAGAGTACGCAACGCAGTTGATCCCGCCGGAAGCCGCCAAGGGGCGGCTCTTCCCTGCCAACTCATTGCTGGTCGCGACGTCAGCCACTATCGGCGAGCACGCGCTCGTTACCGTTCCGCATCTCTCAAACCAGAGGTTCACATCACTGGCCATCCGGCAAGAATTTCGGGACCAGGTGGAGCCTCGCTTTCTACACTACTACGCTTTCGTTCTCGACGAATGGTGCGTCAAGAATACAACCGTCTCCAGCTTCGCCTCAGTGGACATGGCGGGTTTCCGTCGCTTCCGATTCCCAATCCCTCCGATCGAGGTGCAGCGGGAGATCGTTCGGGTCCTGGATCAGTTCACCCAGCTGGAAGCGGAGCTGGAAGCGGAGCTGGAAGCGGAGCTGGAAGCGCGCATCGCTCAGTACTCATACCTCCGCACTGCAGCCTTCTCCGCGGTTTGCACACCAGACGTGAACTGGTCCACCCTAGGAGACATTTCCAGTCGGGTCTCGACTGGCGCGACGCCGAAAGCACGCGACTCTAGGTACTACTCAAACGGGACGATCCCCTGGCTCAGAACGGGGGAAGTTGCGTTCAATGAAATCTGGAAAACAGAGCTCTTCATCAACGAAACCGCCCTTCGTGAAACCCCCGTCACCTGGGCTCGCGAAAACTGTGTGGTGGTGGCTATCTCCGGCGCCACCGCCGCTCGATGCGCGATTGCCAAGATTCCGTTGACCACGAACCAGCATTGCTGCAATCTTGAGATCGATCCTGCCATTGCCGACTACCGGTTTGTGTTCCATTGGGTCAGCGCCAACTATGAGTCGCTCAGGGCTTTGGGCCGAGGCGCTCGCGGAGACCTCAACATGCAGCTGATCAAGAGCTTCCCGATACCCCTTCCTCCACTGGCGCTCCAGACCAAGCTGGTCCAGCGCTTGAGCTCATTTGAGAGCCTTACTAAGGACCTTTCCATCGGCCTACCCGCGGAGATCGCGGCCCGGCGCAGGCAGTACGAGTACTACCGCGACAAGCTGCTCACGTTCGAGGAGGCGCCCGCATGAGCCAGACGCGGGTGTACGACCCGATCGCGGTGTCCGACCTCAGCACGGTCGTCGCGGAACACGCCGCCGAGCCCGGGGCGTCCGAGTACCAGTCCGAGGCGCAACTCGAGGCCGAGCTGCTGACGTTGTTGCAGGCCCAGGCGTACGAGTACCTGCCGATCACCACCGAGGCCCAACTCGTCGCCAACCTGCGCGCGCAACTGGAGGCGCTCAACCAGATCACGTTCTCCGACGCGGAGTGGGACTCCTTCTTCGAGACCAGGATCGCCGGCAAGAACGACGGCATCGTCGAGAAGACCGTCCGCATTCAGGAGGACCACGTCCAACTGCTCAAGCGCGACGACGGCACCACCAAGAACATCACGCTGCTCGACAAGACCCACATCCACAACAACCGGCTCCAGGTCATCAACCAGTACGAGGTCGGCGACGGCGAGGGCGGCGCGGCCCACGCGAACCGTTACGACGTGACGATCCTGGTCAACGGGCTTCCGCTGGTGCACGTGGAGCTGAAGCGGCGCGGCGTCGACCTGCGCGAGGCGTTCAACCAGATCGACCGCTACCAGCGCACCAGCTTCTGGTCCGGGTCCGGGCTGTTCGAGTATGTGCAGTTCTTCGTCATCTCCAACGGGACGCTCACCAAGTACTACTCCAACACCACGCGCTCGCAGCACCTCAAGGACGGCGCCCAGCCGGGCAAGGCGCGACGGACCTCCCACAGCTTCGAGTTCACCTCCTGGTGGGCCGACGCCCAGAACCGTCCCATCCAGGATCTCGCCTCGTTCGCGAAGACGTTCTTCGCCAAGCACACCCTGCTCGCGGTCCTCACCCGGTACTGCGTGCTGACCGACGACCGGCTGCTCCTCGTGATGCGCCCCTACCAGATCGTGGCCACCGAGAAGATCCTCCAGCGCGTCGACGCCGCCAGCACCGCCCGCCGGCTCGGCGCCGTCGCCGCCGGCGGCTACATCTGGCACACCACCGGCTCGGGCAAGACCCTCACCTCGTTCAAGGCCGCGCAGCTCGCGTCCCGGCTCCCCGGCGTCGACAAGGTGCTGTTCGTGGTCGACCGCAAGGATCTGGACTACCAGACCATGCGGGAGTACGACCGCTTCCAGAAGGGGGCGGCCAACTCCAACGCCTCCACCGCCATCCTGAAGAAGCAGTTGGAGGCCCCGTCCGCCCGGATCATCATCACGACGATCCAGAAGCTGTCGTCCTTCGTCAAGGGCAACAAGGGCCACCCCGTCTACGACCAGCACGCGGTGATCATCTTCGACGAGTGCCACCGCTCGCAGTTCGGCGACATGCACACCGACATCACCCGTGCCTTCCGGCGCTACAACCTGTTCGGCTTCACCGGCACCCCGATCTTCGCCGCCAACAGCGGCAGCGGCGGCAACCCGCAGCTCAAGACCACCGAGCAGGCGTTCGGCGACAAACTGCACACCTACACGATCGTGGACGCGATCACCGACAAGAACGTGCTGCCCTTCCGCATCGACTACGTGAACACCATCGCGGTCGGCAACGTGATCGACGCTCAGGTCCCCGCCATCGACACCGAGAAGGCGCTGCTGGCACCGCAGCGCATCCGCCAGATCGTCGACTACACCCTCGAACACTTCGACCAGAAGACCAGGCGGTCCTCGGCGTACGCGCTCGGCGACAAGCGGGTCCGCGGCTTCAACGCGCTGTTCGCCACGGCGTCCATCGACGCGGCCAAGCGGTACTACAACCACTTCCAGCTCGCGCAATCCGACCGGGTGCCCGACCGGAAGCTCAAGATCGGGCTGATCTACTCCTACGGCGCGAACGAGGCCGGCGACGACGGCATCCTCGACGAGGAGGCGTTCGACACCGACGCCCTGTCCACCGACTCCCGCGAGTTCCTCGAGGACGCGATCCAGGACTACAACGACCTGTTCGGCACCAGCTTCGACACGTCCGCCGACCGGTTCCAGAACTACTACAAGGACCTGTCCAAGCGGCTGAAGAACCGTGAGCTGGACCTCGTCATCGTCGTCAACATGTTCCTCACCGGCTTCGACGCGACCACCCTCAACACGCTGTTCGTCGACAAGAACCTCCGCTCGCACGGGCTGATCCAGGCCTACTCGCGCACCAACCGCATCCTGAACTCGGTCAAGACCTACGGCAACATCGTCGCGTTCCGGAACCTGGAGGACGCCACCAACGAGGCCCTCGAGCTCTTCGGCAACAAGGACGCGCGGGGCGTCGTGCTACTGGCCCCCTACGCCGAGTACTACGCCGCGTACTCCGCGCACGTCGCCGAGTTGCTGGCCGGCTTCCCCCTCGGCCAGCCGATCGTCGGGGAGGAGGCGCAGAAGGAGTTCGTGAAGCTGTTCGGCCAGATCCTGCGGCTGGTGAACATCCTCACCTCCTTCGACGAGTTCGCCGGCAGCGAGTTGCTCAGCCCCGGCCAGATGCAGGACTACCGCAGCCACTACCTGGACATCCACGCCGAGTTCCGCAGGGGCAGCGAGGCCGACCGGGAGTCGATCAACGACGACGTGGTCTTCGAGATCGAGCTCATCAAGCAGGTCGAGATCAACGTCGACTACATCCTCATGCTGGTCGGCCGGCTCCGGGACCAGCGCGGCGACGGGGACGACAAGGAGATCCGGGCCGAGATCACCCGGTCCATCAACGCCAGCCCGACCCTGCGCGACAAGCGCGACCTCATCGAGGACTTCGTGGACCAGGTGTCGCTGCACGGGGCGGTGGACGACGAGTGGCAGGCCTACATCGCGGCCCGGCGGGAGCGGGAACTCGCCGCGATCGTCGCCGAGGAGAACCTGCGCGAGCCCGAGACGCACGCCTTCATCGCGGACGCCTTCCGCCAGGGAGAGCTCCGCACCACCGGCACGGCGATCACCGCCGTGCTGCCGCCCCTGTCCCGGTTCGCGCCCCAGGGCGGCCACGGCGAGAAGAAACAACGCGTGATCGAGCGGCTGGGCGCGTTCTTCGAACGCTTCCTGGGCCTCTCGGGTGAGAAGGGAACGTCATGACCAACGCCGCCATGCCCACCTGGGAGGGGTTCATGATCCACACCCTCCGCGTCCTCGCCGACGGTCAGGTCCGGAACAGGCACGAGATCCGCCACGAGGTGTCCCTCCAGGCCCGCCTGAGCGAGGAGCAGATGGCGGTCGCCCTGGCGTCCGGCCAACTCACCTACGAGAACCGGGTCGGATGGGCGCTGTCCTACCTGACGAGGGTCGGGGCGCTGGACCGGCCCTCCCGGGGTCACTACGTCATCACCGCGGCGGGGCACGCGCTGATCGCACGGTTCCCTTCGGGGATGCGCGAGCGCGACGTGGAGTCGCTGACCACGGACCCCGCATCGGGGCTGCGGCCTACGTCTCCAGCAGGCCGCCGGCCATCCACGCCCACGAGGTCACGCACGAAGAAGAGACGTCCTCCGTGGCGAGCCTCACGCCTACGGAGCAGGTGCAGGACGGCGTCGATCGGATCCACCGCGAGGTGGCCGGCGACCTGCTCACCCGGCTGCGGGGCAAGGAGCCAGCCTTCTTCGAGCAGGCCGTCGTCGAACTGCTGCTGGCGATGGGCTACGGCGGCACCCTCGGGTCCGGTTCGGCGACCCAGCTCACCAACGACGGCGGGATCGACGGGGTCATCGACCAGGACTACCTCGGGCTCAGCCGGGTCTACATCCAGGCGAAACGCTACGCCGAAGGCAACTCGGTCGGGCGGCCCGACCTGCAGGGCTTCGTCGGCGCGCTGCACGGGCGGGCCGACAGCGGCGTGTTCATCACGACCAGCGCCTTCTCGAGCGCCGCCGTGGACTACGCCCGCTCAACCCCGACCCGGATCATCCTGATCGACGGGCAGCGGCTGGCCGAGTTGATGATCCGGTTCGGGGTCGGGGTCCAGGTCCGCGAGACGTACAAGGTGGTCGAGATCGACGAGGACTTCTTCGCCTGACCGGCGCGGGAGCCGCGGCTGCGGGCCGTCACGCCGCACGCCTGGCCCGAACGCCACCTCCGCGACGCCGCCGGGCGGGCTGGCTACGCTGGATGCCAGAACCTCGAGGAGGAACCATGCGCGCACCACTGGCGATCGCCGCACTGCTCCTGCTCGCCGGATGCGCAGGAGCCCCCGTGACCGACTCCCCCAGCCCCACCGAGCCCGCCGCGACGCCGGCGCCGGCGTCCCCCACCGACCGGTTCGAGACCGCGCCGCCGATCCCCGACCAGACCGGGTCGCCGGTCGCCCTGCCCGGCGATCGCCTCGAGGCCATCCGCTCCGACCTGACCGCGCGCGGCATCGCGACGGACGACCTCATCGTCATCAGCGCGCGCGCCGTCACCTGGAACGACGGGTCGTGGGGCTGCCCCGAGCCGGGACACGTCTACACCCAGGCGCTCGAGCCGGGGTACGCGGTGATCGTCGAGGCCGGCGGGGTGCAGTACGACTACCGCTTCGGCTCCGGGCCGAACCCGAAGCTCTGCGTGCCCTTCGTCCAGCGCTGAGGCGCGCCTCGCCGCGGCGAGGAACAAGTAAGGGCGTCGGGCTGGGAGCGCCTCTCGGCGCGTGGCCGCTCGCAGCGGCAAAAGTTGGAGCCCGGGGCTACCGCAGCCCGACGCCTCCACGAGAATAGGCGCACCCGACGCGTTGGCCAAGCCCCGCGGCTGCCGCCGCCCCGCCCCGGGCCGCGCAGCACCCGCCCGGACGCCTCAGCGCAGATCCCCGGCCCGCCACAGGGACGCCGCGGCGCTCAGCTCTGCGGCCAGATCCTGCAGCCGGCCGGCGCGCACCACATTGTCCATCCCCGGCGTCACGTCAGCCCGCCCGGCCGCGACGACGTGGGCGAAGGCCGCGGCCCGCTCCAGCGCGACGGCGAGGTCGCCGGCGAAGACGCCCTGCAGGATCTCGTCGGCGACCCGCATCACCTCGTCGGGGCCGGCGGGGTCGGCGCCCGCGACGGCGTGGTTCGGCTCGGTGAACCGGATCCCGGCCTCGTACTCGCGCGCGACGCCCGTCGGGTCGGTCCGCACCCACTCCCGCAGGACGTACAGCCGGTACAGCGTGCCGGGCAGCGACGCCGCGGGGCGCGTGGCCCACAGGTCGGCCAGCGTGCTGAGGCCGACCTCGTCCACCAGCGCCACCAGCCGCCGCGTCACCGCGGGGTCCTCGGCGGCGCGCCCGACCCGGACCAGGGCCGCCGCCGTCTCGTGGGCGGCGTGCAGCTGGGCGATGGGGTCGTGCCGCTCCCCCAGCGCCTCCAGGGCGGCGGGGTCGCGGAACGTCGGCCTGCGGGGCTTGCGTGCGTCGGTCACCGAACCAGGCTAGGCGCGCGGCTTCGTGACCTCCACCCATCCCTCCGCGCCGGAGGCGGCCTCGAGCTCGGCCAGGCTGAGCTCCACGGCCGAGTTGGCCGTGCCGGCCGCCGGGAACACGGTCGCGAACCGGCGCAGGGAGGCGTCCAGGAACACACGGACGCCCGGCTCGACGCCGAAGGGGCACACCCCGCCGACCGCGTACCCGACCCGCTGCGGCAGCTCGGCGACCGGCAGCATCCGGGCCTTGACGCCGAACGCGTCCTTGAACGCCCGGTTGTCCACGGTGACGTCCCCGGCGGCGACGACGAGGGCGATGCCCGCCTCGCCGAGGTCGAAGGACAGGGTCTTGGCGATCCGCTCGGGTTCGGTGCCGACCGCCGCCGCGGCCTCGGCCACGGTCGCCGAGGACGCCTCGGTCTCGATGATCCGCGCCCCGAGCCCGAAGCCGTCCAGGTGCCGTCGTGCCCGCTCGATGCTCACGTCGCCTCCTCGCGTGTTCCGCGCCGGACGCCCCGGCGCTGTCCGGCGCCGGGGCCGGACGAATAGAGTGCCGAGCATGTCAGTCATCGACGACTACCTGGCCGGCGTCTCGGGGGCGCACCGCGAACGGCTCGACGAACTGCGCGCGCTCATCGAGGCCAACGTGCCCGAGGTGGAGTTGGCGCTGTCCTACGGCATGCCGACCTACAAGCTGAACGGCAACCTCGTGCACTTCGCGACGGCGAAGGGCCACGTCGGCTTCTACCCCGGCCCCTCCGGCGTCGCGTTCGCCGCCGAACGGCTGGACGAGCTCGGGCTGAAGTACAGCAAGGGCGCGATCCAGTTCCCGCTGGACCGCCCGCTGCCCACCGACCTGATCGCGGACATCGTCGCGTTCCGCGTCGCGGAGCAGGCGCAGAAGGGGCGCTGAGCGGTGTCGCATCCGCTGATGTTCGCCCCCGACGACGACCTCCTGGCCACCCTGCGGGAGTTGTGCCTGGCCTACCCGGGGGCGTCCGAGCGGATCAGCCACGGCCGTCCGAACTGGTTCACGACCCGCACGTTCGCCAGCTACGGCGGGCACGTGAAGGGGTCGCACGACGACACCTCGCTCGCGCGCGCCCTGCTCGTCAAGCCCGACCCCGACCACCGCGACCTGCTGCTGGGCGACGACCGCTTCGTCGTCCCCGCCTACGACGGGCCCTACGGCTGGCTCGCGCTCCCCCTGGACGCCGAGGAGCCCGACTGGGACGAGGTGGACGCCCTGATCGAGGAGTCCTACCGGCAGACCGCCCCACCCGCCCGGCAGCGCGAACTGGACGCACTCCGGCCGTCCTGACGCCCTCCTTGGCCCGCCCGCCGGGCGCGACGGGTGCGCAGCGGACCTTCCCGCGGCCCCGGGAGCATGCCAGAGTGGGGCGCATGGCGAGCACACCCTCGACGACACTGACGTTCCTCGGCGCCGCCGGGACCGTCACCGGGTCGAAGTTCATGGTCACCGTCGGCAGCCGCCGCGTCCTCGTGGACGCCGGCATGTTCCAGGGCGAGAAGGAGTGGCGCCTGAAGAACTGGGACGAGTTCCCCGTCGACCCCGCCACGATCTCCGACGTGGTGCTCACCCACGCCCACATGGACCACGTCGGCTACCTGCCCGCCCTGGCGCGCAACGGCTTCGACGGCCCCATCTGGTGCACCCAGGGCACCCGCGAGCTCGCCGAGATCGTCATGCGCGACGCCGCCAAGCTGCAGGAACTCGAGGCCGAGGACGCCAACGAGCGCGGCTACTCCAAGCACGCGCCGGCGCTGCCGCTGTACACCACCGAGGACGTCGAGGACCTGCTGCCCCAGTTCGTCGCGCTGGAGTACGACACCGACTTCGAGCTCACCGGCAACGAGCGTCCGGGCTTCACCGCGTCGCCCGACGAGACCGTGACCATCCGGCTGACGCGCGCCGGCCACATCCTCGGCTCGGCCTCGGTCAACCTCTGGACGCCGACCGCGTCGGCGCTGTTCTCCGGCGACCTGGGACGCCACGACCACCCGGTGCTGCGCCCCCGCGACACGCCGCTCGGCGCGCCGACGGTGCTGATCGAGTCGACCTACGGCGACCGGGAGCACCCCGAGCCGGACGGCCTGCCGCACGAGGGGTTCGCCGACGTCATCCGTCGCACGATCGAGCGCGGCGGCAGCGTCGTCATCCCCGCGTTCGCGATCGACCGCACCGAGGTCGTGCTCAAGACGATCTCCGACCTCGAGCGCGAGGGCCGCATCCCCGACGTGCCGGTGTTCGTGAACTCGCCCATGGGCGTCCGGGCGCTGCGGGTCTACCAGTCGCACCCCGACGAACTGCGCCCCGACCTGCGGCCCGAGGACTTCGTGAAGGTGCCCGACCTCACCACGGTCGAGTCGCCCGAGGACTCCAAGAGGCTGACCGCCAAGGAGGGTCACGGCCCGGCGGTGATCATCTCCAGTTCGGGCATGGCGACCGGCGGGCGCGTCCTGCACCACCTCGAGGCGCTGCTGCCCGACCCCAAGAACGCGGTGATCCTGACCGGCTACCAGGGCGTCGGGACGCGCGGACGCCAGCTGTCCGAGGGCGCCGACAAGGTCAAGATCAACGGCAAGTACGTCCCGGTGCGGGCCGAGATCTACCACGACCACGAGTTCTCGGTGCACGCCGACGGCTCGGACCTGCTCGACTGGCTCAAGGAACTCGAGCCGCGCCCGCAGACCGTCTACTGCGTGCACGGCGAGAAGGACTCGGCGGCGAACCTGGCGGCCCGCATCAAGCGGGAGCTCGGCGTCAACGCCGTGGTGCCCGCCTACGGCGAGGTCGTGCTGCTCGACACCGACGGCGCGCCCGCCGCCGACCGGATCGTCAAGGCCCCCGTCCCGGCGCCCGACCGCGGACGCCCGCCCGCCGAGCCGTCCCCGCGCCGCCGGCGCCGCGGCCAGGCGCGCGCCGCCGCGCCCGCACCCGCTGCCGCTGCGCCCGCGGCGTCCGGGGCATCCCGGGGGTCCGGGGAGGCGCCGCGGTACAAGCTCATCACGGGGCTGAACGACGCGGACTTCGAACGCAAGGTGAACGACGCGCTCCGCGAAGGCTACGAACTGCAGGGGCCGCCCTCGGTGGCCTACGACGGCAAGGACATCGTCGTCGCCCAGGTCCTGATGGCGCCAGGAGGCTCCCACTAGGCCGGACGCGCCCTCCGCTCCGGCGTGCGAGCGGACGCCCGGGGAACGCACGCCCGGAGCCCCCGTGGGGAGTTGTCCACAACCTGGGCACCGGTTCCCCGAGGCGAGGGGGGCCTGTTGTTAGGATCCCTGCGTGACTTGGTCCATGCCGCAAAATGCCGCCCCCATGCCCCGAACCAACCCACGGCGCCTCCCGGCCCGCTCCGGCTCGGCGATCTGTTCTCGTCGACGATCGCCACCTACAAGCGGGGCTGGAAGCTCTACCTCCCCTCGTCATCGCCCCGATCCTGATCTCCCTGGTCGGCATCCTCATCGTCGTGGCGATCATCGCCGCGGTGATGATGCCGCAGGTCCTCAGCGGGCGCCCCGATCCGGGCGCGCTCATGGGCTCGATCATCGGCGTGTCCCTCCTAGGCGTCCTCATCATGGTGGCGCTCTCGATCTTCACCTACGTCTTCTACGCCCGCATGATGGTGGCCACGCTCGACTACGCGACGGGCCGCACCGTTCCCACGTGGGCCACCCTCACCGAGCGCACCCGCGGCCTCATGGGCCGCCTGGTGGGCTTCATCCTGATCTGCGCGGGCATCGGCCTGGCCGCCTACGTGGTCTTCGCCAGCATCCTGTTCGCCGTGATCGCCGGCAGCGGCGGCAACCCGAGCGGCGGCGCGACGTTCCTCATCGTGGTCGCCACCATCGCGCTGATGGTCGCCGCCGTGTGGGTCAGCGTCAGGATCACCTACGCGCTGGTGATCATGGCCGAGGAGGGCCTCAAGGCCTGGGACGCCCTCAAGCGTTCGTTCGCCCTCACCAAGGGCGCCTGGTGGCGCACCTTCGGCTACCAGCTCGTCATCGGGCTGGTCGTCGGAATCATCACGTCGATCCCGCAGGGCATGATCACCGGCGCGGCGCAGAGCGCCGCCCAGGGCCAGGGCGCCGGCGCCATGGGCTTCATCGGGGGCCTCCTGGCGTTCGTGCTGAGCATCGCGCTGATCCCCGTCTCCTACATCTGGATCGCCCTGATGTACCTCGGCCGCACCCGCGAGGTGGCCAACGCCGGCGCCGGGTACCCGGTCGGCCCGTCGTTCCCCGGCGGCGCCCCCTGGAACGATCCCGGTCAGCCCTTCGGCCAGACGCCCGGCCAGTACGACGACGGCGCCCGCTACGCCGCCGACCCGCAGCAGCCCTACCCCGGCGCACCGGAGGCCCCCGGCCAGTACGGCGCCCCGGGCCAGTACGACGCCTCCGGCCAGTACGGCGCGCCGGATCAGCCCGGCCAGCAGGATCCCTTCGGCCGCCCGGACGCACAGCCCGGCCAGGGCGGCGAGCAGAAGCCCGGCGAGGGTGGCTCCCCCACCGACGACGACTTCTTCGGACGCCCGAAGAACTGACCCGACCGCCACAGGCCCCGCCGCGCCGTCCAGCGCGGCGGGGCTTCGTCGTCGACCGCCGTTTTGCCCCGGGGACGAAACGGGTGTCCAATCGTGGCATGGAGATCCTCGCCGAGCTCGACGGGGCCACGATCATTCGTGCCACCCGCGAGCACATCCCCACCATCGAACGCCTCCTCGCGGACGACCCCACCTCCCCGCAGCACGTCGCGACCACCACGCTGATCAGCGACGAGGTGCTGGGGCCGACGCCGGGCGACAGCGACCTGGAGGCGGCCTTCGAGCGGATCGACTCCGACCCCAACCAGTCGCTGCTCGTCATCCTCGACGACTCCGACCGCATCATCGGGACGCTGCAGCTCTCGTTCGTCACCACCATGGCCCGCGGCGGCGGGATCCGGGCGTTCTGCTCCGGCGCCCGCATCCGGGCCGGCGCCGACAGCATCGCCATCGGCAAGGAGGTGTTCGCCTGGATGGTCGGCTACGCCAAGAGCCGCGGCGCCCGCGTCCTGATGGTCACCACCGACAAGGACCGCGCCCACATCCACGGCTTCTTCACCACCATGGGCTTCCGCGCCACCCACGACGCGCTGACCCTGCCCCTGTGCCCCAGCAAGTAGCCCCCTGACGTCGCGGAGCCCGCGGGTCGCCGAGGCGTCCCGCGGGCTCCGTCGCGTCCGGCGCGGCCGGCGCTCACTGCCAGGCGGCCGGCAGCACCTCGACGTCGTAGCGGACGCGGCTGGTATGGCCGGCGCCGTCCGACAACTCGACCGCCCAGGCGTCGGCGAACTGGTCGACGCCCTGCTTCATCGGGATGGTGCCGCTGATGAACACCGTGCCCGGCTTGAGCAGCCCGGCCTCCCCGAGGCGCTCCACCCAGTAGTCGACGCCGAGCAACTGGGCCGGCGAACCATCCTGGATGACCTCCTCGACGCCGTCGTTCGTGACGGTGCCGACCAGGGAGAAGTCGTCGAAGGCATCCTTGATGTCGCCCCAGCGCCACGCGACGTCGCCGAGGAAGTCCGGCGCCGACTGCTTGCTCCACGCCACGCCGTGCACCTCGAGCAGGTCGCCGGAGCGGCTGCGGCCTTGAGCAGGCTCAGCCCCACCAGGCAGCGGACCAGGACGGGGAGCGGCCACCCGGCGAGCACGCCGACCGCCGCCACCCCGAACAGCGCCAGGCCCGCGGCCTGGTCGACGACGCGCACCAGCGTGGACGCCGCGAGCGGGGCCAGGACGGGGCGGGTGACCGCGATGAGCCAGCGCGCGAGGGTCCGGCGTCCGACCGGTTCAGGCGTCGACACGGGCACCTCCCTCGCTCAGCCGACCCGCCCGCAACTCCAGCGTCCGCGCGCCCGTCAGCGACGCGGAGGCGCGGTGCGTCACCAGGACGACGGTGCGGTCGGGTCTCAGGCGGTCCAGGGCGTCGAGGATGATCCGCTCCGACTCCAGGTCGACCTGCGAGGTGGGCTCGTCCAGCAGCAGCAGCGAGCGCCGCGACAGCAGCGCCCGCGCGAGGGAGAGCCGCTGCGCCTGGCCGCCCGACAGCGCCAGGCCGCGTACCCCCGTGGGGGTGTCGAGCCCGCGGGGCGCGGCGGCGACGAAACCGTCCAGCCCCACGTCGGCCAGCGCGCGCCACAGCTCGTCGTCCGCGGCGTCCGGGTTCGCGATCCTGAGGTTGTCGGCGATGGTGCCGGTGAACAGCCAGGTGGTCTGCGCCACGAGCCGCCTGCGCGCCGAGTGGGCGAGCGGCCGGGACGGACGGCACATCCGGCGGGCAAGGCACGCGGTTCGGGCGAGTGCGGCGGCTCAGCGCATCAGCGCGTGGCGCAGAGCGTCCGACAGGGCCCCCTGGGCGAACCAGAACCCCGTGTCGGCGAGCTTGACCGACGAGACGCGCTGGTCGGTGTCGATCATCTGGTCGTAGCCGACGCCGCCCAACACGAGCTTCGGCCCGATCGCCGGGGTGGGCACGAGCGCCGGCCGGTGCAGCACCCGCCCGAGCGTCTCGGCGAACTCCTGCTGCGTGACCGGCCGCGGGGCGACCAGGTTGAGCGGCCCCTCGGCGGCGTCGGCGAGCGCGACGTGCGCGAACCCCCGCACCGCGTCGTCCAGCCCGATCCAGCTCTGCCAGGCGTCGGCGGCGGCGAGGCGTCCGCCCAGCCCGATCGAGAACAGCGGCACCTGCGGCGCGAGCGCCCCACCGACCTCGGACAGGACGATGCCCGTGCGCATCCAGGCGGTCCGGACTCCGGCGGCCGCGGCCGGCGCGGCGGCGCCCTCCCACGCGCGGACCACGTCGGCCAGCAGCCCCTCCCCCGGCGCGGAGGCCTCGGTCAGCAGTTCCCCCGGACGCCGCGGGCCGTACACGCCGATGGCCGACGCCTGGACGAGGGTCGGGATGCCAGCGTCCACCACGCCCCGGGCCAGCGTGGCCGATGCGCCCAGCCGCGAGCGGAGGATGGCGTCGCGGTGCGCCCGGTTGAAGCGCCCCAGCAGCGGTTCACCCGCGAGGTTGATCGCGACGTCCGCGCCGGCCAGGGCGCCGGCATCGAGGCGTCCGTGCGCCGGATCCCAGCGGACCGCGTCGGTCGCGACGCCCGAGCGGATCAGCCGCATCACCGCGTGCCCGCCCGTGCTGAGCAGCGCCGCGAGCTGGGTGCCGATCATGCCGCTGCTGCCCGCGATCACGACCCGACGCGGCGGGGACGCGAGGCGTGCGTGCAGGTCGAGGTCGTCACGGAGTTGCCGCTCCCGGAACGCGAACATGCCGTCGAGCTGCATCTCGATCAGGGCCAGCGGGAGGCGTCCGGGCAGGGTCGGGGGCAGTTCGTAGGTGACACGGTCGGTGATGATCGTGGAGCCTGCGGGGCCGTCGCGGAAGAGGTGCTCGTGCCGCCAGCTCGCGAACGGCCCGCTGACCTGCTCGTCGACGAAGCTCCGGCCCGGCTCGAGCTCGGTGTGCCGGACGCGCCAGCGGGCGCCGACCGGCCCGCGTCCGCCGCGGCGCGGGATCGAGGGCAGCAGTCCGGCCAGCAGCGGATGCGAGATGACGAGGTCCGCGGTGGAGCCGACCTCGATGCCGTCGCTGAGCGGCCGCAGCACCGTGACCATGCCGGGCGGGCTCAGCCGGACGAAGGCACCGGGTCGGGTATGCCAGGCGAAGACGTCCTCGCGCGGGAACGGGTAGCGCGAGTCGCGCTCGAAGACCGGCATCGCTCCTCCTCGGGCGGTCGCGCGCCGCCGCTGCGCCCACCTTAGCCACCGACGCGCGCCCGCGGGCGCGCGTCGGTGTGGGCGGGGTCACGCTCCCGGTGTCCGTGGGGCAGGCCCAGTGCGAGCTGAGTCAGCGCTCCCCCCGCCCGCGGGCGCGCGCTGACGCCGGTCCGGCGCGAGGCTGAGACAATGGGGGCATGGTGCTGCGCTTGAACCGGAAACCGCTCCCCGAGATGACCTCGGAGTCCAAGCCGCTGTTCCAGCACGGCTACTTCTGGCTCGGGATCACCGGCGTGATGCTGCTCACCTGGTGGCTGCGCGACCGCACCCCCGCCGAATGGCCGCTCGTCGCGACACCGCTCACCGTGGCGGTCACGCTGTTGGTGATGGCGGCGGTCATCAAGGCCAAGCCGCGCCGCACCAAGGCGGCCGTCACCTGGGGCGTGGTGCTGTTCTTCGTGCTGCTCGGCGGGATCCTGGCGCTCGCGCTCCCGTTCTTCTGAGCCCACCCGGGGGCTGCCCGCAACTCGACGCGGACGGCGGGTGCGGCCCACCGGAATACGAACGGCGCGGATGCGGCCCACCGGAATGCGGACGACGCGGATGCGGACGGCGTGGGCACCGCAGGCGCGTCGCGACACGAGTCCACTCTGATCCTCCAGCCGCACCGCTGCGAAGCCCCCTCGTTCGGGCCGTCTCCGCTGACGCGCAGCCACCCCGCTCCGAACCGTCCCACTGAGGCGCAGCCGCCCCTCCGTCCGCTCCCACTGCGGTGCAGCCGCCCCCGTTCGGGTCAGTCGCCCCCGTTGCTGCGGGGGCAACTGACCCAAAACGGAGCGTCTCGTTCCAAACGCGAGCGGCTCGTTCCAAACGCGGGCGACTCGACGCAAACCCGGGCGATGGTCCCAAACGCGGGCGACTCGGCGCAAACGCGGGCGACTCGTCCCAAAAGCGGGCGACTCGTCCCAAACCGGGGCGACTCGACGCAGACCCGGGCGACTCGTCCCAAAGCGGGGCGACTCGACGCAAACCCGGGCGACTCGACGCAGACCCGGGCGACTCGTCCCAAACCCGGGCGACTCGACCCAAACCCGGGCGACTCGACCCAGACCCGGGCAGCTCGTCCCAAACGCGAGCGACTCGTCCCAAACCCGGGCGGGTGGGCACAAGCGGGGGCCACTCGGCGCCGACGCGGGCAGCCCGACAACGCGGCGGCGGGTACTCACGCGAGCTGCCCGGCACCGACGCGGGCGCCACGCGCCGCCCCGCTCACGATCTCAGTGCCGACACCTCCCCGGCCCGGCCATCAAGGGCGCCACGCTCGACAAGGCTCCCGAGGCCAACCAGAAGGTGATCAAGGAGTTCGGCCGTCCGTGGTTCGACGACCTGATCGCGTCCGCGCCGAAGCACACGCCGCTGCCCCCGGCCGCGATGGTGAAGGCGTTCGATATCTGGGACCGCGAGGTCGGTGCCGGCAAGTACAAGAAGTGATCGTCGCCGCGTCCCCGGTACCCGGAAGGGCCGGGGACGCGGCACGACCCACCCCGTCACGACCCGACCACCGAGGCGGACCGCCTCACCCGAAGGAAGAGACACGATGGCGATCACGGCCGGCACGTTCGAATCGCTCGAACTGGACAACGTGGGACGCAGCTTCGCCGGCCTGGCGGCGCTGAGCGGCCTGGACCTGACCGTTCGGGCGGGCGAGTTCATCGCCCTGCTCGGGCCGTCCGGGTGCGGCAAGTCCACCGCGCTCAACTGCCTGGCGGGGCTGCTGCCGCTCACCCACGGCGAGATCCTGCTCGACGGGCGGCGCATCGACACCCTCCCGAGTGAGAAGCGCGGCTTCGGGATGGTGTTCCAGAGCTACGCGCTGTTCCCGCACCTCACCGTCGAGCGCAACATCGCGTTCGGGCTGCAGATGCGGCGGCTCCACGCGTCCGAGATCGCGACGCGGGTCAAGGAGGCCATCGCGCTGGTCAAGCTCGAGGAGCACGCCAAGAAGCTGCCCGGCCAGCTGTCGGGCGGCCAGCAGCAGCGCGTCGCCATCGCCCGCGCGGTCGCCACCCAGCCCTCGCTGGTGCTGATGGACGAGCCGCTGTCCAACCAGGACGCCACGTTGCGCCTCGACATGCGCACCGAGATCCGGCGCCTGCACCAGGAACTGGGGCTGACCACGATCTACGTCACGCAGACCAGGAGGAGGCCCTGTCGCTGGCCGACCGGCTCGTCGTGCTGCGGGAGGGCCGCGTCCAGCAGATCGGGACGCCGGAGGACCTGTACGACCACCCGCAGAACTGGCACGTCGCCGACTTCATGGGCTACCGCAACCTCCTCACCGGACGCCTGGCGTCGATCGAGGGCGACCGTGCGCGGGTGGACCTGGACGGCCTCAGCCTCACCGGGCCTCCCATCGGGGCGCCGACCGTCGGCGCCGAGGTGCGGGTCGCGATCCGCCCCGACGACCTCGTCGCGGTGCCGCCGGGCGAGCCCCGTCCGGACAACGCGATCGACGGCACGGTCCTGGTGGCGGAGTACCACGGCAGCGAGTTCAGCGTCGGCGTCGACAGCCCCGTCGGCCTGCTGCACGTCCGGACGCCGCTGGCGCCGCAGGTCGGCGAGCCGCTCACCCTGACCGCCCGCCGCGAGCGCGTCCTCGTCTTCCCGGCGGTGCTGGGGTCGGGGGCCGAGCCGGCCCGCGCGGAGGCGTCCGCATCATGACCACCGCGTCCACCGCCCGCCGGGCGCCGCGCAGCACCGCGAGCCTGCGGCACCGGCTCGCCGAGCGGGGCGTCGACGCCTCGCTGCTGTTGCTCGTGCCGGCGCTGGTCTTCACGCTGGTCCTGTTCGTGTACCCGTTCAGCTACGGCATCGTTCTCACCCTGCAGCCGAACCTCGCCACCCAGCAGCAGTCGGGCGGCGGGGTGTTCGCCAACTACGTGGCGTTCTTCACCGACCCGTTCTGTTCGACTCCGTGTGGATCACCATGCGGCTCGCCCTGCCCGTGGCGCTGTTCAACGTGGTGGCGTCGATCCCGGTCGCGATGGTGCTGCGCCGCCGGTTCCGGGGCAAGCGCCTCATGACGTCGATCCTGGTGCTGCCCATCACGCTCGGGACCGTCCTGACCGCCCAGGGCTTGCTGATCTTCGCCGGACGCCACGGCTGGATCAATCGGTTCCTGATGGGCATCGGCCTCGCCGACGAGCCCCTCACGCTGGTCAACAACTACCTGGGCGTGGTGTTCTCCCTCGTCATCACGGGATTCCCGTTCGCGTTCCTGCTCATCTCGTCCTACCTGTCCGGCATCGATCCGTCCCTGGAGGCCGCCGGCCGGACGCTCGCCGCTGCTCGCGCCGGGGCTGGCCACCACGTTCATCCTGACCTTCGTGCTGGCGTTCTCGGTGTTCCCGTCGGCCCGCCTGGTCGGCGACCCCACCGGGGAGACCCGCGTGATGGCGCTCATGGCGTTCCGCGCCTTCGGCGAGCAGAACGACTACCCGATGGCGTCCACGATCGCTCTGATGATGGGCGTGGTCGAGCTCGCCGTCGTCGCCGTGGTGCTGCTGTGGCGCTCGTTCCTCTACAAGGGCTCGACAGGAGGCAAGGGCTGATGACCACCGACACCGCCGCCGCCCCGCGCCGCGCCCGCCGCAAGCCCGCGGCGTCCCGGCTCCCCGGCGAGCGCTCGCTCGCCGCCTCCCCCTCGACGTGGTTCGTGTGGGCGGGGATGATCGTCTTCCTCGTCTTCCTGATCGGGATCATCGTCGCCGTCGTCGTGGACTCGTTCGGCAAGCAGTGGTTCAACACCTGGCTGCCGCTGGAGTTCACGACCAGCTGGTACACCGGCGCCTGGTCGCGCTTCAACCTGACCCGCGTCATCGGCGTCACGGTCGGCGTGGCGCTCGCGGTCGTCGTGCTGTCGGTGCTGATCGGCGTCCCGGCGGCGTACCTGCTGGCCCGGCGCGACTTCCCGGGCAAGAAGGCCGTCTCGCTGCTGTTCCTGCTGCCGATCCTGATGCCGCCCATCACCTACGGCATCCCGCTGGCGACCGTCATGTACTCGTTCGGGCTCGGACGCAGCATCATCGCCGTGATCCTGGTGAACCTCGTGCCGTCGGTGCCGTTCGTGATCCTGACGATGACGCCGTTCATCGAGCAGATCAACCCGGCCATCGAGTCGGCCGCGCGGATGTGCGGGGCGTCGCTGCGGCAGGTCTTCACCCGGATCCTGGCGCCGCTGCTGATCCCGGGCATCCTGGCCGCCGGGATCCTCGTGCTGGTGCGCACGGTGGGCATGTTCGAGCTGACGTTCCTGGTGTCCGGTCCCACCTCCGACACCCTCGTCGTGGGCGATCTACCGCGCCATGACCTCGGCGGGCGGCGGCGAGGCCCGCCAGCTCATCTCGGCGATGGCCGTCATCTACACCACCACGATGATGGTGATGCTGCTCGTCGCGCTGCGCTTCGTGAACCCGACCCAGCTCGTCGCGCAGGTGAAGGAGGCGCGGGAGGACTGAGCGCCCTCAGGGGCGGTTGTTCCACTCGCGGATCCGGGTGATCCGCGCCTCGACCTGGTCGGTGGTCGCCTGCGCCAGCGTCGGGCCGCCGCACTGGCGACGCAGCTCGGCGTGGACGTGGCTGTGCGGCACGCCCTTCACCCGCGCGTACTGCGCGACCAGGGTGTTGAGCTCCTTGCGGCGCGACGCCAGCGCGCGGTGCAGGGCGACCTCGGGCGCGACGCGCTCGCGGCGCTGCGCCCGGTCATGGCGGCGCACCTGCCTGCTTTGCCGCTCCCGCAGCAGGCGGGTGATCTGGTCTGGCTCCAGCAGGCCGGGCAGGCCGAGGTAGTCGGCCTCGTCGTCGGAGGTGGGCACCGCGTGCATCCCGAACTGCTGGTTCTCGAACAGCACGTGGTCGAAGGTCGCGGACGAGTCGATCGCCTCGAAGGCCCCCATCAGCTCGTCGGACGCGTTCTCGCGCCGGTTGGCCGCGGCGAGCAGCGCCTCGGCCTCCTCCCACACGTCGACGACCTCGTCCTCGCCGGGCTTCTTGCCCAGGACGTGGTCGCGCTGCCGCTCCAGCGAGGACGCGTGCGCCAGGATGATCGGCACCGTCGGCAGGAAGACGGTCGCGACCTCGCCGCGCCGGCGCGTCCGCACGAAGCGGCCGACCGCCTGGGCGAAGAACAGCGGCGTCGAGGTGGCGGTCGCGTAGACGCCGACGGCCAGCCGCGGCACGTCGACGCCCTCGGACACCATGCGGACCGCGACCATCCAGCGGTCCTCGGACGCGGAGAACTCCTCGATGCGCGCGCTGGCGCCCGCGTCGTCGGACAGCACCACGGTCGGCTTGGTCCCGGTCATGGACTCCAGCAGGCGCGCGTAGGCCCGCGCGTTGGTCTGGTTGGTGGCGATCACCAGACCGCCGGCGTCCGGGACGTGGCGGCGCACCTCGCTGAGCCGCTTGTCCGCGGCCTTGAGCACCGCGCCGATCCACTCGCCCTTGGGGTCGAGCGCGGTGCGCCACGCCTGGGCGGTGATGTCCTTGGTCGTCAGCTCGCCCAGGTTGGCCTCGATCTGGTCCCCGGACTTGGTGCGCCACCGCATGGGGCCGCCGTAGTTCATGAACACGACCGGGCGGACCACGTGGTCGCGCAGCGCCTCGGCGTAGCCGTAGGTGTAGTCGGCCCGCGACACCAGCGCCCCCGACTCGGCCGGCGCGTAGGTGATGAACGGGATCGGGTTGTCATCGGAGCGGAACGGGGTGCCCGTGAGCGACAGCCGCCGGGTGGCGTACTGGAACGCCTCGCGGACCGAGTCGCCCCAGGCCAGCGCGTCCCCGGCGTGGTGCACCTCGTCGAGGATCACCAGCGTCTCGAAGTTCGAGGTGAGCGTCTGGTAGGCCAGCATCGCCGCCGCGACCCCCGCGTACGTGACGGCGACCCCGTCGTACTGCCGCGACCGGCCACGCTTGCGCCCGCCGGTGCCGGGGTCGAGCTGGATGCCGACCTTCGCCGCCGCGTCGGCCCACTGCACCTTCAGGTGCTCGGTGGGCGCGACCACGATGATGCGGCGCACCACCCGGGCCTGCAGCAGCTCCACCGCGACGCGGAGCGCGAAGGTGGTCTTGCCGGCGCCCGGCGTCGCCACCGCGAGGTAGTCCCGCGGCGCCGCCTCGAGGTAGCGCTCCAGTGCCTCGGCCTGCCACGCGCGCAGCTTGGAACTCGTCCCCCAGGGGGCGCGCTGCGGGAACGCCGGGCCGAGCCGGTCGAAGGCGGACTGGCTCAACGGGTCGCCTCGACGGGGCGGGGAGCGCGGGGGCGACCGGGAGCGAACATAGGTGACGAGGGTAGCTCGCGATCCATCCCCGGCGGGTCACCGTCCCACGCGGGTCGCGCCGCGGCCCATCCGTGTCGTTCTGGTGCCCCCAGCCACACGGCCCCTCTGCATCACCGGCCGTGCCGGACGTTCGCCCGGCCACGCAGGCCGCCTCGGGGCACCAGGACGACATCACGGCGCTTCCCAGGGCAACCCGCCGCCACCACTTCCCGGCGAGAAAGCGCTTACCGTAATGTCGGCTCATCCACCCACCTCTCATCGAGGAGTCGCATCATGAACCCCACCCTCTCCCGCCGCGCGCTGCTGCTCGGCGCCGGCGCCCTGTCCGCGGCCGCCCTCGCCGGCTGCTCCTCCAGCGCCGCACCGCAGGCGACCGCCGGCCCCGCCAAGCTCCAGTTCAGCTTCTGGGGCCCCGACTTCTACCAGCGGTTCACCCAGCAGATGGTCGACGCGTTCGCCGCCGAGCACGCCGACATCACCGTCGCCACGCAGCCCTCCGAGTGGAGCAGCTACTGGGACAAGCTCGCGACCATGGTCGCCGGCAACACCGCGCCGGACGTGATCAACATGGACGGCAAGTACCTCGCCGAGTACGGCGGACGCGGCGTGCTGGCCGACCTGACCAAGGTCGAGGGCCTCGACCTGAGCGGCCTGACCGACGACGACCGCCAGGCGGGCACCTTCGAGGGCAAGCTGTACGCCCTGTCCACCGGCAGGAACGCCTTCGCCCTGTTCGCGAACCCCGCCGTGTTCTCCGCGGCCGGCGTTGCAATGCCCGACGACTCCACCTGGACGTGGGACGACTACCTCAGCACCGCCCAAGCCATCACCAAGGCGTCGCCCGAGGGGACCGTGGGTGCCACCGGCGGCGGCACCTACGCCGACCTGACCATCTACCTGCGCCAGAAGGGCCAGGACCTGTTCAGCGCCGACGGCGTGGGCTACACCGACGACGTCCTGGCACAGTGGTTCGAGCTGCAGAAGACGATCATGACGTCGGGCGCCGGCTTCAACAGCGCCAGCAAGGCCCAGGAGGACGGCTCGGTCCCCTACGAGCAGCAGGCGTTCCCGACCGGCAAGTCGGCGATGTTCTGGTCGTGGACCAACCAGCTCGCCAACGCGCAGAAGGCGACCGGCCAGGACGTGTCGATGCTGCGTCCGCCGTCCTTCACCGGCAAGGCCGCCGAGAACGGCCTGTTCCTCAAGGCCAGCATGTTCTGGTCGATCGCGGCCAAGTCTCCCCAGCAGAAGGCGGCGGGCACCTTCGTCGACTTCCTGCTCAACAGCCCTCAGGCCGCCAAGATCCAGCAGTTGAACCGCGGCGTCCCCTCGTCCGAGGCGGCGCTCTCGGCGATGGAGGCCGACCTGTCCGCCACCGACAAGTACATCGTGGAGTGGCTGGCCCAGGCCGGGAAGGACATTACGCTCCCCTCGCCCACGATCCAGCCCGAGGGTGCGGCGGACAGCCAGAACTCGATCGCGCGGGCGCTGCAGGAGGTCCGGTTCGACCGGCAGACGCCCGCGGCGGCTGCCAAGCAACTGACCGTGGAGATCACGGGGATGATCAGGTAGGCATCACCTGCAGCGCCTCGCGCAGCCGGTCCAGGAACGGGACCTGGCCCTGCGTGAGGCGGGTGCGGGCCTTCGCGAGGTCGAACCAGCCGGCGCGGTCCACCTCGGGGTAGGTCTGCATCCGGCCGGACCGGCGCGGCCACTCGACCTCGAAGGTGTTGCTGGACACGAACGCCAGGTCGAGGGTGGCCCCGACGGCGAACCCGTGCACGCGCTTGCCCGAGCTCAGCCGGACCTCGCCGAGGTCCAGCAGGTCGCCGGGGGGTGCGGGGACGCCCACCTCCTCGAGGAACTCGCGGCGCGCCGCGTCCGTCGGAGACTCCTCCCCGGGACGTACATGCCCTTGGCCAGGGACCATCCGCCCTGGTCGCGGTGTCCCCAGAACGGCCCACCCATGTGGACGATGAACACCCGCAGCGCGCCCTCGTCACACGTGTACGGCAGGAGGCCGGCGCTGTAGAGGGTCATGCGCCTATGGTGCCACCCCCGCCACTGGACGCCGCCGAGGGGAGGTGCCAAGGTGAGGGAATGAGTGACGCGGCGAAGCAGGCAGACTCCACCCCCGATCCCAAGGAGCAGATGCGTGCGGCGCTGGAGGCCAAGCGCGCCGCCCAGCACGGCAGTGCGGCCGGTGGTGAGAACAAGCGCAAGGCGGCCGGAGGCCCCCACGGTCAGCAGGGCGGCAAGCGCACCTTCCGCCGCAAGTCCGGAGGGTAGAAGCCATGCGCATCGCGGTCCCCACCGAGATCAAGGTCCATGAGTACCGGGTCGCGATCACGCCGGTCGGCGTCGACGAGCTGGTGCGCAAGGGTCACGAGGTCTTCGTCCAGGCGGGGGCCGGGGTCGGCTCGTCCATGCCGGACGAGGCCTACGTGACGGCGGGGGCCACCGTGCTGCCCACCGCCGAGGAGACGTGGGCGGCCGGCGAGATGGTGCTCAAGGTCAAGGAGCCCATCGAGGAGGAGTTCGGGCTGCTGCGCGACGACCTGGTGCTGTTCACCTACCTGCACCTGGCCGCCGACGAGCCGCTGACCCAGGCGCTCATCGACGCCCGGACCACCGCGATCGCGTACGAGACCGTGCAGCTGCCCAGCGGGCTGCTGCCGCTGCTCTACCCCATGTCGGAGGTGGCGGGCTGCCTCGCGCCGCAGGTCGGCGCCCACGCGATGATGAAGGCCCAGGGTGGCCGCGGCGTCCTGATGGGGTGCGTCGGCGGCGTCCAGAACGCGAAGGTCGTCGTGCTGGGCGGCGGGACGGCCGGCCAGAACGCGGCCAACGTCGCCCTCGGCATGGGCGCCGACGTGACGATCCTCGACACCGACCTGGAGAAGCTGCGGCAGACGTTCTGGCGCTACGACAACCGGGTCAGCGGGATCATGTCGACCGACATGGCGGTGCGGGAGCAGGTGCTGGGCGCCGACATGGTGATCGGGACCGTCCTGCTGCCAGGCGAGCGCGCGCCCAAGCTGGTGACCAACGAGATGGTGGCCCACATGAAGCCCGGATCGGTGCTGGTGGACGTGGCCATCGACCAGGGCGGCTGCTTCGAGGACTCCCATCCGACGACGCACGACGATCCGACGTTCATGGTGCACCAGTCGGTGTTCTACTGCGTCGCCAACATGCCCGGCGCCGTGCCGAACACGTCCACGTGGGCCCTGACGAACGCGACGCTGCCCTACGTGCTGCGGATCGCGAAGGCCGGCTGGCGCGAGGCGCTGGCGGCCGACCCGGCGCTGGCGAAGGGGCTCAACGTGCAGGACGGCACGATCCGCAACGCGGGTGTCGCCCGGGCGTTCCCCGACCTGCCCTACGAGCCCTACGACGCGTCCTGAGCCCCTGCCGGCGGCGCGCTGATCAGTCTTGCGGCGGGGACGACTCGGCCACGCTGGCGGCCAGCCGCTCCAGCTGCCGGGCGATGGGCCGCGCGGCCGTGCGGTCGTAGATCGCGGCCAGGGTGCCCTTGAGGGTGACCGTGTAGGTCGCCGTCCAGGTGTCCGGATCGCTCGGGAGCTGCGGCTCGAGGGTGTCGCCGTCCTCGATCTCCTCGGGGCGATCGAGCGCGAACGAGAACCGCAGCGTCGTGAAGAGCAGCTTGCGCTCGATCGCGAAGCGCTTCTTGGAGCGGTCGACCTCGGCGATCCGGAAGGACCAGCGCCCCCGCGCAGCGGCTTGACCAGGCCGACCGCGCCGACGGCGACGGGGCCGTTCAGCTTGGCGGTCTTCAGCCCCGGGAAGTGGTCGGGCCACTGATCGACGTCCACCCAGTGCCGCCAGACGGCGGTCGGCTCCACCGGTGCGGTGAGCGCGAAAACGTGGACGATCATGAAGCTCCTTCAAGCGGGTCAGCCTCCATTGTGCGTGACGCGGCGCGCCGCCCGCCGCGTGTTCCACCCGAAGGCCCCTCGGAACGGCCTCGGACGCCGCGGCGACGCTGCTCAGGCCCCGGGTGGCTGACCCGGGTCGACCTGCGGCGTCCGGCTGGGATGGCCGATGAGTTCGGCGACCGTCAGCGCGGCCAGCACGACGACCGCGCCCAGCGGGTAGGCCATGGTCCACAACGAGTCGGGGTCGTCGCCGCCGAACGCGAAGACGCCGATGGCGCGGCCGTGTCCGTCGTCGTAGCGGGCGGTCAGCAGCGTCACGAACAGGGCGCCGGCCGCCCACCAGGGCCAGCGCCGGTCCCGGTTGACGAAGCCGACGATGGCGGCGCACAGCGGCCACCAGCACAGGATGACCAGCCAGATCCAGTGATGCTCCCACGAGAAGGGCGCCGCGAACGCGGACGCGACGCCGACGACCGCGGCGGCCAGGATCGGCAGCCGGCGGTTCAGCAGCCGCCCGCCGAGCAGGATCGCCAACCCGCAGACCAGCGCGGCCCCCACGAGCCAGACCCAGCCCGGGGCGTCCGGCCAGAACCGGGCGACGACGCCGTCGAAGGACTGATTGACGATCCACTCCGACGGGGCGATCCGCCGGGTGTCGGTCAGCGCGACGGTCCAGAACGTGAGGGCGTCGCGGGGCAGGGCGACGAAGCCGAGCGCGACCGTGACGGCGAAGGTCCCCAGCGCCAGGCCGGCCGGACGCCAGCGCCGCGACCACAGCAGCAGGACGACGAACAGCAGCGGCGTCAGCTTGATCCCGGCCGCGATCCCGATCGCGATGCCGGCCCACTTCGCCCCGCGCGAGACGGCGATCAGGTCGGCGACGACGAGCGCCATGAGCAGGATGTTGATCTGGCCCAGCCACATGGTGTCGGCCAGCGGCACGAGCAGGAACGTGAAGCCGATGCCGAGGCAGGCGGCGGTGCCGCGGGTGATGACCGTGCCCGCGCCGCGGGCCTCGCGCGAGGTGACGCCGACCGTCCAGATCACCAGCAGCAGGTTGAGCGAGATCATCGCGGCGCTGAGCAGGGTGTCGTTCAACAGCGCCATCGGCAGGAACAGCAGCGCCGCGAACGGCGGGTAGACGAAGAACAGCGGGCCGTAGACCGGCTCGTACAGCGGGCGTCCGGCGAGGATCGCCTCGACGCCACCCCGGTAGACGAACACGTCGATGCGGAACGCCTCGTGCGGCTCGTTGAGCACCATCCCGAACCAGAACGCGAACGCCACCACCGCGAAGCCGAAGCTCAGCAGTTCGATCCGCCGCCGGATCGTGGGCAGGTCACCTCGGCGCCGGGGCGGGACGATCGCCGGTGAGCTCATGCGCCCAGTCCACCGGCACAGGTCGCGCCGGGTCAACTCACCCGCCCTCCCGGGAGGGTTCCCCTCGGACGCCGCCGGGCCTACAGTCGGGCGGTGGCGGCGGCTTCGGCCACCCCGCGGGCACGGCCACCCGGCTGCGTCTCCGGCTGCATCACCCCCTCGAGTCAGGAGTTACCCCCATGAAAGTCCTCCGCACCTGTGTCCTGTCGCTCTTCCTGCTGCTCGGCAGCGCGGGCGTCCTGTTCTCGACCGCCCCCACCGCGGACGCCGCCGCGAATTGCACCGGCTCGCTGACCGGCAGCTTCGCCGTCCACAGCACGCGCGGGGACAAGATCGGCGAGTTGGACGTCTACTACTCCTCCGCCAACGGCGGCACGAACAGCGCCTGCATGCGGCACAGCAACCGGTTGTGGGGGGTGAAGTCCGCCACGGGCGTCCAGATCGCGAAGTGCCGCTCGTTCACCGGCGGGTGCAGCGGCGTCTCCTTCACCGACGCGGGCTCGCAGACCGGCTCGTACTCCTACTACGCCGGCCCCGTGAAGGTGACCGGAACGGCCTCCCGCTGCGTCACCGTTCGGGGCTACGTGACGGAGCCGGGCAAGTCGTCCCGGGGCATCCAGGTGGACAACGTCGGGTGCCGCGCCAACCCGACCGTCACCGAACGCTGGTGAGCTGACGCGCGCTGACCGACCGTGAATCGGCCCCGGACACCTCGCGCGGGCGTCCGGGGCCGTCCCGTCGGTCAGGCGCGGCGGAGGCGGAACTCCACCGGGCGGCCGTCGACGCAGGTCACCTTCAGATTGCCGCTGCTGTTCCCGTTGCCCGGCCCCGACACCACGCGCCAGCCGTCCCGCAGCTTCACCATCACCGTGGACGCCTTGCTGGGGCTGTTGCGCCACGGACGCGAGTACGACGTCATCCGGCCGGTGTAGCGGCCGCGCTCGTACTGGTCGGGATCCCGCCCCTCGTAGAGGTGCAGATCCGGGTCGGTCACAGACACGATCAGCTCGTCGCCCTCCTCCCGCGTCAGCACCAGGCAGGGCCGGCTCACCCCGCGCACCGGGCCGGGGAACTGCTGGCCCTTCTCGAACAGCACGTACCCCGTGACGCCGGTGGCCCGGTCGGCGACGATGTGCGCGGCGGCGTCCTTGCGGAGCACCGTGTACGCCGGACGCTCCCCGCGCATGGACGCGGCGAACGCGGCCGCGCCGGCCTGTCCGGCCTCGACGAGGATCGCGTACTCGTAACCCGCACCCCGCGGCGCGGAGCCGTGGTCGAGCACCGCGACCGCGCTGGGCACCGCGGCGGACTTGGTGCCGGTCTGGTCGGGTGCCTCGACGGTGCGGCGCTGCTGGACCAGCCGCTGCCCGGCCGGCACGTAGTAGCCGTGGCCGACGGCGTCCACGAGGACGCGGGCGTCGGCCAGCGTCTCGACGCGCTCGACCGCACCCGAGGCGGTGCCGTGGGCGGAGTCCCAGGTCGTGTCGAGCCCGGCGATCAGCAGATCCTGGAACAGGGTGGTCTGCGTGACGTGGCGGCGGTCGTCGTTGTGGATGTCGGAGCCCAGCACCACCAGCCGGTCGTCGAAGCAGAACACCGACGTCCGCGCCCGGTGCGACGGGTCGAAGAACGGGTGCTCGCGCAGGTCCATGCCGAAGACGCCGTGGCGTCCCTCCAGCGAACCCGAGCCGGCGAACGCCGACTCCGACAGCACCATCTGCTCGATCGTCCCGGTCAGGTCGGCCTTGAGCTCGTCGAACGGGAGTTGCCGCGTCGTGGTGCCCGGCCAACGGTTCCAGTCCCAGCCCGGCTGCGCGTACCCGTTCGCCTGGTTGGTGATGGGCCCCTCGGACGACCGGCGCGACTGCAGCCAGATCGAGCAGTAGGAGTTGTAGCGGCCGTACATGTTGGCGCCGTCGTAGATCTCGGTCGCCCAGTGGTAGCGGTTGTGGCCGCGGATGGTGGCCAGCCACTCCCCGCGCCGGTGCAACCCGACCACGCCGTAGTTGATGCTCCAGTGGCCCTCCGGCGCGGGCTCGGCGACCAGGCCGGCCGCCTGCAGCGGCGCGGCGAGCGCCTTCTGCGCCGCGGTGGGGGCGGCGGGTAGCAGCCGCAGGTAGGCCCGGCCGACGTCGGCGTCCAGCGGGCTGCCGTCGGGCAGCGGCGCGTTGGCGAGGATGCCGAAGGTGTTGACCTGCAACTGGGTGACGCCGCCGGGGTTGCGTCCGGACAGAGGCAGCGGCCACTGGGTGGTGTTGGCGTGGGCGCGCAGCGTCAGGAGCGCCTTGCGGACGATCTCGCGCGCTCGGGAGCCCAGCTGGTAGGACGTGCCGGCGAGCAGCGCGATCACGGGCGCCGAGCCGATCAGGCCGTCGCGGCCGTAGTCGGGGAACATCCCCATGTGGTGGAACATCGACCCGTCGGGCTTGAAGCCGCCCTGGACGCCCGGGGAGTGGGTGATCGCCCGGTCGCACCACTCGCGGACGGCGTTGAGCGCGGTGATCTGCTCCTGCTCGGTGGGCATCAGCACGGCGGCGGTGACCAGGCCGAGCAGCAGCGTGTTGAGGACGTCGACCAGCCCGCCGTAGTGGTCGGGGTTCTCGAAGTCCTGCAGCAGGCGGCCGAGGCCGACGAACCAGGCGAGGTCCGCGCGGGCCTGCTCCCACAGCCCGTTCTGCTCCAGGAGCGGACGCACCAGCACGAGCGAGTCCCACCAGCCGCGGTGCTGGTAGCCGATGTGGTGGATGGTGCCCTGCGCGCTGCCGGCGGCGAACCCCTGGTCGCGCAGGTGGACGTGGCAGCGCAGCCACAGCCGGCCCAGCGCGTCGGCCTGCGGCAGCCCGAGCCGCCGGGCCTGCTCGTGGGCGCGGGCGATCTGGAACATCTTGTCGGTGTAGGTGCGCAGCGGCTTCACGCCCGCCCGGACGCCGGCGCTCAGCTCCGCGGGGAAGATCGCCGTCTGGTAGCCGTCGACGAAGGCGCCCGGACGCGCGGGCACGAGGCGGCCGTCGCGGGTCGCGAGGTCGGGCACCCCCAGCGCCTCGACGTCGGCGGTGTACTGCGCCAGCAGCGCGGCGGTCGGCTTGGGGCCGCCCTGGTTCTGGGCGAGCTGACGCTCCTTGATCGTCGCCAGGTCGCGGCGCAGCGCGTCGGTGATGACCGGCGTGGGGAGGCCCCGGCGCGCCAGGTCCTGCTCGAACGCGTTGAGCGCCAGCCAGTGGTAGTTGTCGGCCAGGTCGATCTCGGGCTGCACCTTCGGTACCTGGTGGTCGGGCGTGGGGTGGTCGGGACGCATCGGCGTGCTCACGATGATCTGGTCCAGGTACAGCGTCCCGGTGCGGGCGGGCGCCGAGAAGGTGATGGTGTCCATGTCGGGGCGCGGCTTGCCCTCGGTGTCGTAGCCGTAGCGCACCCACATGGTGCGCCAGCCGGTGAAGTCGAGGTTGAACGTGAACCGGGTGTCCACGCGCGTGCCGCGTCCGAACTCGACCACGAGCGGCTCGGCCGAGGGGGCGTCGTTGTAGACCCACATCGCGAAGGTCGGCACCTTGCCCATCCACGCCTGATCGTCGCCCGCCTTGTAGGGGGCGGGCTCCCAGCCGATCGGGCCGCTGATCCGCAGCCGGGACGCCGGCCCGTGCTCCCACTTGAGGCTCGCCTCCCCGACCTTGGCGCGGTCGCCCGTGATGGACAGCGCCCCGCGGTCCACGGCGAAGTTCGCCGGCACCGCGGTCTCGAGGAGGTAGACCGGCGGGCGGAGCGCCAGGCCGATCGCCTCCAGCTCCGAGATGGGGGCGGCGCGCGCCGTCAGCACCCCAGATCCGAGCGTGGCGTGCCCGATGACGGCAGCGGCGGCGACCCCGGTGAGCAACGTCCGGCGGCTGACCTGCGGTGAGAGACCCATGTCGACTCCTTCGTCCGTGGAAGCACCGCCCGAAGCGGCGCACCTCCGAAGTGAAGGAGAAGTATTGGGGAGCATTCAAGACTCAATCGTCGCGCCAGGGAGTGATGGGGACGCAATGCGGCGGTCGCTTCGGGCCTGGGCATCCCGCTGCGCACCGGACGCGACGGCGGCCCAGGCGGCTCGTCACGGACACCCGTCGCGACCGCGCTTTGCGCCACACGCCCTGACGACGAAGGCCCCGCCACCGTGCTGGTGGCGGGGCCTTCGTAATGTGGCGCGCTCGGAGGGATTCGAACCCCCAACCTGCTGATCCGTAGTCAGCTGCTCTATCCGTTAAGCTACGAGCGCATCGGTCGGTGACCGGTCATTTACTCTAGCCCCCTCACCCCTCCGGCACAAAACCGAGGCTCCCCACGAGGGCGCCTTGTTGCCCTGATGGGCGGCGCCCACGTCATCCGCGAGGCAGGACGGAGCATGGACGCCGCGGGCCCGCCCGCCGCGTCCGGCCGGCTGCGGCATCAACGGGGAGCGCTGGGCACCCAGCACCACCCTGCGCCCGGGAGTCCCCGGCACCACCCTGCGCCCTGGCCCCCAGCACCACGCCGACGCGGC
The DNA here is from genome assembly GCF_011393335.1 of Propioniciclava coleopterorum. Lineage (NCBI taxonomy): Bacteria > Bacillati > Actinomycetota > Actinomycetes > Propionibacteriales > Propionibacteriaceae > Propioniciclava > Propioniciclava coleopterorum. The sequence goes on along the minus strand of NZ_CP049865.1, from coordinate 1,971,916 downwards.
CCCTGCGTCCGCTCGGCGGGAAACCGATCCCCCGCGGCGCAGCCCGCGCGGCGTCCGGATTATTGGTCGTCGGCACACAATGATCTTCACCCCCGAACTGTGGGCGCCGTAGTTTAGGCACAGGAAGCTCGGATTTGGAGGAGATTCACGAGTTTGGCAGGATGGTTGCAGCGATCAGGTCAGGCCGGACCCGTCAGTGTGGACGGGTCGGCGACACGCAAAAGGAGTAGCGAATGACCGTTCAGACCATCCCGAACAACGCCCCCACGAACGCCCCCTCCGACCTCGTCGCCTGGGTGGACGAGGTCGCGGCGCTGACCCAGCCCGAGCGCATCGAGTGGGTCACCGGCTCCGACGAGGAGCGCGCCGCCATCACCCAGTTGATGGTCGACCAGGGCTCGCTGATCCCGCTCAACCCCGAGTTGCGACCCGGCTCCTACCTCGCCCGTTCGACCCCGTCCGACGTGGCGCGCGTGGAGTCGCGCACCTTCATCTGCAGCACGTCCCCCGAGGACGCCGGCCCGACCAACAACTGGGCCGACCCGGCCGAGATGAAGCAGACGCTCCACGGCCTCTTCGACGGCAGCATGCGCGGCCGCACCCTCTACGTCATCCCGTTCTCGATGGGCCCCCTCGGCAGCCCCATCTCCCGCCTCGGCGTCGAGATCACCGACAGCCCCTACGTGGTGCTGAACATGCGGATCATGACCCGGATGGGCTCCTCGGCCCTGCAGGAGATCGCCGACGGGCAGCCGTGGGTCAAGGCCGTCCATTCGGTCGGCTACCCCCTCGTGGACGCCGCGGGCACCCCCCGCGACGACGTCGCGTGGCCCGCGAACGACGAGAAGTACATCACGCACTTCCCCGAGTCCCACGAGATCTGGTCCTTCGGCTCCGGCTACGGCGGCAACGCCCTGCTGGGCAAGAAGTGCTTCGCCCTGCGCATCGCGTCCGTGCTGTCGCGCGAGGAGGGCACGATGGCCGAGCACATGCTGATCCTCAAGATCACCCGGGACGCCGACGGCCGCGTCTTCTACCTGGCCGCCGCCTTCCCGAGCGCCTGCGGCAAGACCAACCTGGCGATGCTGCAGCCGACGATCCCCGGCTACACCGTCGAGACGATCGGCGACGACATCGCGTGGATGCGTCCCGGCGAGGATGGCCGGCTGTACGCCATCAACCCGGAGGCCGGCTTCTTCGGCGTCGCACCGGGCACCTCGGCCAAGACCAACCCGATCGCCCTCGCGGCCCTGGATCACGACGTGATCTTCACCAACGTCGCCCTGACCGACGACGGCGACGTGTGGTGGGAGGGCCTCACCAAGCAGGCGCCCGACCACCTGATCGACTGGACCGGCCAGGACTGGACCCCGGAGTCCGGCACGCCCGCCGCCCACCCGAACTCCCGGTTCACCGTGGCCGCCGAGCAGGCCGCCACCATCGCCCCGAACTGGGACGACCCGGCCGGCGTCCCCCTCGACATCATCCTGTTCGGCGGGCGGCGCGCGTCCAACGTGCCGCTGATCTCGGAGTCCTACGACTGGGAGCACGGCGTCTTCATGGGCGCCACGGTCTCCTCGGAGCAGACGGCCGCCGCCGAGGGTTCGGTCGGCGCGCTGCGCCGCGACCCCTTCGCGATGCTGCCGTTCTGCGGCTACAACATGGCCGACTACTGGGCGCACTGGCTCGAGATGGGCCGGACGCTGGGCGACAAGGCGCCGAAGGTGTTCCAGGTGAACTGGTTCCGCAAGGACGCCGACGGCGGCTTCCTGTGGCCGGGCTTCGGCGACAACATCCGCCCGCTCGAGTGGGCGCTGCGCCGGGTGATGGGCGAGGTCGAGTCCCGCGACGGCATCTCCGGCCACCTGCCGCTGCCCGAGGACCTCAACCTGGAGGGTCTCGACCTGGACGACGCCACCGTGGAGGCGATCTTCCACCTCGATCCGGACGCCTGGTCGACCGAGGCGGACCTCACCGAGGAGTACTTCGCGCAGTTCGGCGACAAGGTGCCCCCGCGCCTGCACCACCAGCTCGAAACCCTGCGCGAGCGCATCAACGCCGCCCGCTGACCCGTCCCCTTGACTGACCGCCCCGGCCCCCGCCGGGGCGGTTCGTCGTCTTCCCGCGCGGCACGCTCGCGTGCCTGCCACACAACGGGAGCCGGACGCGTCGGCGTCCGATGCGTGCGCACGCTTCTCGCACGGAACGCCGGGGACGCTCTGCTCCCGAGTCGACTGGATCGCAGCCACGCCCGGCGCCCCCGTGGGCACTTCCGCACGCGCGATAGAGGCTCCGCCCGTCACAGCTTGTTCCAGACGCCCCCTCTTGCGTCAGACGCCCCCGTTCCTACGTGGGCGTCTGCACCGAACGGGGGCGTCTCGACGCAAACGCGGGCGGCCCGTCGCAAGCGCGGGCGTCTCGTCGCAAGCGCGGGCGTCTCGTCGCAAACGCGGGCGACTCGACGCAAACGCCGGCGACTCGACGCGGAGCAGGGCTCGTCAGATACGCGGTAGTGGCTCCGCGCGTCGGAGCCCGTCCCAGACGCCCCCTATTGCGTCAGACGCCCCCTTTTGCGTCAGACGCCCCCGTTCCTACGTGGGCGTCTGCACCGAACGGGGGCATCTCGTCGCAAACGCAGGCGACTCGTCACAAGCGCGGGCGACTCGTCGCAGACGCGGGCGACTCGTCCCAAACGCGGGCGACTCGACGCGAACGAGGGCGGCTGGCGACCAACACCGGGGTGTCGTGAACGCCCGCGCGCACCGCCACGGGCAGGCGACGTCGAACGGCTGACACCCCCGGGAAGCGGCGTCCTACAGGCCCAGTCGGCGGGCGACGTCGGCGCCGGCGATCCGGCGGACGACGGCGGGGTCGCCCACGACGATGAGCCGGTCGGTGGCGCGGGACAACCCGACGTAGAAGCGCTCCGCGGAGCGGTCGCGGTCGCCGTCCTCGTTCACGCACAGGACCACGGCCGGGCGCTCCATCCCCTTGAAGCCCAGGACGTGGCCGTAGAAGATGTCGTCCTCGGACCAGAAGCTGCGCCAGTAGCCGTCCTGCCCCAGGGACGCCTGCCGCTCCTCCTGCACCGGGTGCCGCTTGCCCATCGTGATCAGCGCGATGTCGACCGGGCGCCAGCCCTCGTCGAACAGGGTGTCGACCTGGTCGTCCGCGGCGTCCAGAGCCTCCGCGGTGGGCGCCGCGACGAAGGTCACCTCGGGCCCGTCGCCGCCGCGGATGTCCATGCCGGTGGGGGCCAGCGGCAGGAACGCCTCGGCGATCTGCCGGGTGTTGCGCAGGTTGTGGTCGAGCACCAGCGGGACGAACTGGATCGGCGGCCGGCCGAAGCGCGGGAAGATGCGCTGCCGCTCATCGGAGTAGGCGTACAGCCCGCCGGCCTCCTCGTCCTTGAGCGCCAGCAGCAGCGCCGGCCACCAGTGGTCGGCGAAGTCCTGCGCCTCGTCCACCACGATCGCGTCGAAGCGGTCCGCCTCGTCGAGCGTGGAGACCCGCTCGGCGACCTCCGCCGGGAAGTCGTGCTCCCACCGCTCGCTCTCCTCGCGCCCGGGGCTGCGGACGCCGAAGCGGTTGCCGAACTCCTCGAACGTGCCCACGAACACGGGCCGGTCGGCCTTGGTGCCGCGCAACAGGTGCCGCCGCAGGTGGCGGCTCAGCCCGATCGAGTAACAGACCACGGCGACGCGTCGGCGCTCCCCGGTCAGCCGTCCCGACGCCAGGTCGGACGCCTGCCGGATCGCCAGCACGGTCTTGCCCGACCCGGCGCCGCCGCGGATCTCGACGCGGTTCAGCAGCCGCGTCACCTGGAGCAGCATCGCCTGCTCGGCGGTCAGCCGGTCCGCCTCGAGCGCGCGGTCCTCCGCCTCGGTCACCACGTCGCGGGACGGCAGGTAGCGGCCGGTCAGGATCTCCTGCAGCGCGTCGACGTCGTCGGCGTCCGGGATCCGGCCGAACGGCCGGTGCGACGCGGTGGTCTCCCAGATCCGGGCACCGAGGTCGCCCAGGTCGTTGCTGCCGCTGATCTGCCAGCGCGGGCATTCGGGCATGGCGAAGTCCTGCTCAAGGGCGGTGTGCGCGAGGACCACGTGGCGGCTCCAGCACAGCCGCGGCCCACCGTGCCGGAAGTCGCCCTCCGCGTAGTCGCGCAGCGCGTACATCGTGCGGGCGGCCTGGTCGACGGGGTCGATCCACCGGGACGAGCCGCCCCACTTCTGGTACCACTGGTCGTCCTCGACCCAGACGCGGTTGCCCTTGACCTCGACCACGACGATCCCGTTGCCCGGCATCAGGCAGACCAGGTCCGCCTCGTGGTCGCGCTCCTCGCCGCACACCCGAAGGTTGGCCAGCACCACGCACCCGTCGGGGAGCTGGTCGACCAGCAGCCGCCACACCTCTTTTTCGGATGTCGTCACGAACACCGGACGCTCGGGCACCGACCTCGCCGTCATTGCCAACCCCCCGCCCACGCGATCGCCCGGATGGATCGAAGGCCACCCCCTCGCGGCCCCGACGACGGCGTTCGACCGCCCCGACCTGGCGCGATGCTATCGAGGGACAGCCTCGTTCGCGGGCGTCTCACCGATCACGGCCAAGGGACGCGGGGCCACCCGCCGTGCCCGCCGTCCGGCCACAGAGTTGGGCACCACAAGGCCCTGAACATGACGAACGCCACCCGGGGAACCCGAGTGGCGTTGCATCCTGTTGCCAGGTGGCGGAGGTGGCGGGATTTGAACCCGCGATGGGGTTAACCCCCAAACCCGCTTAGCAGGCGGGCGCCATAGACCGGACTAGGCGACACCTCCTCAGCCAAGCAGAGAGCCTACCGGTCGTCCTCCCCCGTCAGCAAAAGCGCCGGAGCGCCGACGTAGACTGGACCGGCACCCGAGGTGAAGAGGTACACCGCATGCGCCGATCGGCGGAAGACGACGCGGGCGCTGCGGCGTCCAGGGCGTACGCGCGTCCTCCGCGGACCTCGGCGGCCCGCCCCACCCGGTCGGCAGAAGCCACGTCGCTCCGCACGGCCGAGGCGCGCGCCGAGCGCGCCGCCGGCCCGCGCAGGGCCGCCTCCCCCGCCGAACGCGGCAGCACCCCCGTCCGCGGCCGCAGCGCCCGGGCCGACCGGGACGCCCCGGCACGACGCCCCTCCCGCGCCGCCGGGTCCCGCAGCGCCGCAGGATCCCGCAGCGCCGCCGCGACCTCGCGCGCAGCCCGTCCCGGACGCGCCGCGGCCAGCCGGGTCGCGCCGGCGTCCCGTCCAGCGGTCGACTCCCGCGCAACGGCCCGACACGGCCGCGCGTCCTCCGGCCGGCCCGCGCGGATGCTGGATCCCGACCTCGAGCCGCGTCGCGTCGCACCCGCGTCCGAACCGGGCCGCTCGTTCGCGGCGTCCCTCGGCTGGGCCACCGCCGGCACCGTGCTGCCGGGACTGGGCCTGACCCGCACCCGTTTCAAAAAGGTCGGCCTGGCGTTCCTGGGCATCTTCCTCGTCCTGGCGATCGCGGGCGTCGCCGTCACGCTCACCTCGCCGGCGGCCGTGCTGGCCGCGGCCGCGAGCCCGGCGGTCCTCACCCTCGGCGCCCTCGCGCTGGCGATCTTCGGCGTCCTGTGGGCGACCAGCATCGCCGCGACCCACCTGGCGCTGCGGCCCCGCGAACCCCGCGGCTGGCAGCGCGCCGTCGGCGGACTCGCCGTGGCCGTCCTCTCGGCGGTCGTGCTCCTACCCAGCATCGTGGGCGCCCGCACCCTCTACGACACCTCCACCATGCTCACCGGCATCTTCGGCGAGGCCGCCGGCGGGCCGTCCGAGGGCGACGACTTCGGCACCGCGGGCGACCCGTGGGCCAACAAGCCGCGGCTCAACGTGCTGATCCTCGGCGGCGACTCCGGCCAGAATCGCGCGGACGCCGTGGGCGCGCGCACCGACACGGTGATCCTCGCCTCCATCGACACCCGCAGCGGCGACACCGTCCTGTTCAGCCTGCCCCGCCAGACCCAGCGGATCCCGTTCCCGCAGGGGTCGCCGCTGGCCAAGCGCTGGCCCAACGGCTTCACCAACGGGATGCAGAACGACGCCGAGTACTTCCTCAACGCGATCTACCACAACGTGCCCGTCCAGAGCCCGGAGGCCATCCCTGCCGGCGTGGAGGACCCCGGCGCGTACGCCCTCAAGGAGGGGGTCGGTGCCGCGCTGGGCCTGCCCGTGGACTACTACGCCATGATCAACATGGACGGCTTCATCGAGTTCATCAACGCCCTGGGCGGCATCACCGTCAACATCAACGCGCCGGTGCCGGTCGGCGGCAAGACCACCGGGAACGTGCCGCCGGACCGCTGGCTGCCTCCAGGCCCCGACCAGCGCCTCAACGGCATGGACGCGCTGTGGTTCGCCCGCGGCCGCTACGGCTCCGCGTCCGGCGACTACGACCGGATGGCCCGGCAGCGCTGCGTGGTGCAGGCCGTGGTGAAGCAGGCGAACCCGACCACGGTGCTGGCCAACTACGAGGCGCTGTCGAAGGCCGGACGCAACATTGTCGCCACCGACGCCCCCACCAGCAAGGCGCCCGCCCTGCTCGCGCTGTCGCTGCGCGTCAAGGACGGCACCATGACGAGCGTCTCGTTCGAGAACGACAAGGACGGCTTCAGCACCGTCAAGCCCGATTGGGACGCCGCCCGCGCCCGCGTCCTGGCCGCGATCAACCCGCCGGCACCCGAGCCGCAGACCTCGGCGCCGGCCCCCGAGGGCACGCCCGCCGCGCCCGCGACGGACGCCCCGTCCGCGCCGCCCACAGCTGACCCGAACGCCCCCGCGACCCCCGCGTCGGTCGTCGACGAGTGCGCCTACAACCCGCAGTGATGCGCGGGAACGCTCAGCCCTCGAACGCCGTGTAGCCGCGGTCGGCGTCGAGGTGGTGGCCGATCGCCTCGCCGATGGCGTCCAGGTCGGCGTCCGACCCCCGCGGCGCGATCAGGTGAGTGCGCCGCTCGTCGCCCTCGTGCAGCGTGAGGCGTCCGGGCGCGCCGGTCACGCGCGTCACGGCCGACCAGGTTCCGGTGTGGGTCGGCTCGCCGGCCGAGGCGACGCGGAACCCCTCGTCGTCGAACGAGACGGTGACCGCCTGACGCCGGGCCGAGACCACCGCGAGGATCGCCAGCCCCAGCCCGCCGAGCATCAGCACGATCCCGACCGTCGTCCCGACCACGCCCCACCCCCAGGCGGACCCGCCGACGAGGGCGAGCGCCCCGAGCAGGGCGGCCGCTGCGGCCAGGGCGAACGCCCGCACGGCGGGCCGGGGTCGGATCACGAACTCCTGAGTGGACACGCGGCGAGGGTGGGATTCGAACCCACGGAGGCTTGCACCTCGGCCGCTTTCAAGGCGGCTGCACTAGTCCACTATGCGACCTCGCCCGATCGCCCACATCCTAGCGAGCGGCGGCGTCCCCTTCCGGACATGGGCGACGCCGTCCCGCGCGCGTCGGGCGCGCGTCTAGGGTGAGGGCATGCGAGCCGTCGTCACGAAGGAAGCCGGAGGGCCCGAGGTCCTCACCGTCGAAGAGGTCGAGACGCCCACCCCGCGGCGCGGACAGCTGCTGATCGAGGTCGTCGCCGCCGGGGTCAACCGGGCGGACGTGCTGCAGCGGCAGGGCCACTACCCGCCGCCCCCGGGCGAGAGCCCGATCATCGGACTCGAGGTGGCGGGGCACGTCGCCGCCGTCGGCGAGGACGTCACGGGCTGGTCGGTCGGCGACCCCTGTGTGGCGCTGCTGGCCGGCGGCGGGTACGCCGAGTTCGTGGTCGTGGACGCGGGGCAGGTCGCGCCGCCGCCCGACGGCGTGGACCTGGTGGAGGCCGCCGGGATCATGGAGGTCGCGGCCACCGTCGTCTCGAACATGGACGTCGTGGGGCTGCAGCCGGGAGAGACGCTGCTCGTGCACGGCGGCACCGGCGGCATCGGGATGTTCGCCATCCAGTACGCCAAGGCGCTGGGCTGCCGCGTGGCGACCACGGCCGGGTCGCCGGAGAAGCTGGCGCTGTGCCGCGAGCTCGGCGCGGACATCGCGCTGGATTACCACGACGACTGGGTCGCCGAGCTCAAGGAGGCCACCGACGGCCACGGCGCCGACGTCATCCTCGACATCATGGGCGCCAAGTACCTCGGCTCGAATGTCCGCAGCCTGGCCCGCCTGGGCCGCCTCGTCATCATCGGGATGCAGGGCGGGGTGAAGGGCGAACTGAACATCAACGCCCTGCTGACCAAGTCCGCGACGGTGACCGCGACGTCGCTGCGCTTCCGGCCGGTGCCCGAGAAGGCGGCGATCGTGGCGCGGGTGGCGTCGCAGATCTGGCCCCTGATCGCGTCCGGGGACATCCGGACCGCGCACCAGACCCGCTTCCCGCTCGCCGAGGTGCGCGCCGCCCACGAGCAGCTCACCGGCGGCTCGAACATCGGCAAGATCGTCCTCACCTTCTAGCCGTACCGCCCGCTCCGGAGCGCCCGCCGCACCGCTGGCAACCGGGGGAAACGAATGGGGTTCGGAGATGGTCCGGCACTAGCCTGAGTCGGTGAACTTCCGCTCCTACGCCGTGATCTGGCGCTACCCGGCCGTGCGCCAGGCTGTGCTGCTCGGGGCGCTGGGCAAGGCGCCCTGGTTCGGCGTCATGGTGGTGCTGACCCTGCACGTCGTCGGCGACCTGGGCCAGAGCTACGCGAGCGCCGGCGTCCTGTCGGCAGTGTTCACCATCGCGGTCGCCGTGGCGTCCCCGCTGCGCGGCCGGCTGCTCGACACGCTCGGCCTGCGCCGGACGCTGCTGCCCAGCCTGATCCTGCTTCCGATCGGCTTCGTCGCCGCACCGTTCCTGGGCTACTGGGCGCTGCTGGGCGTGATGGCCGGCGTGGGGCTGCTGGCGGTGCCGTGGTTCGTGCTCACCCGCCAACTGGTCCTGGCGGCGGTCCCGGGCGAGCTGCGGCGTCCGGCGCTGGCGCTGGACTCGGTGGTCACCGAGATGGCGTTCATGGGCGGGCCGACGCTGGGCATCCTGCTCGCGGTCAACTGGAGCACCGGCTGGACGCTGACGCTGCTCGCCCTGCTGAGCATCACCGCGGCGGTCGCCCTGACGATCATCAACCCGCCGCTGGTGAGCGAGGGACGCACCGACACCGTCGACGGCCGGGGCGGCATCCGCTCGTGGCTGAGCGGGCCGGTCATCACCGTCTTCGTGGCCACCGTCGCCGTCGCGTTCACCCTGTCGGGCACCGACCTGGGCATCGTCGCCGCCACCCGCGCCATGGACTCCACGGTCATGCTGGCCGTCGTCATCATCGTGTGGGGCGGCGGTTCGCTGATCGGCGGGCTGCTGTTCGGCAGCCTGCCGCGCGGCTCGGTCGGCCTGACCCCGCTGATCGCCGGGCTGGGCGTCACCACGGCGCTCGGCGCGCTGGGCTGGACGCCGTGGGCGTTCACCCTGCTGATGGGGCTGGCGGGCTTGTTCTGCGCCCCCAGCCTCGCCGCGATCACCGAACGCCTGGGCGAGGTGGTCCCCGAGGCGAGCCGGGGCGAGGCGTTCGGCTGGCAGGGCACCTTCAGCACGCTGGGCAGCGCCATGGCCCCGCCGGTGGTGGGCTTCGTGATGGACGGCCAGGGCTGGCAGCTCGGCCTGATCGTCACCGGCGCCACCGGCCTGATCCTCGCCGGCGTCGGCTTGGTCTCGCTCCGGCTGGGACGCCGCGGCGTCCGGGCGTTCCGCGCCCGGGGCACGCGTCCGGCCTGACGTCACCCACCGGGTCCCCGTGCCCCGAATATCGCCGGGGTCGGGCCTCGGCACGTGTGCTCAGCCGGCGCCCTTCTCGCCCCCGCCGGGCCCGATCCAGCGGGGCACCCGCCGCACGTAGTCGTCGTAGTCGGCGCCGAACCGGGCGCGCAGCGCCGCCTCCTCGACCGGAACCTGCGTCCGGTCCAGCAGCACGACGAACGCGGCCACCGGGAGCAGCGCGGCCCAGGACCGGCGGGCGACGGCGTGCGCGACGAGCCCGCCGGCGAGCGCAAGGTACATGGGGTTGCGGGTGAACCGGTTGGGGCCCGACTCGACGAGCCGGGTCACCCCGTCGACGTCGAGCGGATCCACCGTCGTCCCCGCCCGGGTGAACCCCGCGATGGCCGTCACCCCCAGGGCTCCGGCGGCGCCCAGCACGGGGAGGGCGGCCAGGGTGGACGCCGGCGTGACGCGGCGTCCGGGCTCGCCGTCGTGGGCGTGGGGGCGGGAGATCGCCCACTGCAACCCCGCTGCGACGAGCGCGTACACCGGGGGTGGAAGTCGCCTGGTCATGCAGCCAGGGTGTCACGCGGCGTCCCGGCATCCCAGACCCCCCTCGCAGATTCCGCGCAACCTCCCCGCCGCCCCGCTCGTCTGGATCGGTATGAAGAGGACAACACAGGCAGTGCTCATCGCCACCACCCTTGCCACGGCGCTCACCGCGTCCCTGTTCTCCCCCGCCGCCGACGCCGCCCCGAGCCGCCACGGCTCGCCGACGGTCCCCAAGCGCGTGGCGCTGACGCCGCGCGACTTCGGCGAGCGCATCCCGCTCGCCCTGGACACGGGGAACTACCCCGACCAGCCCGCCTCCGTCGGGCAGTACTGCGACGTGACCGGCAACGGCGCCGAGGGCACCGAGCCGCGCCCCTTGGGCGGCCGCCAGTGGAACTGGCTCACCGCCGATCAGCGCACCAGCGTCACCGAGGTGGTGACCGTGTGGGGCGACGCGGCCCACGCCTTCGACCAGGTCGTGAGCGACACCGGCTACTGCCGCTACGCGGCGCTGGACTACCCGAACTACACCCCTCAGGTCGTCTTCGACGGCACCACGTTCGTCGCGAGCTGGGACGGCACCGTCGTCCTGACCACGCAGGTCGACCGCTCGCTCGTCTCGGTGAGCATCACCGGGGACGGTTCGGCGGGCGACCTCTCCGAGCGCGGGCTGCACCTGCTCGACCGCGCCGTCGCCCGCACCGACCGCGCGAACATCTGATCCAGCCGCCCGCGGCACCCCACCTGGTCCGGGCTCGCGCCCCGCGCGCGGGCCCGGACCTCTTCCGCCCCCGCCCCTGCCGGGCCACACTGGGGCATGAGCAACCCACCCCGGGTCGTCCTGCACACAGGCACCCCTCAGGCCCCCGGCGCCGAACTCGGCCCCGTGATCGCCCTCGCCCCGGACGCGGTGGTCACGACCGCCCGCTCCCTCCCACTTCCGCTCGTGGTGATCGCCGTGCCCGACGCCCTGACCCAGCCGGACGCCGGCCACGCGCTGCCCGACGGACGCCGCGCGTTCGCCGTGACGGCCGTCCACCTGCCCGAGCCCGGCATCGAGGGCGAGCCCGCCGCTGGGGTCCGGGCGGGACAGGGAGCCGACGACGCGTTCGTCACGCTCGCGCTCGAACTGGACGCGGCCGCCCTCGACCCACGCGACCCCGACATGCGGATGCCCGCGCGCTCGTTCTGGTGCCTGCTCTTCCCGCGGTTGCAGGTGTGCCGCTAGGGCGGGCCACGCTCGCCGCCGTGGTCCTCTGCGCGGCGGGCGGCTTCGCGCTGGAGAGTGCGCTGTGGGACGGGACCGCGGGACTGCGTCCCGGCGGCAGCGCCCCGGTCGCCGCCCTCGTCGCGGCGGCGCTCGCGGCTGTCGTGGCGGGGGCGGCCGCAGCCGTGCGTCCGGCCCTCGGCTTCGGCGCCGCGGCCGCGCTGTCGACGGCCATCGCGCTGTTGATCCCCGCGTGGGAGCCCTTCACGGGACTGCTGCTGGGGCTCTTCCTCCTCGCCCGCACGGCTGCGCGGGGGCCCGCGCTGCTCGCGCTCGCGGCCGCGGCGGTGCCTCTGGGCCTCAACGCCTGGAACTCGACCGCGTGGACGGGGCCGGTCACCGCCGATCGGCTCGTTCCGGTCCTGGCGCTGTGGTGGGGCGTCGCGGCGGCCGTCTGGGCGGTCGGCCGGGCCGCCGCCCGGTCCGCGACGCGCGTCCGCCACCTGGAGGCGAGCCTCGCCGAGGCGCGGCACGCCGCGCGGATCGCGGAGCGGCGCGCTGTCGCCCGCGACCTGCACGACATCGTGGCGCACTCGCTGGCCGGGATCGTCCTGCAGGCCGGCGGCGCCCGCGCGCTGACCGCGGCGGCCGGCGGGCGCACCGACCCGGTCGGCCCCCGGGTCGACACCGCACTCGACCGCATCGAGCAGGGGGCGCACCAGGCGCTGCGGGAACTGCACCGGCTCCTGGTCACCCTCCGCAGCGCCGACGCCGCGGAGACGGCGGACGGCGGCGAACGCCTCGGTGGGCTGGCCGACCTGGACGCCCTGGTGGACGACGCCCGGGCGAACGGGCTCACCGTGACCGTGGAGCGCTCGGGGTCGCCCCGCCCCCTGGACCGGAGCCTCGACCTGGCCGCGCACCGGTTCCTACAGGAGGCGCTGGCCAACGCGATGAAGCACGCGGGCGCCGGGGCGGAGATCGACCTCGGCATCGCCTGGGGCGAGGACCTCACGCTCACGGCGTCCTCCCGGGCGTCGGGGGCGCTGCTCCCCCGCGGCTGCCCGGCGGCCTGGGGCTGGTCGGGCTGGCCGAGCGGCTCGCCGCCGTCGGAGGCGGTCTGGAGTTCGGCCCCGACGGCGACCGGTTCGTCACGACCGCCCGGCTCCCCGTGCCCACCCCCGCACCCGTCACCGGCCCGCAGTCACCGCCCGAGGCGTCCGGGTGAGAATCCACGAGGAGGCCCCGATGACCGGAACCGATCCCGCCGCGCCGCTGCGCGTCCTCATCGTCGACGACGAGGCGCTCATCTCCGCCGGGCTGGAGATGCTGGTGGACGCGGCCCCCGGGCTGAGCGTCGCCGGGGTGGCGACCGACGGCCGCGACGCGCTGCGCCGGGTGGACGCCGACCCGCCCGACCTGGTCCTCATGGACCTGCGGATGCCGGTGCTGGACGGCGTCCGCGCGACCGAGGAGATCATCCGGCGCCACCCCGACGTCCGCGTCCTGGCGCTGACGACGTTCGCCGACGAGACGCTCATGTACGACGCCCTGCGCGCGGGGGCGAGCGGCTACCTGCTCAAGCAGGCGGCCCCCGGTCAGCTCATGGAGGCGATCCACCGCGTGGTCGGCGGCGGCGCCTGGATCGACCCGGCCATGGCCGGCACGGTGATCGACGTGCTGCGCGAGCGCGCGCTCCGGGCGGGGGACGCGACCGCGATCACGGCGGTCCTGACGCCGCGCGAGCAGGAGATCCTCACGCTCGTCGCCGACGGGCTGTCGAACCAGGAGATCCGCGACGCGCTGGTGCTGTCGGAGGCGACGGTCAAGACCCACGTCGCCCGCATCCTCATGAAGACCGGCTCCCGGGACCGGGCGGCGGCGGTCGCCCTCGCCTGGCGGACGGGCTTCTTCCGCGGCCCGGCTCCCCGGTCGTGACGCGCCGACGCCCCGTCACCGGGGGAGGTGACGGGGCGTCGGAGGGGGCGGACTACCAGGGCAGGCGAGGCCACTCGCAGCCGAAGTAGGGGCACGGGAAGGGGGTGCAGACGCTGAGGTCGCAGGGCGCCCGACCCTGGTCCCGCAACGGTGCCGCTGAGGCCGGCGCGGCGAGGCCCGCCGCGAGGATCAGACCCGTGGCGACCGCCGCCACGAGCCGCCCCGGCCGGCTCACTGCGGCCTCTGGCAGGTCTCGAACTTGTGGCCCAGGAACGTGGAACTCGTGAAGGTGAACCCGGTGTTCACGTTGACGTAGTTGTGGCTGCCGTTGGAGTTGGTGCCCGTGTGGACGATGGTGTCCGCCATCGCCATGGCGGGTGCCGCGACGAGGATGCTGCCCGCCAGGAGCAGGCCGGCCGCGGTGCGCTTGAAGAGGTTGCTCGCCATGATGCTGCCTTTCGTTCGGGGTGGAGGTTCCACCGGGACAGGCATCAGCCTCGCGCCCAGAGCCCGCTGCCCGCGTCCGCCCCGGACGGCAAACCGCCGGCCCGCCGCGTCCGCCCAGATCGGGCCGGCGGATACCGCCGTGGGATGACGACGGCGCGCCGCGTCCGGACCTCCGCGCTGGGCGGCGTCAGCGCAGGAACAGCGCCCGGAGCCGCAGGCTCGCCGCGGCGATCCCCAGCACGCTCATGACGACGAAGTAGCCCACGTGCACGAGCGTCCCGGGCGTGAAGAACCCCACCGAGAGCTGCCGCATCAGCTCGACGCCGTGCCACAACGGCAGCGCCTGGATCACCCACTGGATCGGCTGGGGTAGACCGTGATCGGATAGAGGGTCGCGGAGAACAGGAACATCGGCAGCAGCACCATCGGGACCAGGTCGAGCTGCTGGAAGCCCTTCATGAAGCTCGTCACCGCCATGCCGATGGATGCGAACCCGAGCGCGATCAGCAGCGCCACCGGGATCATCGCCAGCGCCCAGGCGCTCGTCACCAGGCCCATGGCGGCCAACACGCCCAGGAACCCGATCGCGTACAGCAGGCCGCGGAACAGCGCCATGAAGATCTCGCCGATCGCGACGTCCATCGGGCCGAGCGACGTCTGCAGCATGCCCTCGTAGACCTTGCTGTAGCGCAGCTTGAAGAACACGTTGTTGACCGAGTCGTAGATCGCGCCGTTCATGGCCGACGTCGCCAGCAGCGCCGGGGCGATGTACATCGCGTAGCTGATCGGGCGGCCGTCCGGGCCGGGCACCGACCCCACGAGCGCGCCTATGCCGACGCCCATCGCGAGCAGGTAGAACACCGGCTCGAAGAAGCCCGTGGCGATCACGCCCCAGTTGGCGTTGCGGATCACCCGGAAGCCGCGCTCGATCACGGCGCGGGCGTTGCCGGCGTACAGCGCCCCCAGCCAGGTGGGTCGGGCGGCCAGGCGGGCGCGGATCGGCGCCATCACGTCCAGGCTCATCGGACCAGCCTCCGGGTGAAGGTGCGGCCGGCGGCCCACAGCCCACCGAGGAACAACCCCACCAGGAACACGACGTGGACGACCGCCAGCCAGGGCGGCACGTCCAGCCCGAACGCCACCATGCGGGCGAGCTGCGTCCCGTGCCACATCGGGGAGACCCAGCCGATCCACTGCAGGTAGATCGGCATGGCGCCGAGCGGGAAGAAGGTGCCGGCGAACAGGAACATCGGCATCACGATCAGTCGCTGCACGAAGTTGAACTGCAGCCCCTCCTCCTGCAGCGTCGCCGCGTACGCCATCAGCGGGGTGAACATGGCCAGGGCGGCGAGCATCGCGATCGGGACCATCGCCACGGAGCCCGGCGAGGGCCACGCGCCGAACGCGAAGCCGATCATCCAGAACAGCAGGGCCTGCACCAGCAGCCGGACGCCGATGGCGAGCGCCTCGCCCTGGGCCATCTGCTTCGGCTCGAGCGGCGTGGCCTGCGCGGCCAGGTAGTTCATCTGCCACTTGAAGCCGCCGAAGATCGGCCAGGTGCCGAACTGGGCGCCCGTCGACACGACGGTCGAGACCAGCAGGCCCGGCGCGACGAACGTCAGGTAGGGGACGCCGTCGACGGGCTGCTGCACGATCGAGCCCAGCCCCAGCCCCATCGCGGCCAGGTACAGCACCGGGTTGCCGAGGGCGACGGCCAGCGTCGTGCCGAGGAACGGGCGCTCGGCGGCGTCCCGGTAGCCGGCGTACTGCACCCAGCCCCACCGGCGGGTGCGGTCGGCCAGGGCGGCGTGGTCGAGCCCGCTGAAGGTGATCTGCGGGCCGGCATGCGTGGTGGGGTGCTCAGTCAATGAGGCTCCTCCCGGTCAGCCGGAGGAACACGTCCTCCAGCGATGAGCGCCGCACGAGCGACGTCAGCGGGTTGAGCTGGCGGCGGTTGATCTCGTCCAGCAGGCCCTCGCCGTCGTGCGCGTACAGCAGGATCCGGTCGGGCAGCACCTCGATGCGCTCGGCGAGCTGGCGCATCTCCGCCTCCATCGCCGCGTTCCGGCTGGACCCGAACCGCACCTCGACGACCTCCCGCGTCGAGTAGCTGCGGATCAGCGCCTGCGGCGACCCCTCGGCCACGATCCGGCCGTGGTCGATGACGATCAGCCGGTCGCACAACTGCTCGGCCTCGTCCATGAAGTGCGTGGTGACGACCAGCGTCACGCCCTGCTCCTTGAGACGGAACAGGCGGTCCCACAGGATGTGCCGCGCCTGCGGGTCCAGGCCTGTGGTCGGCTCGTCCAGCAGCAGGACGCGGGGCTCGTTCACCAGCCCGCGCGCGATGGTGAGCCGGCGCTTCATGCCGCCCGACAGCGCCTGCACCTTCTCCTTGGCCTTGTCGGTGAGCTGGGCGAACTCGAGCAGCTCGTCGGCCTTGCGCTGCAGGTAGTCCCGCGGCAGCCCGAAGTAGCGCCCGTACACGATGAGGTTGTCGCGGGCGCGCAGTTCCTCGTCCAGCGAGTCCTGCTGCGGCACCACGCCGAGCGACGCCCGCACCTGCGGGCCGTGCTGCTCGGGGTCCAGGCCCAGCACCGTCAGTTCGCCCGACGTGCGCAGCGACGTGCCGCCGATCATGCGCATGGTCGTGGACTTGCCGGCGCCGTTGGGGCCGAGCAGGCCGAACGACTCCCCGGGCGCCACCTCGAAGGAGATGCCGTCCACGGCGGTGAAGTCGCCGTACTTCTTGGTCAGGTCGCGTGCCTGGATGACTGCCACGGGCGGAAAGACTAGCCCGCGCCACCGACAGGAATAAACAGCCGCTTCCCAGGTGCGCCACCCAGGCGGCTCCACGAGGGCTGTCCACCGCGCCGACGCGGAGACCCGGGACGTCAGCGGTCGGAGTCGCGCCCCTCGATCGCGTCGGGCTCGTCGCGTCCGGACGAGCCGCTCCCGAAGATGAGGCTCACCACGACCGGGATGCCGAGGCCGATCATGGGCCAGATCGGCCAGTAGTAGTTCGCGAAACCGGACGTCACCGAGATGACGAGCCAGATGATGTTGGTGATGAGCGCGACCGTCACCCAACTCCGCAGCAGGTCCTTCGACACGCGCCCCTCACGCCGGGCCACCGGGGCCGGCGCGGGCTCGGCGCGGGGCGCCAGGGCCACGTCCGAGATGAGCGGGACGACGTCCCCGAGGGTCTTGAGCGACAGCGCCCGCTCCAGTCGGGACTGGTGCTCGTCGGCGTCGAGCCGGCCGTCCTGGAAGGCGGACGCGAGCGCGCCCACCACGACGTCGCGGTCGGCGTCCGAGGCGCGGAACGTCGGGGCGGTCCGGGGGTCCGCGCTGAAGCGCGACCAGAGATCGCCGGGCGGCTCGACGGGCACGGGGTGGGTCATGATGGTCCTCCTGGCGCGACGCTGATACGTCGCCGGTGTGGAGACTACCTCCCGTCAGCGGTCGCCGGGTCGGCGCCGCTCGCGTCGCTGTCGATCGCTCTCGAGCGCGCGCCGGCCGCCGGTGTCGTGCCCGAGGTCGGGATGCGGCCGTCCGCCGCTCTGGATGAGGTCGATCAGGAAGAACACCAGCACCGGCACGAAGGTGCCGATCATCGACCAGATCGGCCAGTAGTACGCGGGGCCGCCGCCGGACGGCAGCCACGTCGCCGCCCAGATGACGTTCACCAGCGCCGCCAGGGCCACCCAGCAGACGAAGGCGGCGTTCCGGACCCGCCGCATCGGCCGGTGGGACGAGCGGGCGGGCGCGGGTCCGGCGGCGGGCCCGCTGACCACCACGTCGGCGATCAGCGGCGGCAGGTCCGCCAAGGTCTTCGCCGCGAGCACCCGCTCCAGCCGCTCGGCGTGCTCCAGGGTGTCCAGGCGACCGTCCTCGAAGGCGGCGTTCAGCACCCCGACGGCGACGTCGCGGTCGGCGTCCGAGGCGCGCAGCGCCGGCGAGGTGCGCGGGTCGGCGGAGAAGCGCGCCCAGACGGCCTCGGGCTGCTGGTAGGGAACGGGCTGGCTCATCGGTCCTCCTGGTTCAGCGGCGTCCGGCCGCGTACCGCAGCGAGTTGGGGCGGCACGGTGCCTCGAAGGCGAGCTTGAGATCCTCGGCGATCCGGTGCTCGGCGCGCAACGCGAACAACCGGTCCACCACCCGATCCCGCAGCGTCACGGGAGCGATCGTATTGAGGTAGATCTTCGTCGCACCCTCGAAACCGGCCAGCGTCGAGACGCGCCACTTCAGCATCACCCGCCACGGCATCGGAAGATCCACGTCCAGCGGCCGGTAGTGCCACTCCTCGTTGGTGGGGACGTCCGCGCCGGTCGCGGCGTGCATGGCGTGGATCATGTCGCTCATCGCGTGCCGCTCGGCCGGGGTGTGCTCCCACGGGAACGAGTGCTCCGACTTGGAGTAGATCTCGATGGTCGGGTAGCGGTGCCCGAAGCCGGCGAACGCGAGCGCGTGGTCGTTCTCGGCGATCATGAGGTTCCGGTAGGACGCGTAGTTGGCCGCCACCTCGTTGAACAGGTTGGGGTTGACACGCAGCTTCGCCAGCGTCGCCTCGTTCTGGACGCCGCGCTCGTCGATCGCGACGAGTTGCTTGTGCAGGTGGTCGAAGGACGCACCCGCGGGCTTGAGCCAGTTCTGGAACACGGTGACGTAGCGCGCGTACCGGTTGAGGTCGTAGAGCCCCTGGACGGCATCCACGGTGGCGTCGATGAACAGGCGGTGCTCGGCGGGCGTGAGCGTCCCCGAGCCGGCCAGCTGGGAGTCGTCGCGGGCGCCGGGCACGTAGTGACGGCGGGCGATGATCAGGTCGTGGCCGCCGCCGAAGAACCCGGATGCGGCCTCGATGCGGTCCTCCTCGCTCATCGCGGCGATGTCGGCCGGGTCGTGTCCCGATGCGCGCAGCTTCGTGCCGATCACCGCCAGGACGTGCGCGCGACCCTCGGGCGACTCCAGGTAGGCGCGCCGCCGCTCGGCGACCCGCACCGGCAGGGTGTAGCCGTAGTTGGCGTGCCAGTACTCGTAGCTGAGGATCTCGAACAGGTTCGGGACGCGGCGGAACTCGGCGACGGTGTCGTTCATGCGGGCGGCCGGGACGCCGTAGAGCGTCTCGTGGCCGTGCGGGGTGGCGACGATCCGGGACTTCTCGGGCGGGGTCTCGGCGTAACGCTTCTCGCAGAACGAGCAGTGCGCGCCCTCCCGCGCCGGGTCGAGGGGGTGCGGGTCGGGGTGGGCGATGCCCAGGGGCCGGTTGCCGCGCCCGGGCACCGTCCACACCTCGGTGCCGGTGAACGGGTTGAGCTGCTTCACGGTCCCGTCGGCGAGCTCGGTGAGGTACTCCGGCTCCCGCGCGTACGGCTGCATGCCCCCAGCCTGCACCGCCGCCGCGTCCGGGTCACCCCGCCGCGCCCGCGCGGCGTCAGTGCGCGGGCCCTCGGCGCCGGGACGCTGCTGGCGATCGCGGGCGGCGCGGCCTGCGGCCGGCGTGTCGTTCTCGTGCCCCCAGTCGCGCGCCCGAACCCGCCGACGAGGGGCGATGCAGGCGGGCTCGAGCGCTCGGGGCACCAGAACGACAGGTCCCGGCCAGCATGCCCCGGGAGGTCGCCCCTGAGCGGTGCGCCGCGAGGTCAGCGGACGGCGAACCAGCGGTCGAGTTCGTCGATCAGGCCGCCGTCCTCGACGCTGCCGGTGACGGCGTCGGCGAGGTCGAGCACCTCGCGGGGCGCGTTCGCCATCGCGACGCCGCGGCCCGCCCACTCGAGCATCTGGACGTCGTTGCGCCCGTCGCCCAGCGCCAGCACGTCGGCGGCGTCGATGCCCGCCCGGGCGCACACCCGCGCGAGCCCGTGTGCCTTGTCCACGCCCTTGGGCGCGATGTCGAGCCACGCGGTGTAGCCGATCGAGTAGCTGACGCCCTCCAGGCCGAGCCGCTCCGCCAGCGCGATGAACTCGTCCTCGCCGGCGTTCGGGTCGCGCACGATGATCCGGGTGACGTCGCGGCCGATCATCTCCTCGACGTCGACCACCTCGATGACGCCGTGCAGTTCGCCGGGCGGGAACTCGCCCGTCACCTGGTAGCCCTGCCCGATCACCTCCACCGCCAGCAGGGCGTCCGGCACTTCGCGGCGGATCAGCTCCGCCACGGGGCGCGGGTCGAACGTCAGCATGTCGACCACCTCGAAGGGCGGGTAGCGGACCGTGACCGCCCCGTTGGAGCACACGTGCTCGGCGTTCAGGTCGGGCAACTGCTCCAGCACCGTCAGCGCGGACGCCCAGCTGCGTCCGGTCGACAGCAGCACCGGGACGCCGGCGTCCAGCACGCGCTGGATCGCCGCCCGCACGTCCGCGCGGACGATGTTCGTCTCGTCCACGAGCGTGCCGTCGACGTCCAGGGCCACCAGTCGGGGTCGAAAGCTCATGGTGACACCGTATTGGCCCGCCCGCGTCCCGCCGAAAGGCGCCCACGCGTCCCACCGGTCGAGGGCGGCGCGGCGCCGGTCCTCGGGCCATCATGGGCGCATGGAACTGCACGAGGACGCCGTCCAGCCCGACGCCGACGCCACCCAGGTGAGCTGCCGCGCCTGGCGCGACGGGCGGCTGCTGCACGAGCACGTGCCGCTGGAGGACGTGGTCGACATCGCGCACGACCCCGACGTCCTGGTGTGGGTCGACATCGTGGCCCCCACCGCCGCCGGGTTGTCCACGTTCGCGAGCCAGCTCGGCCTGCCCGCCACGGCGGTCGAGGACGCGCTGGGCCCCAAGGAGCGGCCCAAGCTGATCCGGCACGACACCCACCTGTTCTTCACCGTGTACGCGGTGCTCCCGGGGCAGTCGACCGCCGAGCATCTCGCGCTGAGCCGGCTGTCCGGGTGGGTGATGCCCGCGGCGCTCATCACGATCCGGCGCAACGACGCCTTCGACATGACCGAGATCGTGCGCCGCTGGGAGGAGGATCCCGAACTGCTCGACGCGGGCTCCGGCGCACTCGTGCACGGCCTGCTGGACGCCGTCGTCGACGACCAGTTCGCCTGGATCGAGACCCTGGACGAGCGCGTCGAGGAGCTCGAGTCCCAGCTGTTCGACAACCGGCAGGCCGGGACGCCGTTCGCGCGGACGCTCTTCGACGTCCGCAAGGAACTCGTGACGCTGCGCCGGATCGTCCTGCCGATGCGCGAGGTCGTGAGCGGCCTGCTGCGCGACCAGACCACCGACGCCCCGGCGCTGCGGCCGTGGTTCGACGACCTGTACGACCACGTCCTGCGCGCCGCGGAGTGGACCGAGTCGCTGCGCGACCTGGTGAGCTCCGCGTTCGAGACCAACTTGGCGCTCAGCGACGAGCGGCTGAACACCGTGATGAAGAAGCTGGCCGGCTGGGCCGCGATCATCGCCGTGCCGACCGCGATCACGGGCTGGTTCGGTCAGAACGTGCCCTACCCGGGCTTCAGTGAGCCCCTGGGATTGTGGCTGTCGGTGGCCCTCATCGCCGTCGGCAGCGTCGCGCTCTACCTGGTTTTCAAATCCAAGGATTGGGTCTAGCACCGAACAATTCCTCGCGGCTCGGCCGCCGCGGCGAGTCGCCCAGCGTGAGCAACCGCTTCCGCCGCGGTGCACCGCCGTGGCTGCTTGACAAGCGGATTCACCACCACCTCGGCGCCCACCGGAGCCGCATCGGCCCAGACCCGGCCCGTTGCCGAAACGAGATCACGATGGGTCTTGCTCCATAACTCGCACGAGGGTTAGCATCCCGGAAAATAGATATTTAATCGATTAAGTCACCACTCACAACGATTCAAAGATGAATCGTCGGACCCTCTGATCGATGGGACTCGAGATGAAATTCACCAAACATGTGGCCGCGGCCCTCCTGGCCGCCGCCCTGGCCGTCACCGGGGCGGGGTGCGCCACGCCGGCCGGCGGCCCGGCCGGGCACAAGACCCTCACGTTCGCCATCTGGGACGATCTCCAGGAGCCCGCGATGAAGCAGATCGCGACCGCCTACGAGGCGAAGAACCCCGGCGTCACGGTGCAGGTCCAACTCACCCCCTGGGACAACTACTGGGACAAGATGCGCACCACGGTCTCGGCCGGCAACGGGCCCGACGTGATGTGGTTCACGGGCATCTACTTCGGCCTGTACGCATCCGAGAACCAGTTGGCCCCGCTCGACGGGGTGGACCTCTCGCCGTATCCCGAGTCGTCCACCAGCATGTTCAACTACCAGGGCAAGCAGTACGCCCTGCCCAAGGACTTCGACACGGTCGCCATGTGGTACAACAAGCGGCTCTTCGAGGAGGCCGGCCTGAAGGCTCCGGGCCCCGGCTACACCTGGGCACAGATGCAGCAGGACGCCAAGACGCTGTCGAAGGGGGACGTCAAGGGATTCGCCGCGAGCTCGGCCACCCAACAGAACTGGTACCCGGCCATCTACAGCGCGGGCGGGACCGTCATCGACGACGCCGGCGACGCGGCCTACAACTCCCCCAGGCGAAGGAGGGCGTCAGCTTCCTGAAGTCCTTCATCGACGACGGCACCTCCCCGACGCTGCAGCAGATGACGGACACCCCGCCGTCCGACTCGTTCGGCTCGGGCAAGATCGCGATGTACTGGACCCAGAACTCCAACGCCAAGACCTTCGCGATGAGCGCCGAGGCGAAGAACATCGATGTCGCACCGGTCCCGGCGGGCCCCGCGGGCAGCATCACCGTGCTCAACTCGGTGGGGGTGGGCGTGAACGCCAAGAGCAAGAACCTCGACGAGGCGAAGAAGTTCGTCGCCTTCGTGGCAGGCGAGGACGGAGCCCGGATCCAGGCGGAGGCCGGCAACGCCATCCCCGCCTACGCCGGAACGCAGGATGCGTGGCTGAAGTCCTACCCGCAGTTCGACCTGCAGGTGTTCCTGGATGCCTCGAAGACGGCCAAGAGCTACCCCAAGTCGGTCTCGATGTCATCGTGGCAGGACGTGGAGTCCGAGCACCGACGCAACATCTGGACCGGCAAGGAATCCGTGTCCGACGGGCTGGACGCCCTGAACACAGCCGTCCAGGCTGTGATCGACAAGGCGAAGAAGTAGGCCATGTCCCTCCCAGTCGCGGCACCCCCCGTGGTCGTACCGGACGCCCCCGCCCCGAGTCGCTCCCACCGGCGCGGGGGAGGCAGGGCGGACGTGTCCCTCCCTCCGGGCAGTTCGACGTTCCTGTGGCCGACGCTGTTCCTCGGCCCCCTGATCCTGGGCCTGGTGATCTTCTTCATCTGGCCGATCTTCCGGACCCTTTACCTCTCGTTCACCGAGACGGGCGCCTTCGGCGGTTCCACCTGGGTCGGGCTGGCGAACTACGGCGAGTTGTTCTCCGACCCCGAACTGCCCCAGGCGCTGCTCAACACGGCGATCTACACCGTCTTCTCGCTCGTCGGGATCCCCCTGGCCCTCGTGATCGCCGCGCTGCTGAACACGCCCGGCCTCAAGGGACGCAGCGTCTACCGCGTGCTCTACTTCCTGCCGGTGGTCACGATGCCGGCGGCCATCGCGCTCGTGTGGAAGATGATCTACAACGGCGACTACGGGATCCTGAACCAACTGCTGGGCATGGTCGGCGTCCAGGGCACCTCGTGGCTCAACAACCCCGGCACCGTCCTGTTGTCGGTCGCGATCGTCGGCATCTGGAGCAGCCTGGGGTCGAACATCGTCATCTTCATGGCCGCACTGCAGGGCGTCCCTCCCTCGCTGTACGAGGCCGCGGAGATGGACGGCGCCGGGCCCGTCCGCCGATTCCTGTCGGTCACGGTCCCCATGATCTCCCCCAGCGTGTTCTTCATCACCGTGCTGTCCGTCATCGGGGCCCTGCAGGTGTTCGACCTGGTGTACGTGATGATCGGACCGGACAGCGCCGCCCTCCCCCATGCGAAGACGATCGTCTTCCTCTTCTACGAGACGGGGTTCCTCAAGCACAACCAGGGTGCCGCCGCGGCGATCGCCTTCGTGCTGCTGGTGATCATCCTCGCCCTCACCATCATTCAGTTCTCGTTGCAGAAGAAGTGGGTGCACTATGAGTGAGACACGCACCGTCGCGGCCGCCGCCGAATCCCCCACCGGACGCCGCCCGCGCCGCCAGCCGATCGTGGTGCACGTCGTGCTCATCATCGGCGCCATCGCCATGACCTTCCCGTTCATCTGGCAGGTGCTCTCGTCGCTGAAGAACTTCGCCGGCGCGACCGCCGTTCCGCCCCAGTGGGTCCCCGACCCCTGGGTCTTCACCAACTTCGGCAAGGTCCTCACGTCGATGCCGTTCCTGGACATGGCGATCAACAGCCTGGTCATCACGGTCGTCACCACGGCGGGCCACGTGGTGCTGTGCACCATGGCCGGCTACGCGTTCGCCCGCATGCATTTCGTCGGGCGGGGGGCGCTGTTCATCCTGGTGCTGTCGGTGCTGATGGTGCCGGGGCAGCTCTTCCTGCTTCCCCAGTACGAGATCATCCAGGCGATCGGCTGGCTGGACAGCGTCCCGGGCATCATCCTCCCCGGCCTCTTCTCGGCCTTCGGCACCTTCCTGATGCGTCAGTTCTTCATGAGCCTGCCCGCCGAGCTGGAGGAGGCGGCCCGCCTGGACGGCGCCAACCAGTTCCAGATCTTCTTCAAGGTGATGCTGCCGCTGGCGAAGTCGGGCGTGATCGCCCTCACGGTGTTCTCGGTGCTGGGCGCCTGGAACGCGATGCTGTGGCCCCTGATCGTCACCAGCACCCAGGAGCGGATGCCGTTGTCGGTCGGGTTGAGCCAGATGCTCGGCCTGAACTTCACCGACTACCCGACGCTCATGGCTGGTTCGCTCATGGCGACGATCCCCATGATCGTGGTGTTCCTGTTCCTGCAGAAGCAGTTCATCGCAGGGATCGCCTTCAGCGGAAGCAAGGGGTGATGACATGACCGCGGCGGTCCCCGCCGCACCGCGCCCGTTGAGTGGCCACCGCCGCGACCAGCCCCGCCTGCGCACACCGCACCGGGGCCTGCGGTACGAGCTCAACGTCCGGCTGCCGGAGCTGTGCGGGGTGTGGCCGCTCGAGCGGGACCACCCGCGCGACGTCGGCGGGGCTGTGCAGTTCCTCCGCGGTCGCTACGGCGCCGACGCGGACGTGGTCCAGCAGTACTTCTACCTCGGCCGCTACGTGGGCGGGCCGCTCCCCGGGGAGGCGCTGGAGCAGGTCCGCACCGGCCTGGCACAACTCCGCGCCGGCGGGTTCAGCGTGGTGCTGCGCTTCGCCTACGACCACAGCTTCCTGCCGCGGCGGCCGTACACGCTCGAGGACGTACTGACCCACATCCACCAACTCGGGCCGATCGTCTCGGAGTTCGCCGACATCGTCACCGTGTGGCAGGCGGGGTTCCTCGGCCTGTGGGGCGAATGGGGTGCGAGCATCCACCCGTTGTCCACCGACCCCGAGGTGGCCACCGCGGTGCTCACGGCGCTGCTGGCGGAACTGCCGGACGATCTTCACACGCAGCTGCGGTACCACGCGAAGTCCCGCCTGGTCACCGACGCCTCGGTCCGGGCTCGGATCGGCTTCCACAACGACTACTTCACGCTGTCCGACGACGGCATGGATCTGTTCCGGCCCGAGGAGGAGGGCTGGCCCGACTACGTCGCGGCGTCCGGCACGATGCCGATGGACGTCGAACTGCCCTGGGACGGTGAACAGGGCGTCGACGACTACCCGTGGGACGCGCCGGTGGATCCCCTGGCGGCCGCACGTCGCCTCCAGACGTTGCGCACCGACACGCTCGGGATCGTGCACAACGCCCACGTCACCCTGGCCGCCTGGCGGCGCACCCCCGTCACATCGGCCGAACTCGGTGCCGCCGGGCTCGGGGTGGCGTCCGACTGGTTCCGCGACGGCGACGACCTGCCCGGCGTCCGGACGTGGTTCGAGTACCTGCGGGATCACCTCGGCTATCGCCTCGAGGGTCGGTGGTGGAGCGCCGCGGTGGCCGGCGGCTCCCTGACGGTGCGCCTCGAACTGCGCAACGTCGGGTTCAGCGCCCCGTTGCGGCCATGGGTGGTGTCGTTCGTGCTGCTGGACGCCGACGGCGCGGCCGTGGCCGAGCAGCGGGTGGACACCGACCCCCGCACGTGGGGCCCCGGTGGCCGGGCCGAAGACGCCCCCTCCGCCCCGGCACCGGTGCTCCTGAGCGCGGAGTTCGACACCGCCGCCCTCCCGGATCTCGCCGGCCTCCGACTGGGAGTGCGGCTGCGGGACCCGCACGGCGAGGGCCCGATACCGGTCCCGCTGGCCAACGCCGAGACGACACTTCTCGGCGACGTCAACGTTCTGGGGGCGATCACGGGAGAATGATCGGCGTGACCGATCCCGCGACGCAGAAGCCGCCTCAGCGCGCGACCATCCGCATGGTCGCGGAGCGGGCCGGCGTCTCGACCGCCACCGTCTCCTACGTGCTGCGCGGGGCGAACGTGCCGATCTCCGAGGCGACCGCCGCGCGCGTGCGGCGGGCGGCCGAGACACTGGGGTACCGGGCGAACTCGGCCGCGCAGGCGATGCGCACGGGCTCCAACGGGCTCCTGCTGCTGAGCCTCCAGGTCATCGGCGACCCGTGGGCCCTCGCCGTTCAGGAGAGCATCAGCAGGGTCGCGTCCGCCAACGGCCTGACCGCGCTCATCCAGGCCGACGGCGATTGGTACGAGACGGCCCGCCGCGTCCAGCCGGACCTCCTCTACATCGACAACCCCGAGGACGACGATGCCCCGCGCCTGACCGAGATGGCCCGCGCGGGTCAGCGGATCGTGGCCATGAGCGACACCCTGGAGCCTCGCGGGTTCGACGTCGTCCGGTCGTTGGCCGGTCCCGGGGCGGCGCTGGTCATGGAGCACGTCACGACGCTGACCGGCGACGTCGCCTACCTGGGGCGCGGGGAGGCCACGCGTCAGGGCGACCGCAGGCGGGCCTACCTCGACGCCGTTGACGCCGGACGGGTCAGCGCTCGTCGGCTGCTCGACTACGACGGCAGCAGGACCGACGCGTTCCGGACCGCCCAGCGCTGCCTCACCCGGCCCGATCGTCCGCGCGCCATCGTGTGCAACACCGACTACGCGGCGCTCGCCGCCATCCAGGCGGCGCAGTCCCTCGGGCTCCGTGTCCCCCAGGACGTCTACGTCGCCGGACTGGGCAACACCCCCGCGGGCGCGAGCAGTTCGCCGTCCCTCACCACCGCCGGGCCCCGGGACTTCTTCGAGGCCCAGGCGAAACTGCTGGTGCGGGCGGCGACGGGTGCGGGCACGCCCGGGACGATGCATGACTTCACCTGGCAGCTGTTCGTCCGCGAGAGCACCCGCCCGACGCGCTAGAAGGTGACCTGCTCCCAGTCGAGGTCGCGATAGCTGGAGTCGTCGCCGGCGAGCCAGCCCCGCATGGCGGCGGCGACCTCGTCGGCGGTGGCGACCTCGGTGCCGAAGTGTCGGTCCGCCGAGCCGTCGCGGTACTCGAGCTGGTAGGCGTCGAACTCGCGGCAGGCGCTCTGCATGTAGACCTGATCGTCGGTCGCGACGATCACGAAGTCGTCGATGGTCATGTTCGCCACGAGGTGGTCGATCAGCGCCGGCGTGATGACCGGGAACGACCCCTGCTCGTCGGTGGTCAGCTCGCCCGGCGTCGCGGTGCGCGGGTCGAGATCAACGGCGAGCTGCGGGTCGTGGACGGCGTAGCCCGCCGCGAACGCCAGCGGGATGAGGACGTCGCGGACCTCCTGCACGCTGCCGAACGGCGACGGCACCACCAGCAGGTCGCCGGAGGCCTCCAGCGGGGAGACGGTGAACAGCCGTTCGTCGGACGCCGCCGCGGCGGCGTTCAGCTCCGCGGCCAGCGCGGCGGCCGTCGGTGTGGCCGGAAGGTCGGTCTCGAGTGCGGCCTCCAGGGCGCGGGGGTCGTCACACCAGGGGGCGGGGAACAGCCAGTGGTCGTAGCTCATGCCCCGACGATAACGGCGTCGGCTCGCCCCCTTCGGCGCGTCCATCCCCGATCTGCCCGGCACCGACCGTCCCGCATGCGCGCCTCGGGCTCGTCCCCCCCCCGATCGGCCGGCCCTGACGTCGCTTTCGCTCCCTCGGGCTCGTCCACCTCCGATCGGCCCGGCGCTCACCGTCGGGGCCCGCCCGCCGGTCGACCCGGGAGCGATCCAGCGAGACGGCCCGCGACTCCGACCGCCAGGACGCAGGCGTCCCGGAGTGGCCGGTCGGGTTATGCGCCGCCGCCCGGGCACGGATCAGCCGGGCACGCTCGGCCCCAGGCGGCGCACAACCTTGTTCTGACCAGGGGTGACGTCGCGATTCGGCTGCCGACGGAAGCGTGCGGGCGTAGGGTCGAGGGAGCGTCGCCGACCCGCCACCGGCGGAGGTCCCGGCGCACGGATCGGCCGGGAGGACGCCATGCACGGACGCCGCGTCCCGCGGGGCGCCCCGGCGACGACGCCGCCGGTCCCGATGCCGAGCCCGATCCCGGGTCCAAGGCCGGGACACCCGGCCGACCCGGC
Organism: Propioniciclava coleopterorum; assembly: GCF_011393335.1. NCBI lineage: Bacteria > Bacillati > Actinomycetota > Actinomycetes > Propionibacteriales > Propionibacteriaceae > Propioniciclava > Propioniciclava coleopterorum. The sequence goes on along the minus strand of NZ_CP049865.1, from coordinate 1,943,459 downwards.
GCCCCTCCCGCATCGTGTCCCGCTGCCGCCTCCCGACCCGGCGCCCCTCCCACGACCTGTCCCGCTGCGGCCTCCCGACCCGGTGCCGCTCCCGCGTCCTGTCCCGCTGCCGCCGCCCGACCCGGGACGCCCCGGCCGGCTCCCCGGACCGCGTCCCGGCCTCCGGCCGGGCACCCTGCCGCCGCGCTGACGTGGCCATCACCGACGACCGCGGCCGGCGCCGCGCCCTCCCCCGCGAGACCCTCGGCCACGACGTGGTCGCCGGGGCGGTGCTGGGGGTCCACAGCGTCCCGGACGGCCTCGCCGCCGGCGTCCTCGCCGGGGTGAACCCGCTCGCCGGCCTCTACGCGTACCTCTTCGGCCTGCTCGGCGGCGCGCTGCTCACCGGGACGCCGCTGCTGGCGGTGCAGGCCACCAGCGCGATGTCGCTGGTGGTGGCCGACACCGACGTCGCCGCCCGGCCCGATCCGGCGGCGTCCCTGGCGATGCTCGGGCTGCTCACGGGCGGGTTCCTGCTGCTGGCGGCGGCCCTGCGCGTCGGGCGCCTGGTGCGGTTCGCCCCGACGGCGGTGATGGCCGGCTTCCTGGCCGGGGTGGGCGTCAAGATCGTGCTGGGCCAGGTCGGCCACCTGACCGGCTACGCCTCCCCCGCCGCCGACCGGCTCACCCGCTTCGCCGACACGCTGGCCCACGTCGCGGCGTGGCGCCCCGCGTCCCTGGCGGTGGCCGGGGTCACGATCGCCCTGATCGTCGTGACCCTGCGGACGCGGGCCGCGGGCGTGGGCCTCGTCCTCGCCGTCTCGGCCGGCTCCGCGGTAGCCGTCGCCCTCAACGCCTGGGCCGGCGCGTCGGTGCCGCTGATGCGGGACCTCGTCGCCCTGCCCCGCGGGCTCCCGCTCCCGGTCCTCCCCGCCTGGGCGGACGCGCCCGACCTCGTCGTCCCGGCCCTGTCGCTGGCGCTGGTCTGCGTCATGCAGGGCGCCGGCGTCGCGGCGGGGCTGCCCCCGCCCGAAGGGCGCCGCGCGAGCCCCACCCGTGACATCGTCGGCCAGGGCGTGGGCAACCTGCTGTCGGCCGTCTTCGGGGGGCTGCCGGCGGGGGGCTCCCTGACGGCGTCCTCCCTGCTGCTGCAGGCCGGCGCCCGGACGCGGCTGGCCCAGTTCGTGGCCGCCGCCACGATGGCGCTCACCATCGCGCTCGGGTCGGGGATCGTCGGGTTCGCCGCGCTGCCCGCGCTCGGCGGCCTGCTGGCGGTGGTCGGCGTCCGGGCGGTGATCCGGGCGCGTCCGGACGCCGTGGCGCGCGCCGGCCCCTACCAGGCGGTCGTGCTGACGGCCACGTTCGCGCTCATGCTGCTCGTGCCGCTGCAGTTCGCGGTGCTCGCCGGCATCGGACTGGGTCTGATCCTCTACGTCGCCGAGCACTCCACCCGCGTGACGCTGCGCGCCCTGCACCTGGACGCCGAGCGCGGGCTCCGCGAGGACGACCCGCCCGCGGTGGTCCCGCCGCGCAGCGTGGTCGCGCTGCAGCCGCACGGCTCGCTGTTCTTCGCCAGCGCCCCGCGGTTCGAGTCGCTGCTGCCCCGGATCGAGCCGGGATCGGTCGGGTCGGTCGTGATCCTGCGGCTGCGCGGCACCACCCACGTCGACCTGGCCGCCGCCGACGTGCTGCGCCGGTACGCCGAGCGGCTGGCCGCGCACGGCTCCACGCTCAAACTCGCGGCCGTGGACCCCGACGTGTTGGCCGGGCTCCGCGCGGCCGGGCTGGTGGACGCCGTCGGCGAAGCCAACGTCTACCCGGGCGGGGCGTGGGTGGGTGAGGCGTTCCGCCGGGCGCACGCCGACGCGTCCGCGCAGGTCGCGGCGGGCGGTGCGGCGCCGGAGGGGCGTCCCGCGACGTCCCTCTGACCCAGCCCTCGGCACAGGGCGACGCTCTGGGAGACCAGCACGATCCGGCGCCCGGCGCGGGGTCAGAGGGGGTCGGCCACCTCGATGGCCTGCATGGCGCTCGCGAGGGTGATGTTGCGGGTCAGCCACTCCTGCGCCGAGTCGAGCCCCGCGCCGGCCGGGGCGCCCGGCTCCGCCTGCCAGGCGACGTTGATCATGCACCGCACGACGACCCAGTCGCGGGCCCGGCGCTCGTCCAAGCCGGCGGTGTCGACGACGGCGTAGAACCGGTCGCGGATCGCCTCGCCGACGTCCCCGGACGCCTCCAGGTCCTCCCAACGGTTCCACAGCAGCGGCACCACCTCCAGGCACGGGTCGGCGTTGTAGCCCTTCGGGTCGATCGCCGCCCAGCCGTCGCCGCGGCGCAGCACGTTGAGGTAGTGCAGGTCGCCGTGGATGACGTGCGACCCGGGCGCGGCCGTGAGCTCCCGGCCGGCCCGCAGCGCCCACTCGACGAATCGGGGCGGGGCCGGGGCGCGGCGCCCCAGCCGTTCGAGGTCGCGCAGCCAACCGCGGACCAGCGCGTGCCCGTCCGGCAGTTGCGGCGCCGCGGGCCGATGCAGGTCCCGGTACAGCGCGGCGACGGCGCGGGTCGCCTCGTCGGCGTCCCACCACTCCTCGAGCGGCTCGCCCAGCCACTCCAGGAGCAGGACGCCGCGGCGCGGGTCCGCGCGCACCAGCTCGGCGGCCCCGCGGCCGCCCCACAGCTTCATGGTCGGGATCTCGCCGACGTTGTCGTCCTCGACGAACGAGAACTTGACCGCCCGGAGGACGCCGTCGGCGTCCCGCACGGGGAGCACGAGGGCGGTGTAGCCGGTCAGCGGGTCGCCGTCCGGCTCCAGGTGCCAGCGGCGCAGGACGTCGGCGACGAGTCCGGGCAACGCCTCGACCCACGCGGCCGCCGCCGGCATCCCGGACGCCATGCGCGCCGCGAACGCCGCGGGGATCAGGCCGCGGGCGTCCCCCGGCGTGAGCGCCGCCACGGGGTCAGGAGGCGACCGGCGTGAGCGCCTCGCGCCCGCCCAGGTAGGGGCGCAGCGCCGCGGGGATCGTCACGGAGCCGTCGGCCTGCTGGTGGTTCTCCAGCAGCAGCACGATCATGCGGGTCATCGCGCACAGCGTCCCGTTGAGGGTGGCGAGCGGGCGGACGCCGTCCTCGTCGCGCAGCCGGATGTCGAGGCGGCGGGCCTGGAACTCGGTGCAGTTCGACGTCGACGTGATCTCGCGGTACTTGCCCTGGGTGGGGACCCAGCCCTCGCAGTCGTACTTGCGGGCCGCCGAGAGCCCCAGGTCGCCCGCGGCCACGTCGATGACGCGGAACGGCAGCTCCAGCGTGGACAGGAACTCCTTCTCGAAGCCGAGCAGCCTCGCGTGCATCTCCTCGGCGTCCTCGGGGGCGCAGTAGACGAACATCTCGACCTTGTCGAACCAGTGCACGCGGAAGATGCCGCGGGTGTCCTTGCCGTAGCTGCCCGCCTCGCGGCGGTAGCTCGGCGAGTAGCCGGCGTACATCCGCGGCAGGGTGGCGGCCGGGAGGATCTCCTCGGAGTGGTAGGCGGCCAGCGGCACCTCGGCCGTCCCGACCAGGTACAGGTCGTCGGCCTCGATCCGGTACACGTTCTCGGCCGCCTGGCCCAGGAAGCCGGTGCCCTCCATGGCGCGCGGCTTCACCAGGGCCGGCGGCAGGATCGGCGTGAAGCCCCACTCCTGCGCCTTGGCCATCGCGAGCTGCATCAGCGCCATCTCCAGCAGGGCGCCCTGGCCGGTCAGGTAGTAGAACCGGGCGCCGGAGACCTTCGCGCCGCGCTCCATGTCGATGGCGCCCAGGATCTCGCCGAGCTCCAGGTGGTCGCGGGGCTCGAAACCCTCCGCGGCGAAGTCGCGCGGCGTGCCGATCTCTTCCAGGACGATGAAGTCATCCTCGCCGCCCTCGGGGACGCCCTCGATGACGAGGTTGCCCACCTGGCGCAGCAGGTCGTCGAAGACCACGTTCGCGGCCTCCGCCTCGGCGGTGGCGACCTTGACCTGCGCCGAGAGCTCCTTGGTCCGGGTCAGCAGGTCGGCGCGCTCCTCGGCGGACGCCTTCGGGATGCGGGAACTGAGCGACTTCTGCTCCGCGCGGGCCGTCTCGGCGGACGACATCAGCGAGCGGCGGTGCTCGTCGGCGACGACGAGCTGGTCCACCAGGTCCACGGACTCGCCGCGGGCCGCCTGGCTGCGGCGGACGGCGTCGGGGTCGGTGCGCAGAATCTTCGGGTCGATCACGGCTCGATCCTATCCTCGCCGGGTGGCGCCCCCCGACGGGACGCGGGCCGGAACCCCGGGACCCGCGTGCGAGAATCGCCCGCATGAGGAGGAACGTGGGCGTGGCCCCGGCCGCGGCGGGGATCGCCACCGTCCTGTTCGTCCTGTGGTCCTGGCTCACGCTCCGCACGCCCACGCTGGCGGGCCTGGACGCGCTCTCGGACGGCCCCGGCGTCGAGGCGTCCTCCCCCGCCGGGCAGATACTCGCGGCGTTCGCGCTGGCGTCCAGCCCGGTGATCGTCTACGGCGTCGTCGCGGGCTTCGCGCTCTGGGCCTTCCGGCGCCGCCTGAACCGGCTGTGCTGGGCCATGGCGGCCAGCATCCCGGTCGCGGTGGGCGCGGTGTACCTGTTGAAGGCGTGGTTCGGACGGCCGCGGCCCGCGTTCGTCGTCCCGCTCATCAGCGCCGAGGGGTTGTCCTATCCCAGCGCGCACATGACCGCCGCGACGGTGGCCGCGGTGATGATCGGCGCCGCGCAGGTCGTGACCCGACGGCGGCTGCTCGTCACGCGGCTGACCCTGCTCCTGCTGGCGGTCGTGTGGTGGGCGGTCTTCGCCAACCGCTTCCTGCTCCGCGCCCACTTCGTCACCGACCTGATCGGCGGCGGTTTCCTCGGGATCGCCGTCGCGTCCCTGGCGCTGGCCGCCTTCCGCGTCCACGTCAACCGGCTCACCCCGGCCTGGAACGGCGACGTGGAGCGCCGGGTGGGCGTGGTCTACAACCCCACCAAGATCCCCGATCTGGGCACCTTCCGGCACCAGGTGCAGGGCGAGTGCGAGCAGCGCGGCTGGCTACCGCCGCTGTGGCTGGAGACCGACGCGCAGGACTCGGGCGCCGCCGCCACCCGCCGGGCGCGCCGCGCGGACGTCGACCTGGCGCTCGTCGCGGGCGGGGACGGCACCGTGCGGACGGCCTGCGCCGAACTCGCCGGCTCCGGCATCCCCGTGGGGATCCTGCCCGCGGGCACCGGCAACCTGCTCGCCCGCAACCTCGGCGTCCCCCTCGACATGGCCGAGGCCCTCGACGTGGCCTTCGACGGCCGCGTCCGCGCGATCGACCTGGTCGAGGTGCGGGCCGACGACCGGGAGCCGGACTACTCCCTGGTGATGGCCGGGATGGGGGCGGACGCGCTCATCATGGCCGAGACCAACGACGACCTGAAGAAGATCGTCGGCTCGGCCGCCTACGTGATGGCCGCCCTGCAGGCCGTCAACCGGCCGCCGTTCGAGGCCCGCATCGAGGTCGGCGACGACGAGCCCGTGGAGCGGCGGGTGGGGCTCGCGATGGTCGCCAACGTGGGCGCGATCCAGGGCCAGATCCAGATCGCCCCGGACGCCGCCCCCGACGACGGACGCCTCGACGTGGTCGTCGCCTCCCCGGAGCGGCCTACCGACTGGGGCGCCATCACCACCCGCATCCTGGCGCGGGCGGCCGACGCCCCCGGGGTGGAGCGTGCGCAGGCGAAGGTGGTGGTGTTCGAGACCCGCGCCCCGGTCCCGTACCAGATCGACGGGGACGCGATGGGCACGTGCACCCGGCTGGAGGCCCGCAGCCTCGCCCGCGTGCTGGAGGTCATGGTGCCGGGGCGCCGTTGACCGCACCCCACCGGCGGGGTACTTGCGCCGGGACGCGTTTGGCGAGACGGTGGCCCGGTCAAGGGGGCGAGGGTGCACTGGGAGTCGATGATCGAGCTCACGGTCGGCATGGTGCTGTCGATGCTGATCGGCCTGGAGCGGGAGTTCCACGCCAAGGCGGCGGGGATCCGCACGTGCGCGCTGGTAGGGCTGGGCGCGACCCTGTTCACCGTCGTGTCGCGGCAGGGCGAGTGGCTCCTCCCCGGGCTGACCGTGACCAACGTGGACGGCTCGCGCGTCGCCGCCCAGGTGGTCACCGGCATCGGCTTCCTCGGGGCCGGCCTGATCTTCGTGCGCCGCGAGTCGGTGCAGGGCCTCACCACGGCGGCCAGCGTGTGGCTGGTGGCGGCGATCGGGATGGCGGCCGGCGCCGGCGTCCTCGACCTGGCGGGCTTCGCCACCCTGCTGTACTTCCTGGTGGTGCTCGGGCTGCGGCCGCTGCGCAGGGTGCTGCCGCACGCCCACTCGACCCACGAGGTGGTCAACATCACCTACGAGGACGGCCACGGCGTCCTGCGGACCATCATGTCCACCATCGGCGACTGCGGCGCCTCGGTGGACCACCTCGACGTCCTCCAGGTCCGCGACGACACCGGCGGGCCGCGGATGCAGCGCGTCCGGATCGAGCTGCACACCGTCGGCGGTTCGCTCACCCAACTGGTGCGCGACCTCGCCGAACTCCCCCGCGTCCGGGAGGTCGCCTCGTCGTCGCGGGGCACCTACGACGACGGCTGACGCCCGGACGCCGGGGTCGGGATCAGGCGCGCGGTTCGCGTCCCATCAGGTCGTCGATCCAGCGCTCGGCCGCGGCGTAGTCCGCGTCGGTGAACCCGCGGGCGATCTTGGGTTCGACCTTGTCGGCGCGCGGGTAGGAGCCCAGGAACGTCACGGTGCGGCACACCCGGTGCAGGCCCTTGAGCGTGCCGCGCAGCCGCGGCTCCCCGATGTGGCCCTCCGCGTCGATGGAGAAGCAGTAGTCCCCGAACGCCTTCTTGGTCGGGCGCGACTCGATGCGGGTCAGGTTCACCCCGCGCATCGCGAACTGCTGCAGGATGTCGAGCAGCGCGCCGGAGTGGTCGGCGAACATGTACGCCACCAGGGTGGTCTTGTCGGCGCCGGTCGGCTCGGGCAGCGCGCCGGGACGCCGCACCATCACGAACCGGGTCACGGCGTCGGGGTTGTCGGCGATGTCGGTGGCCAGGCAGTCCAGGCCGTACAGGTCGGCGGCGACGCGCGCGCAGATGGCCGCGTCGAAGCGCGAGTCCTCCCGGGCCACCTCCTCGGCGGCCCCGGCGGTCGAGCCGCCCTCGGTGACGACGGCCTGCGGCAGGTTGGCGATCACCCAGTCGCGGGTCTGCGCGTGCGCGTGCGGGTGCGTGATGACGCGGCGGACGTCGCTGATCGCCGTGCCCGGGCGCACCGCCAGCACGAACGCGACGGGCAGCAGCACCTCGGAGGTGATGACCAGCGGCTCGCCGGACGCCAGGTTGTCCAGGGTGGCGGTGACGCCGCCCTCCACGGAGTTCTCGATGGGCACCAGGCCGGCTTCGATCTCGCCGGAGCGGACCGCGTTGAGCACGGCCTGCACGCTCGCGAACGGCCGCGCGTCCGCGTCGGTGACGGTGCGCAACGCCTGGTGGGTGAAGGTCCCCTCGGGCCGAAGTATCCGAGCACCTCGGCAGTCTAGGGCGGGGGCCCGGCGCGCCGCCCTACGGCTTGGCCGTCGGACGCCGCCAGTGCCGCACCACGGGCGCCGGGCGGCCCGCGGCGTCCAGGGGGGTGGCGACGAGCAGGTCCCGGAACCCGGCCGTCACGAAGGCGCGGGTGGGCCAACTGCGGGCGGTGGTCCAGAACCAGCGGACGATCAGGATGAGCACCAGCCACTGGATGCCGGAGCAGATCACGTCCCGGACGACGAACGCGACCGAGTCGGTCATGGCCGCGCTGAACCCGACGGTCCGGCCGGTGACGTAGGCCACCGACAGCGCGGCGCCGCGCAGCACCATGAGGCCGTCCAGGCGGGTGTGCGGCAGGAGGGCGAGCGGCACCCAGACGATGAGGTCGTACCAGCTCAGGGTGTACGGGGAGGTGACCAGCCACGCGGTGCACAGCACGACGGCGGTGCGCACCGTGATGGTGAGCGGGTCGCGCTCCGCCGGGACGGTGGCGCCGGGGAGCGCCTTCCACGGCAGGACGCGCGACAGCATCCAGCCGATGACGAACAGCCCGATCCAGCCGACCCAGCCCGTGATGGAGCGGGCGATGCCGTCGGGCATCACCCAGCCCAGCGCCGAGCTCAGCCACGGCGCCCAGGAGCCGCCCGAGATGTAGCCGGTGTTGCGGGACGCCGCGAACAGCGCCTGCGGCGCGAACAGGCCGTACAGCAGCCCGATCGGGATGAGCGCCCCCACACCGAGCGCGACGACCTTGCGCCAGTCGTGCCGGTACCCCCACACCATCGCCAGGCCGTAGAACACCAGGGACACCTTCACGGCACCGGCGAGCCCGATGAAGATGCCCGTCACGAACGCGCTGCGGCGCATGAAGAGCAGTCCGATGATCGCGAAGACCAGGGTCAGGCCCTCGTTGTGGGCGCCCGCCACCACCGACCAGATCAGGAGCGGGTTGAGCAGGGTGAACAGCACGGCGCGGGTCTGCAGGGCCGGGTCGCCGGCCGCGAGCTTGACCACGACCAGCCCGATCACGATGAACGGGATGACGGCGAGCATCTGCAGCCAGAACACGACGTCGTGCATCGACTCCCCGCCCAGCACGTTGGCCAGCCACTGGGACGCCGACGCGATCGGCCCGTACACGCTCGGGGTGTCCTGCCAGGGGCGCTCGGTCCACACCAGGACGGGGTCGTAGGACTGCCGGAAGATCTCGGCGGGCGTGATGCTGTACGGGTCGAGACCCTGGCGCTGGATCCGGCCGTAGGCCGCGTACATCAGCACGTCGGCGCTGGTCAGCGGCAGGGTGAAGGCGGTGGCCAGGTTGAGCCCCACGCCCAGCCCCACCAGCCGGGCGATCCGCGGGCGCCAGCCCGCCAGCACGGCGCGGTAGGCCAGGACGAGCCCGATGGCGCCGAGGGTGATGCCGACCCACAGCACCGGCACCACGACCCACTCCGACAGCGGCAGGCCGATGGCCTTGCCCCATTCGACCGGGACGAACCACGGGGGCAGCAGGCTGCGTCCGGCGGGGCCGACGTTGAGGGCCACCGTCGAGGGCCCCAGGAACGCGATCAGGATCGTGACCAGGCAGGACGCGACGATGAGCGCGAGCCCGCGGCGTCCGTCCCGGGTCCACGGCTGATCACCGAAGCGGTGCCACCGCTCGACGATCGCGCTCACTCGTGCCTCCAGGATTCCGACAGGGGTGAGCCAAGGCTACTGGGCGCCGCCGCCGGGCGGCCGCCGCGTCCGGTCGGGCGGGTCGCCATGGGGTCCTACTTCAGGAGCTTGGACATCCGGCGGTCGGCCAGGAGCTTGCCCCCGGTCTGGCAGCCGGGGCAGTAGTTGAGGAAGGAGTCGGCGAAGCTCACCTCGGCGATCGTGGTGCCGCAGGTGGGGCAGGGTTCGCCGCCCTTGCCGTGGACGCGCAGGTGGGTGCGCTTGCCGTCCTTGAGTTGGGCGGGCTTGGCGCCCACGGCCCGTCCGATCGCGGCGGTCAGGTCGTCCCGGACGGCCTCGAACAGCGCCGCCGACTCGTCGGGGGTGAGGGAACCCGCGAGCTTGAACGGGCTGAGCCGCGCCGCCTGCAGGATCTCGTCGGAGTACGCGTTGCCGATCCCCGCGAACACCGACTGGTCCTTCAGCAGGCCCTTGAGCTGCGTGCGGCCGTGCTCGGCCAGGACGCCGCGGAACGCCTCGAGGTCGAACCCATCGGCCAGCGGATCGGGGCCGAGCCGCGCGATCCCGGGCACCAGCGCCAGGTCGGGCACGACGTAGACGGCCAGGTGCTTCTGCGTCCCGGCCTCGGTGAGCGAGAACCCGACCGGGCCCTCGCCGGTGTTGTCGGCGTCCGGGCTGTCGGGCACGCCCTCGAACGCGAGGCGGAGCGCGAGCGGGCCCTTGCTCGGGCGCACCGGGGTCGCCGGGACGGGGTCGTGCCAGGTCAGCCAGCCGGCGCGGGCGAGGTGGAAGGCGAGCCAGAGGCCGTCGACGCCCACCGCGAGGAACTTGCCGTGCCGCTCCACCGCGGTCACGTCGAGCCCCTGCAGCGCCGTGAGCGGCACCTCGAAGGTCTTCAGCGCGCTGAACGCCGCCAGCTGGGCGGAGGTGACGGTGCGGCCGACGAGGTTCTGCTCCAGGTGGGCACGCAGCCCCTCGACCTCCGGCATCTCAGGCATGTCCGCCACCTTCCTCCGTGAAGCCCCCGGTCCGACCCGGGCACAGCCAGACTAACCGGGGTGCTGTGGTTAGGCTTGTCGTATGCCGCCACGCACTCCGTCCGTTCCCGAACAGCCGCGCCTCCGCGCCGGTGATGCGGACCGCGACGCGACCCTGACCGTCATCCAGGACGCCTTCGCCAACGGTCGGCTCACACCGTCGGAGGTGACCGAGCGGCAGGACCGCGCGCTCACCAGCCAGTTCACCGACGAGCTCTACCCCATCGTCGCCGACCTGCCCGAGGCGCGCACGCTGCCGGCCCGCCTGAGCAGCGTCGTCGCGCACGCGCACCACGCCGAGGATGTGGACGCGGAGGTCGGGAGCCGGTACGCGATCCTGGCGGGCAAGAACTACGACCTGGAGCCGGGCCAGACCTCGATCCGCACCATCGCCATCATGGGCGGCGACACCATCCGCGCGGCGCGGGCGTTCGGCCCGGGCGTCACCGTCACCATGCACGTGGACGCCATCCTCGGCGGCAACACCGTCTACATCCCCTCGGGGGTGAAGGTGGTCGACAACAGCGAGGCCATCCTGGGCGGCAACGACGTGACGAAGGCGGCCCGCGGCGACGGCTCCAACGGCGTCCTCGTGCTGACCGGCACGTCCTTCCTCGGCGGCAGCACCATCCGGCTGGACAAGAAGTCCCGCTGAGGTCGTCCGGGGCGCCTCGCGGCGCCCCGTAGACTCCACCCCATGTCTGAGCAGAGCGCACGTCGCGTGCGCGCCGGGCACATCGAACGCGAGGCCGCCCTCGACATCCTGCAGCAGGCGTTCGTGCGCGGCCGGATCACCCCCGACGAGCTGTCCGTCCGGCAGGACCGGACGCTGGCGGCCCGCTACCGCGACGAACTCCCCCCGCTCATGGCCGACCTGCCGGAGGCGCGCGACTACCCCGCCCGCATCGCGCTCGCGACGCGCCGCACCTGGAAGCCGCAGCGCTCCCCGGCGGTGCGCAGCGACGCGGTGGTCGACTCCCGCGCCGGCATGTCCTTCTCGATCATGTCGAGCCGCAGCTACGACCTTTCGCCCGGTCAGACGCTGGTGCGCAACTTCGCGTGGTGGGGCGGCGACATCATGGACCTGCGCGACGTGATGGGCCCGGGCGTGATCGTCGTGCTCGAACTGCACGCCTTCATGGGCGGCCACACGATCCACGTGCCCGAGGGCGTCCGCGTGCTGGACGAGACCCGGGGCATCCTGTCGGGCAACGACATCGAGCGGGGCGCCCAGGGCGACGGCTCCAACGGGACGCTGGTGCTGCGCGGCAACCAGTTCTGGGGCGGCTCGGCGGTCAAGCTGGGCGAGCGTCCCCGGTGACGTCGACCGCGGTCCCCGGCTGCGGCCACGGGGCGCCGGCAGCGCCAGCGCCTCCTCGGCCAGCCGCAGGTAGTCGACGCGGTCCACCGCGACCGCGCCCAGCGTCGCGAGGTGGTCGGTCACCCACTGCACGTCGAGCAGCCGCCCCTCGACGCCGTCGTCCAGGACGGCGGCCAGGCCCAGCAGCGCGACCTTGGACGCGTCCCGCCCGATCGCCGGGTCGTGGAACATCGACTCCCCGGCGAACAGGCCGCCCAGGCTGACGCCGTAGAGGCCGCCCGCGAGCTCGCCGGCGGGCGTCCACGCCTCGACCGAGTGGGCGACGCCGAGCCGGTTGAGCTCGGTGTAGACGCCGATCACCGCCTGGTCGATCCAGCCGGACGGACGCGCCGGGTCGGCGCACCGGGCGATCACGGCGTCGAAGGCGGCGTCCACCGTGACGCGGTAGTGGCGGGCCGACTTGCGCAGCGAGCGCGTGACGCGCAGGTCGTCCAGGGGGAGGATGCCGCGGTGCATCGGCGACCACCAGCCCATGGTGTCGGGGGGCCAGCCGGCCTCGTGCAGCGGCATCGGGAAGACGCCGGCGCGGTACGCCTCGGCGGCCAGGTCGGCGTCGAACTCGACCGAGAGCGCGATGAGATCCTGCTCCGGCCACTGCTCCGCCGGCCCGAAGACCCCCGACAACGCCATGCGTGCAGTCTGGCACGCCCGCCGGGGCACCCCCGCGGCGACTCAGGGCCGCGTCCGGGGGATCGCGGGTTGGCCGCGGGGTGTCGTCCGCTTAGCCTTGGCCATGAGTGCCCGGCAGCGGCACCGCGGTGAGGAGACACACATGACGGGCGAATCGCGCGAGGTGAGCCGGAACCCGATCGCGCGCGCCCCCGAGGTGGGCGGCAACGCGCTGCGGGGCCTGCTGGAGGCCGCGATCAACGGCACCAGCATGGTCCCGGGTGCCAAGACGGCCGCGGCGAAGCACCTGGTCAAGAAGGAGGGCGTCGAGGACGCCATCGAGTCGCTGGTGTTCACCCACGTCGGCTTGGCGGGCGCGCAGGGGTTCGTGACGAGCCTGGGCGGCCTGCCCACCCTGGCGGTGACCCTGCCGGCGAACATCGCCGGGCTGGCCGTGGTGCAGATCCGCCTGATCGCCGCGATCGCGCACCTGCGCGGCTACGACATCGACTCCCGCTCGGTGCGCACCGCCATGATCCTGTGCCTCATGGGCCGCGACGGCGTCCGGAAGCTGATCGACGACGGCATCCTGCCCACGTCCCCGCTGGCGATCGCCACCGCGCCGGTCTTCGACGTCACCCTCGACCGGCAGGTCAGCGAGCGCGTCCTGGGCGAACTGGTGGGCCGCATCGGCGGCCGCCGCGCCAGCCTGCTGTTCGCCCGCCGCATCCCGCTGCTCGGCGGTGGGGTCGGGGCGACCATGGACGGCTATTCGACGATCGCGATCGGCGGCTACGCCCGCGAGGTCTTCATCACCCGCCGCCGGCTGACCGCGGGCTGATCCGGTCGGGGACCGCGGGGGTACGGTGGAGATCCGACAACCCAGGAGGACCCCATGGTGGACGTCGACCGGCAGATCGACGCGGTGACCCGCACGCTGCACCCCGCGGAGCACGACGGCGCCCCCGCCTGGATGCAGACCCTGACCCAGCGGTTCGACGTCTCCCTGGAGCGCGTGTGGCGCGCCGTGACCGACCCCGAGCACATCGGACGCTGGTTCCTGCAGGTGCACGGCGACTTCCGGGTCGGGGGCCGCTTCCAGCTCGAAGGGCACGCCGGCGGCCGCATCCTGGAGTGCCGACCGCCCGAGGGCGGCCACGCGCACTACACGGTGACCTGGGCGTTCGAGGGTGCCCCGGACTCGTGGGTGACCGTCACGCTCGCCGAGGCCGGCGAGGGGCGCACCTCGTTCGAACTCGAGCACATCGCGCGCGCCGACGACCTGCCGGCCGGCATGTGGGAGCAGTTCGGTCCGGGCGCCACCGGCGCGGGCTGGGACGGCGCGCTGCTGGGGCTCGCCCTCGACCTCGGCGTCCAGGACGCCGGCATCGGCGACTTCGACGCCTGGCAGCTCGGCGAGGAGGGCCGCCGGTTCAGCCGCCGCTCGGCCGACGCCTGGGCGGACGCCGACGTGGCCGCCGGCACCGATCCCGTCACCGCGACGACCCGCGCGAACGAGACCTACGCGTTCTACACCGGCCAGGAGTGATCCGCCGCAGGCAGCTCAGGCCCGGAAGCGGCGTCCGACGCGGGCGTTGATGAGGCAGGTCACCTCGTAGGGGATGGTGCCCATGCCGGCGGCGAGCTCGGCCACCGTGATCTCCTCGTCGCCCTGGCGTCCGACCAGCACGACCTCGTCGCCGGCGGCGACGTCGGAGCCGGGTCCGACCTCGACCATGAGCTGGTCCATGCAGACCCGCCCCACGATCGGGTGGGCGGCGCCGCGGATCAGGACGCGGCCGCGGTTGGACAGCAGGCGGGAGTACCCGTCGCCGTACCCCACCGGAATGGTCGCGATCCGGGTGTCCGCCGGCGCGGTCCAGGTGCGGCCGTAGGAGACGGTCTCGCCGGCGGCGAGCGGCTTCACGAACGTGACCCGGGTGCTCCATGCGAGGCCCGGCAGCAGCGGGATGGCCGGCGTCGATTCCGGGTCGGGAAGGCTCCCGTAGGCGATGATCCCGGGCCGCACCATGTCGAACCAGGCGTCGGGATGCATCAGGACGGCGCCAGAGTTGGCGAGGTGGCGCAGCTCGACCGGCCCGCGGGCGGCCTCCACCGCCGCCGTGACGCCCCGGAACAGGTCGATCTGGGACGCCGTGAACGCGCGGCCGTCCTCGGTGTCGGAGACGGGCAGGTGCGAGAACACGCCCCGCAGCAGCAGCCCCGCGTCGTCGGCGCGGACCGCCAGAGCGGGGCGTCCTGCGGCGGGCAGCCGATGCGGTGCATCCCGGTGTCGACCTTGAGGTGGACCGCCGCGCGCCGGCCGAGCCGGGAGGCCACCGCCGCCACGAGGTCGATGCCCGCGGCGTCCACGACGGCCAGGTCGACGTCGGCGGCGACCGCGGCCTCGACCTGGTCCTCCCCCAGCGCGTGGCTGAGCTTGAGGATCGGCAGCCGGACGCCGGCCGCGCGCAGTTCGAGAGCCTCGGGCACCGTCGCCACGCCGAGCCAGTCGGCGGCGCCGGTCGCCTCGAGCATCCGGGCGACCTCCACCGCGCCGTGCCCGTAGGCGTCGGCCTTGACCGCGGCGAGCACCCGCCGGTCGCCGACCCGGGCGCGCACGGCGTCCAGGTTGGCCCGGATGTGGTCCAGGCGCGTGAGGGCCGTCGAGGTGGTCAACATGCCGCCCATTGTGGCGCGCCCGCCCGACCGACCCCGGCGCCGCCCCGGGGGCGGACCGCCGAGCGGTCAGAACAGCAGGGCCAGCCCGGGGTCGGTGAGGATCGTCGCCACGTCGGCGAGGAAGCGGGAGGCCTGCTCGCCGTCCAGGACGCGGTGGTCGATCGTGAGCGTCAGCTTGGCTACCGAACGGATCTCGATCCGCTCGTCGGCGCCCTCCCCGACGACCCAGGGCCGCCGGTTGAAGGTGCCGAGCAGCAGGATCGCGGACTCGTTCGGGTTGAGGATCGGCGTGCCACCCTCGACGCCGAACACGCCCACGTTCGTGATGGTGAACGTGCCGCGGGCGGCGTCCGCCGGCGTGATTCGGCCCTCGCGCACCTTGTCGACGAGCTCGTTCAGCGCCTCGGCCAGCTGCAGGATGTTCATGTCGTTGGCGGCCTTGATGTTCGGCACCACCAGCCCGCGGCGGGTCGCGGCGGCGATGCCGAGGTTCACGTCGGGGTGCACGACGATCTCCTGGCGGTCCAGGTCGAGCGTCGAGTTCACCTCCGGGTGCTTGGCCATCGCCAGGCAGACGGCCTTGGCGAGCACGACGATCGGGGAGATCCGCAGCCCGTTGAACTCGCGGCGGGCGCGGAGCTGGTCGAGCAGCGCGACGGTCTCGGTGACGTCGACGTCCATCCAGACCGACGCCTGCGGCACCTGCAGCGAGGCCTGCATCGCCTGCACCATCTGCCGCCGGACGCCGCGCAGCGGGATCCGGGTGTCGCCGCGGCGTCCGGACGCCTCCCCGGCGGCCGCCTGCGCGACGTCGGCGGGGTGATGGTGCCGTTGGGTCCGGTGCCGGCGATGACGCCCAGGTCGATGCCCAGGTCGCGCGCCAGTCGGCGGACGGCGGGCTTGGCCAGGGGGCGTCCGACGGGGTCGACGGCCTGGCCCGGACGCTTGCCGTCCTCGGGGCGCGGCAGCGGCGGCTCGATCGGCTCGTCGTCGACGGCCGAGGTCGGGTACACCTGATCCACCTTGTGGGCGGGCGATTCGTCCAGCCCGTAGGAGTCGTTGACCTGGTCGGTCTCGGGTCCCTGCGGCACCGCGACGCCCTTGCGGGGGCGGCGCGCCACCCGGGACGCCGACGTGCCGTAGCCCACCAGCACCGACCCGGACGCCTCGGGCTTGGCCTCGGCGACGGGCTCGGGGCCGCCCTCGACGCGCCCCTCCACGACGGCCTCGGCGGCCGGCCGCTCGTCGGAGGTGCCGACGTCGGGGGTGCCGGGAGCCGGAGCGGAGGTGTCGGAAGCGGGCTGGTCGGCGCCGGCGGGCGCCGGGGCGTCCGTGCCGGGGGCCGACGCCGGCGCGTCGCCCGGCTCGCGGATCGTCATGATGAGCGAACCGACGGGCACCAGGGATCCGACCTCGGCGTGCAGGGCGGCCACGACGCCCGCGACGGGCGCGGGCAACTCGACCAGCGACTTGGCCGTCTCGATCTCGACCACGACGTCGTTGACCTTCACCTCGTCGCCGGGCGCGACGAGCCACTGGGTGATCTCGGCCTCCAGGAGGCCCTCGCCCGGGTCGGGCAGCGTCATCTCGAACATGGAGTTCTCCGTTCTGGGGTCAGTCGGCCATCGACCGGTCGACGGCGTCCAGGATGCGGTCGAGGTCGGGCAGGTAGTTCTTCTCGACGCGGCTGGGCGGGTAGGGCAGGTCGTAGCCGGTGACACGGAGCACGGGGGCCTCCAGGGAGTAGAAGCACCACTCCTGCAGCCGGGCCGCGATCTCGCCGCCGATGCCGCCGGAGCGGATGGCCTCGTGCACCACGATGGCGCGTCCGGTCTTCTCGACCGAGGCGCGGATGGTCGCGTCGTCCAGCGGCGAGACGCTGCGCAGGTCGATGACCTCCAGCGAGCGCCCCTCCGTCGAGGCGGCCAGCGCGGCCTCCACGCACGTCTTCACCATCGGACCGTAACTGATGAGGGTGGCGTCGGTCCCCTCCAACACGACGCGGGCGGCGTCGAACGCCAGCGGCGGCTCGGTCAGGTCGACCTCGCCCTTCTCGTGGTAGCGGCGCTTGGGTTCGAGGAAGACCACCGGGTCGTCGGAGGCGACCGCCTGCTGGATCATCCAGTAGGCGTCCAGCGGCGTGGACGGCGTCGCGACCACGAGCCCCGGCGTGTGCGCGAAGTAGGCCTCCGGCGACTCGGAGTGGTGCTCGATGGCGCCGATCGCGCCGCCGTAGGGGATCCGGACGACCATCGGCACCCCGAGGCGTCCCATCGAGCGGAAGCGCATCCGGGAGACCTGGGAGACGATCTGGTCGAACGCCGGGTAGACGAACCCGTCGAACTGGATCTCCACGACGGGGCGGTAGCCGCGCAGGGCCATGCCCAGGGCGGTCCCGACGATCCCGGACTCGGCCAGCGGCGAGTCGATGACGCGCTCGGGGCCGAAGTCGCGCTGCAGGTGCTCGGTGATGCGGAACACGCCGCCCAGCTGGCCGATGTCCTCGCCGGCGAGCACCACCTTGGGGTCGGCCTCCAGCGCGCGGCGCAGGCCGGCGTTCAGCGCCTTGGCCATGGTCATGGTCTCGCTCATCGGGCGTCCTCCCCCTCGAAGCCGGCCTCGTAGGCCAGGTAGGCGTCCCGCTGCTCGGCCAGGCCGGGCGGCAGGGTGGCGTAGGCCAGCTCCCAGTAGTCCTCCAGGACGGGCTCGGGCAGTTCCAGGCAGCCCTCCCGGACGCGGACGCCCAGCTCCTCGGACTCGGCCTCCAGCGCGTCGAGCCACGCCTGGTCGATGGCGCCGCGGGCGAGAAGGTAGCTGCGGACGCGGGCGATCGGGTCCTTGCCGCGCCACTCCTCCTCCTCGGCCCGCTCGCGGTACTTCGTCGGGTCGTCGGAGGTGGTGTGGGCGCCCATCCGGTAGGTGAACGCCTCGATGAAGGTCGGCCCCTCGCCGCGGCGGGCGCGGTCCATCGCCCACTCCGTGACGGCCTGCACGGCCAGGACGTCGTTGCCGTCGACGCGGACGCTGGGGATGCCGAAGCCGGTGGCGCGGCGGTACAGCGGGATGCGGCTCTGCCGCTCGATCGGCTCCGAGATCGCCCACTGGTTGTTCTGGACGAAGAACACGACCGGGGCGTCGTAGGACGCCGCGAACACCAGCGCCTCGCTGACGTCGCCCTGGCTGGTGGCGCCGTCACCGAAGTACACCAGCACCGCGCCGTTGTCGGCGGGGTCGGGGTTCCCGACGACGCCGTCGCGCTGCATGCCCATGGCGTAGCCGGTCGCGTGCAGCGCCTGGGTCCCGATCACGAAGGAGTACAGGTGGAAGCGGTGCGCGACCGAGTCCCAGTCGACCATCGCCGTGCCGCGGAAGGTCTTGAGCATGTCGAGCGGGTCGATCCCCCGCATCAGCGCGACCGAGTGCTCGCGGTAGCTGGGGAAGATCATGTCGAGGTCCGCGACGGCGGCGCCGGAGCCGACCTGTGCGGCCTCCTGCCCCAGCGCCGGCGGCCAGAGGCCGAGCTGGCCCTTGCGCTGCAGCGCGGTGGCCTCGGTGTCGAAGCGGCGTCCCAGCACCATGTGGCGCAGGTTCGCGGCGATGGTCGCGTCGTCGTGGTCGTAGGTGAAGCCCTCGGCCTCGACCCGCTCGCCCTCGGGCGTGAGGAGCTGGATGAACTCCTCGCTACGGACGATGCGGGTGCCGCCGGGGGTCACCACCGTTTCGGACGCGTCGGGTCCTTGGCGTTCGGTCACGGCTCCACCATACAGTTACGTAACCGTAGGTAGGAAGTCGGGCGGTTGCCATCGACCCGGCAGCGGCGCTGCTGAGCCGCCGGGCGAACGTACGACGCCCCCTCCCGCGACCGGGTGCGCGATCCGCCGCTCCGTCCCACCAGCTGATGTCGTTCTGGTGCCCCCAGACGCGGGCGGAATCCGGGCGCAGCGCGCTGACAAGGCGCGCAGCGAGCGGCGCGATCCACTCGCGGCACCAGGACGACGTTTCGCCGGCGTCCGCGCGTCGCTAGGATGGGCGGGCTCGCCCGATCCGTGAGGAGCCCGATGGTCTCGGACCCCGACCAGCGCAGTTTCCGGGCCGTGCTGATCAACACCTTCATCGCCAACGTCACCACGAGTTTCCTGTGGTCCGCGGTGACGTTCTGGATGTATCTGGAGACGCGCAACGTGCTCGTGACGAGCATTCTGGGCGGTTCCTACATGCTCGGCATGGCGCTCTTCGGCGTGCCCTTCGGCAGCTGGATCGACCGCACCCGCAAGAAGACCGTGATGGTCTGGTCCCAGGGCGTCACCGCTGCCTTCTTCGGCCTGGCGGCACTGGTCTACTTCCTCTCCCCGCGCGAGGAGATCCTGCGGATCGGCAGCCCCGCCTTCCTGATGTTCGTGCTGTTCCTGCTGACGGGCGCGATCATGGAGTCCGCGCGCGGCATCGCGCTGTCCACCGTGGTCACCCTGCTCGTCCCGGACGCCGGCCGCGCGCGGGCGAACGGCCTGGTCGGCATGGTCGTCGGGCTGTCGTTCATGCTCACCTCGGTGATCGCCGGCCTGGCGATCGGCCAGCTCGGGATGACCACGGCCCTGGTCATCGCGCTGGCGCTCACGGTGGCGTCCCTGGCGCACATGCTCACCGTCCCGCTGCCCGAGCCCGAGATCGTCCACGCGGACGGTGCCCCCAGCAAGGTGGACTTCGCCGGCGCGTGGGCGGCGATCCGCAGCGTCCCGGGACTGATCGCGCTCATCATCTTCTCCACGTTCAACAACCTCATCGGGGGCATCTACATGGCGCTGCTGGACCCGTACGGGCTCAGCCTGGTCTCGGTCGAGGCGTGGGGCATCATCTTCGGCATCGTCGGGACGGGCTTCCTGATCGGCGGCGCCGTCGTGGCGCGCTTCGGCCTGGGGTCGCGCCCGCTGCGCACGCTGCTACTGGCCAACGTCGCCATGTGGATCATCGGCGGCACCTTCGCGCTGCGCGACTCCATCTGGCTGCTCGTCATCGGGATGCTCGCCTACATGGCGCTCATCCCGTTCGCCGAGGCCGCCGAGCAGACGGTGCTGCAGCGCGTCGTGCCCCTGGCCAAGCAGGGCCGCGTGTTCGGCTTCGCGCAGAGCGTCGAGGTGGCGGCCTCCCCCATCAGCGCCTTCCTGATCGGCCCGATCGCCCAGTTCGGCCTCATCCCCTACATGGAGAGCCCGGAGGGCCAAGCGCAGTGGGGCTGGCTGCTGGGCGACGGCGCCGGGCGCGGCATCGCGCTCGTGTTCACCGTGGTCAGCCTCGTCGGCCTGGCGATCACGCTCGCCGCGCTGGCCTCGCGGCCCTACAAGGTGCTGACGCGGGCCTACGCCGACGCCGCGCCCGTGGTCGCCCCCAGCACCCCGGACGCCGCCGGGGACGATCCCGCTCCGCCTTCGCAGACGCCGACTCCCTGAGCCCGGCCTGCCGCGTCGGCTTCCCTGCCAGACTGGGGGCATGATCCGCGCAGTCGTGTTCGATTTCGGCATCGTCCTGTCCCCCGGCGAGGGCGTCCTCGAGGACGCCGCGGCGATGCTCGGCGTCCCCCTGGCCGACTACGAGGAGGCCTACTGGGTCGACCGGCTCGCCTACGACGCCGGCTGTTCGGACGCCGAGTACTGGACGCCGCTGCTGGAGCGGCTCGGCAAGCCGGCGACCCCCGAGATGATCCAGGGGTTGGCCGCCCTCGACGGCGCCGCCTGGGCGCAACTCCCCGAGGAGTCGCGCCGGCTGCTGCGCGACGTGCGCGCCACCGGCCGCGAGGTCGCCGTGCTGAGCAACGCCCCCTTCAACGTGGACCTCGCCATCGCCGACTCCGACTTCGCCGACGAGGCCGACTACTGGTTCATCTCGGCGTCCATGGGGATGACCAAGCCGAACGCCGGCGTGTACGCCCGCGTCGCCGAGGTGCTGGAGGTCGAGCCCGGCGACATCGCCTTCCTCGACGACCGGACGCCGAACGTCGAGGGCGCCCAGCGCGCCGGCTGGGTCGCGCACCTGTGGACCTCACCCGAGGACGCCCGCGCCTGGCTCACCGAGGTCGGCGCGCTCAGCCCGCTGGTGTTCGCCGAGGACGCCGAGGCCCGCGCCGGGTCCTGACCGTCAGGACGCGGTCGCCACCATGACCGCCTTGATGGTGTGCAGCCGGTTCTCGGCCTGCTCGAACACGATCGACGCCTCGGAGGAGAACACCTCGTCGGTGACCTCGAGCTCGCGCATCCCCGTCAGGTCATGCACCAGCCGCGCCGTGGACGTGCTGAGGTCGTGGAACGCCGGCAGGCAGTGCATGAACTTCGCGTCGGGTCCGGCGAGCTTCATGACCTGCGCGGTGACCCGGTAGGGCGCCAGCACGCGGCACCGCTGCGCCCACACGCCGGTGGGCTCGCCCATGGACACCCACACGTCGGTGTGGACGAAGTCGGCGCCCGTGACGCCCTCGGCGACGTCGTCGGTCACCGTGATCCGCGCGCCGGTGCTGGCGGCGATCTCGCGGGCGGAGTCCACCCGGGACTTGTCGGGGGCGAACTCGCGCGGCGCCACGATCCGGACGTCCATGCCCATCATCGCGCCCATCGTCAGCAGCGAGTTGCCCATGTTGAACCGGGCGTCGCCGAGGTAGGCGAACGACAGCGTGTCGGCGCGGCGTCCGGCGGACTCGATCATCGTGAAGGCGTCGCACAGCGCCTGCGTGGGGTGCCACTCGTCGGTCAGGCCGTTCCAGACCGGGACCCCGGCGTGCTCGGCCAACTCCTCCACGGTGTCCTGCTCGGCGCCGCGGAACTCGATGCCGTCGTACATCCGCTCCAGGACGCGCGCCGTGTCGGCGGCGGACTCCTTGGTCCCAATGTGGGAGCCGGCGGGGTCGAGGTAGGTGGTGGACGCGCCCTGGTGGCGCGCCGCCACCTCGAAGGCGGCCCGCGTGCGGGTCGAGCTCTTCTCGAAGATCAGGGCGTAGTTCTGGCCGCGCAGACGCTGCTCCTCGCGCCCCTCGCGTCGGGCGCGCTTGAGATCCCCCGAGAGTTCCACCAGGTGGCTCCACTCGTCCGGAGTGAAGTCGACCTCCTTGAGGAAGTCCCGACCGGTCAACTCGCCCACGCGTCCACAGCCTCTCGCACCATCACCCCGACCGACTCAGGGCACGGCAGGGTGGAACCCGGAAGCGTCCATTCTGCCGCACGTGCGAGAGTGGTCACGTGATCCTTCGATTTCTGGTCAGCGCCCTGTCCCTCGGCGTCGCCACCTGGCTCCTGCCCGGCATCTGGCTCGACGTCACCGGCAGCCCCGCGAACGCCGCGGTCACCATCCTGATCGTGGCCGCGATCTTCGGCCTCGTGAACGCCCTGATCAAGCCCCTGTTCGTGTTCGTGACGTCGCCGCTGCTGCTGCTGACGCTCGGCCTGTTCCTGCTCGTCATCAACGCCGCCCTGCTGATGCTCACCTCGTGGGTCTGCGCCCAGCTGGGCGTGCCGTGGGGCGTGACCGGGTTCTGGGACGCCTTCTGGGGGCCCTGCTCGTCTCCATCGTCAGCTTCGTCCTGAACTCCTTCGTCGGACGCCGCGGCGAGGTGCATTCGTGACGTCGGAGCGGCCCGTCCGCGTCGTCTTCGTCTGCTGGGGCAACATCTGCCGCTCCCCCATGGCCGAGCGGGTCGCCCAGGGCTGGGCCGACCGCGACGGGCTGGCCGGGCTGGAGTTCGCCTCGGCCGGCGTCTCGTCGGAGGAGACCGGCAACCCGATCGACACCCGCGCCCGCGCCGTCCTGACGCGCCACGGCTACCGCGCCGACGGGCACCGCGCCCGGCGGATCACGGCGTCCGAGATCGCGGACGCCGACCTGGTGATCGGCCTGGAGCAGGTGCATCTCGACCGGATGCGGCGTCTGGCGCCCGACGCCGACAACCTCAGCCTCCTCACCGACTACGACCCCGCCGCGGAGCCCGGCACGGGCGTGGACGACCCCTGGTACGGCGACGCCGCCGGGTTCGAGGAAACGTTGTCCGCCATCGAGGCGGCGATGCCCGGCATCCTCGCTCAGGCGTCCGATCTGCGCCGATAGGATGGCCGCATGCAGATCCTCGTGGTGGACGACGACCAGGCCGTCCGTGACTCGCTGAAGCGTTCGCTCCAGTACAGCGGCTACGAGGTTTCCGCCGTCCAGGACGGGCTGGAGGCGCTCGCCCACCTCTCCTCGCACAAGGTCGACGCCGTCGTCATGGACGTCATGATGCCCCGGCTCGACGGCCTGGAGACGACCCGCATGCTGCGTTCGCAGGGCAACGACGTGCCGATCCTGGTGCTGACCGCCCGCGACGCCGTCGGGGATCGGGTCGACGGCCTGGACGCCGGCGCCGACGACTACATGGCCAAGCCGTTCGCCCTGGACGAGCTGATGGCACGCCTGCGCGCCCTCACGCGGCGCAGCCGCCCCGAGAACGAGGAGTCGGCGAACGCGGGCGGCGAGGTGCTGAGCTTCGAGGACCTGCGCCTCGACCTGGGCACCCGCGAGGTGACCCGCGGCGGCAAGCGGATCGCGCTGACCCGGACCGAGTTCGCCCTGCTGCAGACGTTCATGGAGAACCCGCGCCGCGTGCTGGAGCGCTCCTGGCTGCTGAACGAGGTGTGGGGCTTCGAGTTCCCCACCACGGCGAACTCGCTGGAGGTGTACATCGGCTACCTGCGCCGCAAGACCGAGGGCGAGGGCGGTTCCCGCCTGATCCACACGGTGCGCGGCATCGGGTACGTGCTGCGGGAGTCCGCGCCGTGAGTCGTCCATGGTGAGCTGGGTCCGCGACTTCTTCTCCTCGGCCAACCGCTCGCTGCAGGAACGCCTCGCCATCCTGATCGCCCTCGCCATCGCGGCGGCCGTCGCGGTGACGGGCGTCGCCGCCTACGCCATGACGCTGGTCACGGTGTACGACCAGCTCGACACCGAGCTCGTGGACGTCGCCAACATCACCTCCGGCGCGCTGTCGGAGGACCTGGAGAACATGGGCGGCATCGACACGACCACGTGGCGGGCCGCCAACGTCATCGTCATGCTGGTGCGGGCCGACGGCCACGCGATCATGACCCCCAACCGGCAGACGACCCTCGAGTGGGGCCCCGACGAACTGGCGATCGCCCGGGTGTCGCACGGCTGGTCGTCGCGGACCGGCCTGAACTCGGCGGGCGCCCTGACCCGCATCGTGTCGGTCCCGCTGGTGAACCAGGGCGAGCACTTCGCGCTCATCGTGGGGCGTCCGCTGTCGCCCACCCTGGCGATCCTGCAGACCACCGGCCTGTCGCTGCTCCTGGTGGGCGGCGTGGGCGCGGCCATCGCCGCGGCGATCGGGTACATGATCGCCAAGTCGGGCCTGCAGCCGATCCGGCAGCTCTCCGACGCGGTCTCCTCGATCGCGGCCACCAACAAGCTGACCCCCGTCGAGATCCGGGGCGACGACGAGATCGCCGACCTCGGGGCGACGTTCAACCGGATGCTCAAGGCGCTGGAGAGTTCCCGGGAGCGGCAGCGCCGCCTCATCGCGGACGCCGGCCATGAGCTGCGCACGCCGCTCACGTCGATGCGCACCAACGTCGAGCTGCTCGTCGCCGACGAGCGGCAGGGCATGCTGCCGGACGGCGCCCGTTCCGAGATCCTGCGCGACGTGGCCGCCCAGCTCGGCGAGTTCACCCAGCTCGTCGGCGACCTGGTGCAGCTGAGTCGGGAGGAGTCGGTGCAGGCGGCCCCCGAGCCGGTCGACCTGCGCGACATCATCTACCACGCCCTCGACCGGGTGAAGCGGCGCGGTCCCGGCCTGGCCTGGCGCGTCACGCTCGACCCGCTCTACCTCGTCGGCGAGCCGGACGCCCTCGAGCGAGCGGTCACGAACCTGCTCGACAACGCGGTGAAGTTCTCCCCCGCGGGCGGCACCATCACCGTCGAACTGCAGGGCGACCGGTTCCGCGTCGCGGACGAGGGCCCCGGCATCGCCGACGAGGACCTCCCGCACGTCTTCGAGCGGTTCTACCGTTCCGAGCACGCCCGCTCCACGACGGGCTCGGGGCTCGGCCTGTCGATCGTCGCCCAGACGATCCAGGCGCACGGCGGCTGGGTCAAGGCCGGTCACGCGCCCGAGGGCGGCGCCGAGCTCATCGCGCGGCTGCCGGGCTCGCCCATCCCGCCCGAGGATGAGGAGCAGGAGGCCGCGCGCCTCGCCGAGGCCGAGGAGACGGCCGACCCAGCCTACCCGACCGAGGTCTGACGCTCCGACCGACCGGTCATCGCCGCCTCACGATCGGCCCCGCGGACGCCGAAGCGGGGTCGGTTCGGCGGAGTGTCAGGATGGAACCATGCCCGCCTCGCCCCCACGCGTCCCGGCCGCTGGTCGACCTTCCTGGTGTCGGAGACCCGCCGCACCCTCCTGTCCCTGCTCGCGACGTCCGTCGTGTACGTGATCCCGGCGTCGCTGTGGCTGCGGGGCAGGGGCGACCCCGACCGGGACATGGTGGCGCTGCTCGTGGGCGCGCAGCTGGCCTACTTCACCCTCTACCTCGCCATCACCTGGCTGACCTTCGGGCGGCTGGCGCGTTCGGGTCTGCTGCTGGCCGTGCGCCGGGCAACGTCCCGCCGGGCGCGGCACTGGGAGCGCCTGATGGGCGCCACGCCGGCGTCCTGGGCCTCCGCGGCGGTGATGTACTCGCTGATGGTGGTGGTCGTGACGCTCACCGACCCCGAACTGCGGTCCAGCCCCCTCATGATCCTGGCCACCATCGGCACGGTCGTCCTGGGCTGGCTGGTGCTCTTCACCGCCGCCACCCTCACCCTGGTCCGGCTGGACGCCAAGGAGCGGACGCTGCGGTTCCCGGATCCGGGCCCGCACTCGCTGACCGACTACGCCTACGCGGGAGTGCAGGTCATGACGACCTTCGGCACCGCCGACGTCGCGATCCTCACCACCGCCGGACGCCGGTCGGTCGCCTGGCTGTCCGTCGCCGCCACCCTGTTCAACACGGTGATCGTGGCGATCCTGGTCTCGGGGATGCTCAGCCTGGTGCTGTGACGCCGCGGCCCGCCCCGCACGGGCACGGGGCGCGACCCGGGGAACCACAGGGCGCGGGACGCAGAACGCCGCGGCCCTGGACGGGCCGCGGCGTTCTGGAGCTTGGTGTGATCAGGCGATGGACTGAATGTTGGTCGCCTGCAGACCCTTGGGGCCCTGCTCGGTGTCGAACTCGACCTTGTCGCCCTCGTTCAGCGAACGGAACCCGCGCGAGTTGATCGCGGAGTAGTGCGCAAAAACGTCCGACGAGCCGTCGTCGGGGGAGATGAAGCCGTAGCCCTTGTCGGCGTTGAACCACTTGACGGTTCCGGTGGCCATGTTTCCTGCCTTCATTTCTATGTACAACAACCCTCGGGGATCCGGGGGCGGTGGGGTGACGCTCGTTCATCTTCCGACGGGTACCGCAGCAAGAACAACCAACCTCAACCTGTCATGACCTTACACGCCCACACCGCATCGTGTCGGGTTCGATTGTCCTTGCGGCCACCCCTTGACCGCCGCCCGGCGCGTCCGGTAGTTGGCCCACTCCCGCAGAACCCGGCGTGCGCGGCTCGACTCCCCCGCGCCGCCGCCGGTCGTATGCCGGGCATCACGCCTCCCACGTCGGGGAACGGCGCGGGCGGCGACATCGCGGGCCCGTCGTTGTTCCGGCAGGGTGAAACACGCACGCAGCCCCGGGCGACGCCCGGCGCGTCGGGTCGCGGGAGCCACCCCGCGGAACGTGGGCCGCTCGAACGTGCTGCAGGTTGTCGGCCCCCAGCCCCCTCTCGCTGCGGGCCGCCGCTCGCGTGGCCGTAGGATGTCCGCATGCCCGAAACGCGCAAACACCGCGTCCAGGCCCGCGACCAGATCGACCGGGCCATCTTCGCCGCGCTCGGCGAGCCCGTGCTGCCGAACCAGCCGGGCGCCGAGAAGGCCGCGCCCGAGGCGTCCGGGCAGGAGGATCGCCCGCCGACGGCGGCGACCTCGTTCCTGTCCGGGGGCACGATGGGGCAGTTCACGTTCCACGCCGGCAAGACCACCTCACAGCCCGCGCCCGACGCCGACCCCGACGCCGACGAGGACTGAAACCCGACCCGAACGGTGTCCGCCGCTGCGAGAATGAGCGGGCCGACGTCGCGGTCGGCGGAAGGGAACGGTCATGGTCGTTGAGTGGTGGAGCGTACTGCCGTTCGTCATCCTGCTGTTGTCCATCGCGGTGCTCCCCCTCCTTCCGGCCACCGAGCACGCCTGGGAGAAGAACTCGGTCAAACTGCTGGTGGCGCTCGCCTGCGGGATCCCGGTCGCCCTCTGGTTCGTGATCGCGGGCCACGGCGGCGAGGTCGTCCACGCCCTGTTCGAGTACGTGCAGTTCATCATGCTGCTGCTCGCGCTCTTCGTGGTGTCGGGCGGCATCTTCCTGGCCGGCGACATCCGCGCGACGCCCCGCAACAACACGATCTTCCTGGCCATCGGCGGCGTGATCGCGTCGTTCATCGGGACGACCGGCGCCGCCATGCTGCTCATCCGCCCCCTGCTGAACACCAACAAGGAGCGCGCCCACCGCGTCCACACGGTGGTGTTCACGATCTTCATCGTCGCGAACTGCGGCGGCCTGCTGACCCCGCTGGGCGACCCCCCGCTGTTCCTGGGCTTCCTGCGCGGCGTCCCGTTCGAGTGGACGTTCCGGCTCTGGGTGGAGTGGCTGTTCGTCAACGCCCTGCTCCTACTGACCTACTACGCGCTCGACCGCCGCGCCTACGCCCGCGAAACCGACGAGGCGATCGCGTTCGACGAGACCGACGTCACGCCGCTGCGCATCCGCGGCGAGATGAACTTCGTGTTCTTCGCCGTCATCATCGCCGCGGTGGCCTTCGTGCCCTCGCTCGACCTGCACGCCATCGAGACCGGACACGCCACGCTCGCCCAGATGGTGCCCTGGCGCGAGCTGGTGTTCCTCGCCGCCGCGCTGGGCTCCTACCTGCTGGGTGACCGCGAGGTGCGGTTCTCGCTCAACCAGTTCACCTGGGCGCCGATCCTGGAGGTCGCGGCCCTGTTCATCGGGATCTTCCTCGCGATGATCCCCGCCCTGAACTTCCTCGGGCAGGTCGCGCCCCAACTGCCGCTCAACGAGGTGACGTTCTTCGTGTTCTCGGGCGGGCTGTCCGCGTTCCTCGACAACGCGCCCACCTACGCCACGTTCTTCGAGATGGCCTCCCAGCTTCCCGGCGAGCCACGCATCGGCATGGCCCCCGGCGTCCCCGAGGCGTACCTGGTCGCGATCTCGCTCGGCTCGGTGCTGTGCGGCGCCATCACGTACATCGGCAACGGCCCCAACTTCATGACCAAGGCCGTCGCGGACAGCGCCGGCGTCGCGATGCCGAGCTTCGGCGGCTACCTGCGCTGGTCGCTGATGTACCTGGTGCCGATCCTGATCGCCATGGTGGCGGTGTTCATCGCCGACGGGATCGTCTGGACGATCCTCGGCCTGCTGCTGGCCGGCGGCATCGGCGCCCGCGCCGTCCGGCTCGCGCGCAGCAACGTCCACCCCAGCGAGATGGACGACTGACCCTCGTCCACCCCGGTTCACGACGAACCGCCCCCGTTCGCGACGAGCCGCCCGCGCTTGCGACGAACCGCCCCCGTTCACGACGAACCGCCCACCTTTGCGACGAACCGCCCGCCGGAGGCGCAGACGCCCCCGCTGCAACGTGGGCAACTGCACCAAAAGGGGGCGACTGGGCGTCGAACGAAGGCGCCGCCCCTGGGGGTCGCCGCCCCTGGGGGTCGGAGCCGGTGCAGGGGCGTGCGGCCCCAGGGCCGGCGGCCCGCCGGACGGCCGACCCCGAGGGCGACCGGCCCGTGACGCACGAACGCCGGCCACCCTCAGGGTGACCGGCGTTCGCGGTGATCGGTGAGGATCAGGCAGCGACGACCTTGACCGGGACGTGCGCGGTGACGGCGTCGGTCAGCTTCACGCCGACCTTGTGCTCGCCGACCGTCTTGATCGGCTTGCTGATGACGACGTTGCGCCTGTCGACGGCGGGACCGTTGGCCTTCTTGATCGCCGAGGCGATGTCGGCGGCGGTGACGGCGCCGAACAGCTTGCCCTCGTCGGAGACGCGGGCGGGGACCTGGACCTCGAGGCCCTCGAGCTGCGTGCGCAGTTCGGAGGCGTGCTCGTTGTCGCGGACCGTGCGGGCCTCGCGGGCACGGTTGATGCCCTCGATCTGCTTCTCGGCGCCGCGCGTCCAACGGATCGCGAAGCCGCGGGGCAGGAGGTAGTTTCGGCCGTAGCCGTCCTTGACCTCGACGATGTCGCCGGCGATGCCGAGGTGGTCGACCGCGGCGGTGAGGATGAGCTTCATGTCAGCTTCCTTTCTCAGCGCGCGTTCGACGTGTACGGCAGCAGGGCGAGCTCACGCGCGTTCTTGATCGCGATCGCGACCTTGCGCTGCTCCTGCACGGACAGGCCGGTCACCCGACGGGCGCGGATCTTCCCGCGCTCGGAGATGAACTTCCGCAGGGTCGCGGTGTCCTTGTAGTCGATGGTGCCGATCTTGATCGACTTCACCGGGGCGATCTTCTTCTTGTTCACAGGCTTACGCTGTGGGGCCATTGTGGTGCTCTCTTCCTGGAGCCCGGCTCAGTGCCGGAATGACGTGGGTGGAACGGGTGGGATCAGAACGGAGGTTCGTCGCTCTGGGCCGAGGCCCAGGGTCGTTGACCGGCGGACGGTTGCTGTTGCCCCCGCCGCCGTAACCGCCGCCGCCTCCCTGGCCCTGGTTGGACGACCAGTTGTCGCCACCACCGGAGCCGCCCTGCTGGCTGTAGCCACCGCCGCCGCCACCGCTGGTGCGGTTGACCTTGGCGGTCGCGTAACGCAGGGAGGGACCGACCTCGTCGACCTCGATCTCGAACACGGTGCGACGCTCACCCTCGCGCGTCTCGTAGGAGCGGCTCTTGAGCCGGCCCTGCACGATGACGCGCATGCCCTTGGTGAGGGTTTCGGCCGCGTTCTCCGCGGCCTGCCGCCACACCGAGCAGTTGATGAACATGGCGTCCCCGTCCTTCCATTCGCTCGTCGTTCGGTCGAACGTGCGAGGAGTGGAGGCGACGGTGAAGTTGGCCACCGGCGCCCCGGACGGGGTGAAGCGGAGCTCGGGGTCAGCCGTCAGGTTGCCCACGAGCGTGATGATGGTTTCGCCAGCCATTGGTTCAGATCTCCGATTCGGTCGGACGTTGATGATGAGGCCGGACGCACGAGGCGTCCGCTACTCCTCCAGCCTGTCAGGCGGGACCGACAAACACGAGGTCCCGACGACAATCTGGGGAGAACGACCTCACTTGTGCAGGTCGGGGCGGATGACCTTCGTCCGCATGATCTGCTCGTTGAGCGTGTACTGGCGGTCGAGCTCCTTGACGACGTCCGGCTCGGCAGTCACCTCGAGCACCGCGTAGATGCCCTCGGACTGCTTCTGGATGTCGTAAGCGAGGCGACGACGGCCCCACAGGTCGACGTTGTCGACGGTGCCACCGGCGGCCTTGAGGCCTTCGAGCGGCTTCTCCACGATGCCGGCGACCTGACGGTCATCGACGTCGGGGGAGACGATCACCATGATCTCGTACTTGCGCATGTGATTTCCCACCTCCTCTGGACTAGCGGCCACGGGTCTTTCCCGGGGCAGGAGGGTTCACTGCACGGACGCGCGCAGAGCGGTCCACCGACCAGACTACCGGACCCCGCCCCGCCTGCCCCAATCCGCCCGGACGCCGCGGCCGGGCTCCCCTCCCGCGCCCGGAAGCGCCGGCCCCACCGGCACCCCGAGGCGTCCAAAACGGCGCATTGCTAGGGTCTCGACCATGTCCCACCCGAGTTCCCCCACCGTCCCCTCGCCGTTCTTCTCCGAGGAACTGGCCGCCGACACGGCCGAGCGCACGGCGACGGCGGCCCCCATCACCTCGCCGCACCCGGGCGCCCCCGACGACCTGCGGGAGGAGCTGGCCGCCGACGTCGCCGCCCTCCAGGAGCCCCTGCGCGCGCTCGCGCTCGCCCTGCACGGCGACCCCGAGACCGCCTTCGAGGAGACCCGGTCCGCGGAACGTGTCGCCGCCCTGGTGCGCGCGGAGGGCCTGGACGCCGAGGTCGGCGCGTTCGGGCGCGACACCGCCGTGCACGCGGAGTTCACCGCGGGCGAGGGCGGACGCACGATCGCGGTGCTGGCCGAGTACGACGCGCTGCCCGACATCGGGCACGCGTGCGGGCACAACATCATCTGCGCCACGGGGGTCGGCGCGTTCCTGGCGCTGCACCGGCTGGCCGGGCGGCGTCCCGACGCCTTCTCCGGACGCGTGGTGCTGCTGGGGACGCCCGGCGAGGAGGGCCACACCGGCAAGGAGTACATGGCGCGCGAGGGTGCCTTCGAGGGCCTGGACGCCGCGATCATGCTGCACCCGTACGGCTACGACGTCGCCGACCAGGTGTGGCTGGGACGCCGCACCCTGACGATCACCTACACGGGGCGGGCCGCCCACGCGTCCGCCGAACCCTTCATGGGCCGCAACGCCCTGGACGCCGCGACCCTGTTCTACACGGGGATCGGGCTGCTGCGGCAGCAGATGATCCCGGTGGATCGCGTCCACGCCGTCATCACCCAGGGCGGGACGCGGGCGTCGATCATCCCCGAGAAGGCCGTCGTCGACGTGTACGTCCGCTCGAAGTTCGCCGAGACGCTGGTCGACCTGTCCCAGCGCGTCCACGACCTGGCGGTCGGCGCGGCGACCATGGCCGGCGTCGGCGTCGAGATCGCGTGGGACCAGCACCCGCCGTCGCTGCCGGTGCGCAGCAACGGCCCCCTGACCGAGCGTTGGGCGCTGGCCCAGGGCGAGCGAGGACGCCGGTCCCTTCCTCTGGGCGTCGTCCCGGAGACGATCGCCGCGTCCACGGACTTCGGCAACGTCAGCGTCCGCGTCCCGGGCATCCACCCGCTGCTCAAGATCGCCGACGAGAACGCCGCGCTGCACACCCGTGACTTCGCCGAGGCCGCGGCGTCCGAGTTCGCCCTGACGGGCATCGGCGACGGGGCCTACGGCCTCGCGGCGACCGCGCTGGACTTCCTGGTCGACGACGACCTGGCCCGCGCCGTCGCCGAGGACTTCGCGGCCGCCGGCGGCGTCATGGATGTGGACCACCTGTTCCCCGAGCCGCAGTAGACACGAGAGGATCACTCCCGGCGCCGCGCACCGGCGCGCGGCGCCACGCCGACCACACGACCGACCACGACCTGCAACACCACCCGGGCACCCCCAGGGAAGGAGCATCACGTGACCAACTCAACCGCCACGGCCGAACCCACGCGGAGCGACAAACTGCTCTCGGCGCTCGAGCGGGCCGGCAACAAGCTGCCCCAGCCGTTCAACCTCTTCATCTGGCTGTTCCTCATCGTCGGCGTCGTCGGGACGGCGGCCGCGCTGGCCGGCGTCACCGTGCAGGTGCCGGGCGCGAAGGACGCCACCGTCGTCAAGGGCCTGTTCACCGGTGAGGGCCTGGCGTGGTTCACCTCGAACATCGGCCAGAACTACGTCGGCTTCCCGCCCCTGGTGACGGTGCTGCCGATCCTGCTCGCGATCGGCATCGCCGAGAAGACGGGCTTCCTGTCGGCCGCCATCCGCGCCGCGATCGGCTCCGCACCCCGCTGGCTGCTGCCCTACATGGTGGGCTTCCTCGGCGTCGTCGGCTCGATCATGGCCGACTCGGTGTTCGTCATCCTGCCGCCGCTGGCCGCGATGGCCTTCAAGGCGGTCGGACGCTCCCCCGTCGCCGGCCTGCTGGGCGGCTTCGCGGCCGCGGGCGCCGGCTACTCGACGTCGATCGTGCCCACCTCGCTGGACGCCCTGTTCGCGGGCATCACCAACGCCGTGCTGCCGTCGGTGCCGACGGTCGCGGCGGCCGCCGCCCCGGTGAACCCGGTGTCGAACTACTACTTCAACGTGGTCTCCTCGATCGTGCTGTCGATCGCTGCCGGCTTCATCATCGAAAAGATCATCGAGCCGCGTCTGGTCCGCCAGGGCATCTCCGACGCCGAAGTCGAGTCGAGCGGTGACAGCGTGCTGACCATCGACGACGACGGCGTCGAGGTCACCGTCGACACCAACGAGGCCGTGGGGCACGAGCTGACCGACGCCGAACGTCGGGGGCTCAAGTTCGGCGGCTGGGGCGTCCTGATCACCGGGCTGGTGATCCTGGCGGCCGTGCTGGTCCCGTTCTCGCCATGGCGCAACGCCGAGGGCGAGTTCCTGCCGCGCTCGCCGCTGCTGAACTCCATCGTCTTCATCGTGTTCGTGCTGTTCGCCGTCGGCGGCTTCCTCTACGGCAAGACGTCGGGCTCCATCAAGGGGTTCAACGCCGTCCCGCAGCTGATGGGGCTGGCGCTGAAGGACATGATCCCGTTCCTGGTGCTCGCGTTCGTGATGGGCCAGTTCATCGCGCTGTTCAACTGGTCGGGCATCGGCTCGTGGATCGCGGTCGCCGGCGCGGACGGCCTGAAGGCGTCCGGGTTGACCGGCTTCGGCGTCATCATCCTGTTCGTGATGCTGTGTTCGGTGCTGAACCTGTTCATCATCTCGGGCTCGTCGATGTGGACGATCATGGCGGCGGTGTTCGTCCCGATGTTCGGCTTGGTCGGGCTCGAGCCGGCCTTCGTGCAGGCGGCGTTCCGGGTGGGCGACTCCGCCACGCAGGTCATCACCCCGATGAACCCGTACATGATCGTGCTGCTCACGTACCTGCGGCGCTACATCCCCAACGCGGGCTTCGGCAACCTGATGTCGGGCATGCTCCCGTTCGTGGTGCCGTTCTGGCTGCTGTGGCTGGGCGTGCTGGCGATCTACTACTTCGCCGGCCTGCCGCTGGGTCCGGGCAACGACATCTTCATCGAGACGCTGCGCTGATCTCCCGTCGAACGGGCGCGGGCGGTGACGTCCGCGCCCGTTCGGCTTCCCCGCCCGCGTCGGGGACGCCGCGGGTGGCAGCATGGACGGCGTGACCACCCAGGACCTCCCCAGTTTCTACGAGCGCGTCGGCGGCGCGCCGACGTTCAAGGCCCTCGTCGACCGGTTCTACGAGGGCGTTGCGGGCGACCCGACGCTGCGGGCGATGTACCCCGAGGAGGATCTCGGGCCGGCGTCCGACCGTCTGCGGCTGTTCCTGGAGCAGTACTGGGGCGGGCCGAAGACCTATCAGGAGACCCGCGGCCACCCGCGGCTGCGGATGCGGCACGCGCCCTTCGCCGTCACCCCCGACCAGCGGGACCGCTGGGTCACCCACATGCTCGCCGCCGTCGACTCCCTGGATCTGCCCGAACCCGAGGACGCCGAACTGCGCGAGTACCTGGTGCGGGCTGCCCAGTTCATGATCAACCGGTTCGAGTAGCTTCCCCGACGAGAGGAACCGCGTCGGGGAAGCGGTCCCGACGAGGCCGAACGCCGCCGACCGCGCCGCCCGCCAGGGAGGCCGGGAGGTCGGCGCGCGCACCGCGACGCCTATTGTTCTGGCATGAAGAAGATCGGCTTCCTGTCGTTCGGGCACTGGAGCGACCACCCGCAGTCGGGGACGCGGTCGGCGTCCGACGTGCTGCACCAGTCCATCGACCTGGCCGTCGCCGCCGAGGAGATCGGGGCCGACGGCGCCTACTTCCGCGTTCACCACTTCGCCCACCAGCTCGGGTCGCCGTTCCCGCTGCTGGCCGCCATCGGCGCGCGGACGTCCCGCATCGAGATCGGCACCGGCGTCATCGACATGCGCTACGAGAACCCGATGATGTTCGCCGAGAACGCCGCCGCGGCCGACCTGATCGCCGACGGACGCCTCGAGCTCGGCGTGAGCCGGGGCTCGCCCGAGCAGGTGATCGACGGCTTCTCCTACTTCGGCTACGCCGCCCCCGAGGGCGAGACCATGGCCGACGTCGCCCGGCGCAACACCGAGGTGATGCTCCAGGTGATCGACGGCGCCGTGTTCGCCGAGCCGAATCCGCGTCCGATGTTCCCCAACCCGCACCCCGGCCCGCTCGGCATCCAGCCGCAGTCCCCCGGGCTGCGCGACCGGATCTGGTGGGGCGCCGGCTCCAACGCGACCGCGCAGTGGGCCGCCAAGCTGGGCATGAACCTGATGAGCTCCACCCTGAAGGACCACGAGAGCGACGAGCCGTTCCACGTGCAGCAGCGCAAGCAGATCGACCTGTTCCGGCAGGCGTGGAAGGACGCCGGCTGGCAGCGCGAGCCGCGCGTGTCGGTGAGTCGGTCCATCTTCGCGCTCACCACCGACGAGGACCGCCGCTACTTCGGGGTCAACCGCGACGCGAGCGACCAGGTCGGCTTCATCGACTCCGGTCAGGCCATCTTCGGACGCTCGTACGCCGCCGAGCCGGACGTCCTGATCGCCGAACTCGCGCAGGACGAGGCGATCGCCGCCGCGGACACGCTCCTGCTCACCGTCCCCAACCAGTTGGGCGTGGCGTACAACACCCACGTGATCGAGTCGATCCTCACCGAGGTCGCGCCCGCGCTGGGCTGGCGCTGACCGACCGCGCGCGGCGCCCCGGGAGGCGGCGTGGGGGACTGACGCGGCGTTCGGCGTCCCTGGCCCGCTCAGCAGGGCCGGCGGCGTCCGGGCTCAGGGCCAGCGGCGTCCGGGATCGGGGAAGACGCGCGTGAACGTGCCGATCCGCTCCGGGCGGCGCGCAACGGTCAGGTGTGCCCGCAGCGGACCCTCGATCCCGGACGCGAGCCGCGCCACGAGGGCGTCGGGCTCGGTC
This sequence comes from Propioniciclava coleopterorum, assembly GCF_011393335.1. NCBI lineage: Bacteria > Bacillati > Actinomycetota > Actinomycetes > Propionibacteriales > Propionibacteriaceae > Propioniciclava > Propioniciclava coleopterorum. The sequence goes on along the minus strand of NZ_CP049865.1, from coordinate 1,907,657 downwards.
GTCTCGTACTCGAACACCGCCGACCCGGGCGTCGTGGGGGTCGGCCGCGACGCGCGGGCCGTGCTCAGCCCGGCCGCGGCGCCGAGCCACGGGGCTACTCGCGCCGCGTCCGGGATGCCGCGTGCGTCGGTGACCAGCCCGAGCAGGTCGGGGTCGAGCCCCTCGAACGCGACCGCCACGACGTGAACGCCGCCCGGCGGATCCAGGGGAACCACCTTGTCCAGGGCCGCCACGGCGTCCGGCGTCGCGGCCGCCCACTCCAGGCCCATGCCGCCGGCCGGGTCGCAGCGCAGCAGCGTGGCGGCGTCCCCGCGGACGCCGACGCTGAAGAACGGGTTGGCCGGGAGCCCCAGGTCGGGGTAGCCCGCCACGAGGTCCGGCTCCCCGTCGACGATCACGCCGCCGACGACGCCGTCGGCGAGGCGCCCCAGCGGGCCATGGCCGCCGCCGGACCAGGCACCCACGATCAGATCGGAGGCGAGCATCCCCTCCAGCGCCGCGACCAGCGGCGGCTCGGCCCACGCGAACGACGCGTCGTCGATCGCCGTGTCGCCGGCCGGAGTCGCCGCGAGCGTCCACACGTCCTGGTTCTCCTGCCAGAACGCGAGCCCGCCCTCCTCGGCGGCGACGGCGTCCAAGGCCAGCGGCGCGTCCTGGACGGCCCGCAGCCGGCGGCCCACGAGCAGGAACCACTCGACCAGGGCTTCGGGGAACGCGACGCCGACCCGCCGCTCGGCCGCCGCGATCGCCTCGGGCGCCTCGCCGTCTCCGGCCGTCAGCGGCGCGGCGTACCAGCGTTGGAGGTGGGCGCCGAGCCAGGCCCAGCGTTCGGTGGCGAGCAGGTCGCGTTGGGCGGAGGCCAGGTCCATGGCCCACACCCTAGGGCTGTTGCCGGTTTCCTCCGCCGCCGGCCCGCGGCGGCCTGGAGGCGCGCCGAGCAGGTGCTCAATCGGCTGGGGCGGTGCTCGGCCCGGCGCTGGGCGGCCGCGCCGGGCGCCCGAAGGGGTTCCGCCCGCGGCCGACCGAGCCGTAGCGTTCCTCCTGGCGGATCCCCGCCACGCGGCGGGCGGCCACCCCGGCCCCGGAACCGCACCTCCGACCCGAAAGGCGAGCCGATGACGGACTCCCCCGAACGCACCGCCCTGATCGAGACGCTGCGGCGCCACCGCGGCTTCCTGCTGCAGACGGCCGACGGGCTGACCGACGAGCAGGCGCGCTCGCGCAGCAGCGTCAGCCAGCTGACGATCGCGTCGCTCCTCAAGCACGTCGCCGACACCGAGGAGCAGTGGATGGCCTTCGCCGTCGCCGGGGCGGAGGCGTTCGGCGGATCGGGGGTGTACGAGTCGGACGTCGACTGGGACGCCGTCGCCGCGGAGGGCGCCGAGAACGACGGCGACTGGGACGGCAGCGAGTGGGAGGACACCCGCTTCGTGCTCGCCGATCACGAGACTCTGGACGTCCTGCGGGCGCGCATCCACGAGGTGGCGGCCGCGACGGAGGCCGTCCTCGCCGAAGCCGACCTCGACCTGGCCCACCCGTGCCCGAGGCGCCCTGGTTCGAGCAGGGCGTCAGCTGGTCGGTGCGCCGGGTCGCGCTGCACATGCTCGCCGAGATCAGCCAGCACGCCGGCCACGCCGACATCATCCGCGAGGGGATCGACGGCCACCGCACGATGGGCTGACCTTCAGCCGGGTTGCGCACCCGCTGGAGCTGAATGAGGTGATCGAGCGCGCCGAACTCGCTCCGCTGCTGCGCGCGAACCTCGCGAATACCCGACAGGCTCTCGGGATCACCCACCCGTGAACTCCAAGTCCGGCATTTTCATGTGGAGCTGATTGGGACTTCGTGTGACGGATGTCACGGCCAGGTCGTGACGACGCCCCCTGGGGAGCCCGGCGGCGCGCGGCGAGGCTGAGGACATGACGAACACCACCCTCACCGAACCCGCGATCCGGCTCGCCGGGCTCACCAAGCGCTACGGCGCGCTCACCGCCGTCGACGCCCTCGACCTGACCGTCCCGGCCGGGCAGATCCTGGCGCTGCTGGGCCCCAACGGTGCCGGCAAGTCGACCACGACCGAGATGATCCTCGGCCTGGCCAGGCCCGACGCGGGCAGCGCCGCCGTCTTCGGCCGGACGCCCACGGCGGCGGTCCGCACCGGCGCGGTCGGGGCGATGCTGCAGAACGGCGCCCTGCTCGCCGACGTCAACGTCTCGACGCTGCTCAAGCTGATGCACGGTCTGCACGCGCACCCGCTTCCGCTGGACGAGGTGATCGAGCGCGCCGAGCTCGCCCCGCTGCTGCGCGCGAACGTCGGGAAGCTGTCCGGCGGCCAGGCGCAGCGCGTCCGGTTCGGGCTGGCGATCATGGGCGATCCCCGGTTGCTGCTGCTGGACGAGCCGACCGTGGGCATGGACGTCGACACCCGGCGCCGGTTCTGGGCGACCATGGCCGACCTCGCACACGGCGGCCGCACCATCGTGTTCGCCACCCACTACCTCGACGAGGCGGACGCCTTCGCGCAGCGCATCGTCGTGATGAACGCCGGCCGCGTCGTCGCCGACGGGACCGGCAGCCAGATCAAGGCGGTCGTCGGCGGCCGCCACGTGACCTTCGCCGGCCCGCACGCCGACTGGGCGGACCTGCCCGGCGTCGTGTCGGCGTCCGAGACCGCCGGCCGCTGGACGCTGAACTGCTCCGACTCCGACGCCGCGCTGCGCGCCCTGCTCCCCCACCCCGGCGTCCGGGACGTCGAGGTCACCTCGCCCAGCCTCGAGGACGCCTTCCTCGAGCTCGTCGCCTGACACCCACCACCACCAGGAGAACCGCCATGACCACGCTCACCACCGCCGCGTCCACCCCGGACGCCACCCGCGCCGCCCGACGCCGGACCAACCCGTTCGTGCACTACCTGCTCGGCAGCCTGGGGATCATGCTGCGCGAGTGGAGCTTCCTGGCCTTCGTCGTCGCGATGCCGACCACGATGTACCTGTTCTTCTCGTCGATGTTCGGCAGCTACGCCGCCGACGGCGGCGTCAGCGTCGCGGCGGCGATGATGGTCATGATGGCCACCTACGGCGGGCTGGGCGCGGCGATGTCGGCCGGCAACCAGATCCAGAACGAGCGCTCGACGGGCTGGTTCCGGCAGCTGATGATCACCGGCCTCACCCCGGCGCAGTTCGTCGCCGCGAAGGTGCTGGTGGCGGTCGGCGTGGTGATCCCGGCGATCGGGATCGTGTTCGTCGCCGGAGCGCTGCGCGGCGTCCGGCTGGACGCGGCCGCCTGGCTCGGCTCCTTCGCGCTGCTGCTGCTGGCGCTGCTGCCGATGATCCTGCTGGGCCTGACGCTGGGCCTGTGGTTCAAGCCGGCCGCGGCGTCCGCAGCGACGACGCTGGTGATGCTGGCGCTGTCGATGCTGGGCGGGTTGTGGATCCCGCTGGAGATGATGCCCGCCCCGATGCAGGCCCTCGGCCTGTCGCTGCCGTCGTACTGGGCCGCGCAGATCGGCGCCTGGCCGATCATGGGCGGGGAGTTCCCGTGGCGGGGCGTGGCCGTGATCGGAGCCTGGAGCCTCGTGCTGGTCGGGCTGGGCGCGCTGGGCTACCGGCGGGCCGTGCGGACGTCCAGGCGCTGAGCCCCACCCCCAGGGGTCGCACGGGTGCGTCGTAGTGTGATCAGCAGCGAACGGAGGACGACATGACCATCCCCACCAACCTCGATCACATCGTCGTGGCCACTCCCGACCTGGCCGGAACGGTCGCCGCCATCGCGGCCGCCACGGGGGTCACGCCCGAGGCCGGCGGCGTCCACCCCCGGTTCGGCACCCGCAACCACCTGATGACGTTCGGCGAGGGCGCCTACCTGGAGATCATCGGGCTCGACCCGGCGGTCGGGACGGCCGAGCAGGTGGTGTTCGGCCTCGACCGGGTCACCGCGCCGGTGGCGCGCACGTTCGCCGTCCACCCGGCCGACCCGGACGCCGCCCTGGCCGCCGCAGCCGCCGCCGGCGCCGACCTCGGCCCGCTGGGCGACGGGTCGCGGCGGGCGCCCGATGGCACGCTGCTCACCTGGCGGCTGACCCGGCCGCTGGCGGCCGACGACTCGGGCGTCATCCCGTTCGTCATCGACTGGGGCGCCACGCCGTCGCCGGCCGGCACGATCGGGGCACGGGTTGATCTGGTGGTCTTCGAGCTCACCCATCCCGATCCGGGGGCGCTGCGTCCGCGGTTGGCCGCGCTGGGCACCGACGTCCGCGTGGTGCGCGACGACGTGCCCGGACTCACGCTGGCGATCGCGGGCCCGGGCGGCACCTGGACGCCGGCGCCGCTATGACCGAGCCGCTCGCGTCCACCGCACCGGGCTACGACCCGGCGGCCACCGACCTGCACTGGTGGCGGCGCTCGCTGGCCCAGGGCGCGGGCTACATGCTGCCGAGCACGGCGTTCCTGGCGATCCCGATCGTCTTGACCGCGACCGGCGCCCCCGCCCGGCTGCCGTCCGTGATCGCGGGGTCCTTGGCGGTGCTGGTGCTGTTCCTGGGATCCAGCCTGGTGATGCACTGGCGGCCGGGTGCCCGTTGGACGTGGCTCGCCGGCCTGATCGCCGCGATCGGCGCGCTCGCCGTCGCGGCGGACACCCCGACGCTGGTGTCGTACTTCGCGCCCTACATGACCATGGTGGCGACGATGCTGCTTCCGTGGCGGGAGGCGCGTCCGATGGTCATCGTCGTCGCGCTGGCCGCGGTCGGCGTCGCCCTCACGCAGGCCGACACCTTCGCGATCATCATGTCGGTGATGGCGTTCGCGCTGGCCTGGTCGATCGGCATCGCCATGGAGCAGGCGGGCATGCGGGAGCGGCTGCTGCGCGCCGAGCAGCGCACCGCCGTGCTCGCCGTCGCCGCCGAGCGGGAACGGATCGGCCGCGACCTGCACGACATCCTGGGCCACTCGCTGACCACCATCGCGATCAAGGCCGACCTGATCGAGCGGCTGATCGGCCGCGACGACGGCGCCGCCAGAGCCGAGGTCGGCACGCTGGGCGAGGTCGCCCGGCAGGCGCTGGCCGACGTGCGCGCCACCGCCTCCGGGATGCGCGAGGTGCGGCTGGCGGCCGAGGTCGCCTCGGCGCGGTCGGTGCTGCAGGCCGCCGGGGTCGAGTGCCGGACGCCCTCGGCGCTGCCCGTCCTGGACGACGCCCGCGCCGAACTGTTCGGCTACGTCGTGCGCGAGGCCGTCACCAACGTGGTGCGGCACGCCGGCGCGACCACCTGCACGATCACCGCCGACGAGGCGTCCGTGACCATCACCGACGACGGCCGCGGCATCCCCGCCGACACGCGCCACACCGGGCTGCGCGGCCTGGCCGAGCGGGTCGAGGCCGCCGGCGGCGCGCTGACGCTCGAGTCGTCGCCGGCGGGGACGACCGTGCGGGCCACCGTGCTCACGCCGACCGCCCACACCGGGGCGGACGCGGCCACGCCCGCGACGAGGAGGAACTCATGATCAGGGTGGCGATCGCCGACGACCAGACGCTGATCCGCGCCACCCTGGCCACCACGCTCGGGTTGGAGGACGATCTCGAGGTCGTGGCGCAGGCCGGCACCGTGGCCGCCGCGGTGGCCGTGACCGGCGAGCACGCCCCCAACGTGCTGCTGCTGGATGTTCAGATGCCCGCCGGCGGCCTCGATGTCGAGGACGGCCTGGACGCGCTGCCGCTGATCGCGGCCGCCTCACCGGGCACGCGCGTCATCGTGCTGACCACCTTCGGCCGGCCGGGCTACCTGCGCCGCGCGATGGAGGCGGGCGCCGTCGGGTTCCTGGTGAAGGACACCCCCGTCGACCGGCTCATCGAGGGTATCCGCCGCGCCGCCAGCGGGTTGCGCGTGGTCGACCCCGACCTCGCGGCGGCGTCCCTGTCGATCGGGGCGTCCCCGCTGTCGGAACGCGAGGCGCTGGTGCTGGCCGCCTCGGCCGGCGGGGCGTCCACCGGCGAGATCGCCGGCGCGGTGCACCTGTCGGAGGGCACGGTCCGCAACTACCTCAGCGCTGCGATCGGCAAGCTGGGCGCCCGCAACCGCGCCGAGGCGCTGCGATCCGCGACCGACAACGGCTGGATCTGAGCCGGAAGCGGCGCGCGCACCGCCGAGGCGGACGCCACCGCTGGACTCAGTGGCGGCGGTCCTTGATGTGGCTGACCTTCTCGTACATCTCCTCGATCAGCGCGGAGAACCGCTCCTCCACCTGACGCCGCTTCACCTTCAGCGTCGGGGTGAGCAGGCCGTTGTCCATGGTGAGCTCCTCCAGCATCACCCGGATGTCCTTGACCTTCTCCTGGCTGGGGAGCTTGTCGGTCAGCGCCGCGACGCGCCGCTTGATCTCCTCGACGATCTCGGGACGGGTCGGCAGTTCCCCCGCGTCCGCGAAGGTGAGGTGCAACTGGTGGGCGAGGTCCTCCAGCGCGGGCAGGTGCGGGCGGACCAGCAGCGTCACGTAGGGGCGGTTGTTGCCCAGCACGACCGCGTGCTCGAACAGCGGGTCGGCCAGGATCAGGCCCTCGATGGGGGCCGGGGCGATGTTCTTGCCGCCGGACGTGACGATGATGTCCTTGATGCGGTCGGTGATGACCAGGTATCCGTCGACGTCGACGTAGCCGACGTCCCCGGTGTGCAGCCAGCCGTCGGCGTCGATCGCCGCGGCGGTCGCCTCGGGGTTGTTCCAGTAGCCGACCATGACGTTCGGGCCGCGGTAGCAGATCTCGCCCTCCTCGGCGATGCGGATCTCCCCGCCCTCGATCACCCGCCCGGCCGTGCCGAACTTGAACGCGCTCGGCGAGTTGAACGAGATCAGCGGGGACGCCTCGGTGAGGCCGTAGCCCTGGCACAGCAGCATGCCGGCGGCCGAGAAGAACTCCTCGATCTCCTCCCGCAGCGGGGCGCCGCCGCACGCCATCACGGTCTTGGGGCCGCCCAGGGCGTCCCGGATCGCGCCGAAGACCAGCTTGTTCGCCACCGGGAGCATGGCGCGCAGGCCGAGCGAGGGGCGTCGGCCCTTGCGGTAGGCGCGCTGGTTCCAGGCGCCGACCCGCATCGCCCATTGGAAGATCGCCTTCTTGGCCGGTGACCCGGCGACCTTCTGATGGACCGTGGTGAAGACCTTCTCGTACAGCCGCGGCACGCTGACGAACATCGTCGGCTTGGCCTCGACCAGGGCGTCGGCGACCGTGCGGGCGTCCGCGACGTAGGTGTTCATGCAGCCCGAGGTGAGCACCTTGAACGTCCAGGCGCGCTCCAGCGCGTGCGACAGCGGCAGGAAGGCCAGCGAGTGGTCCTCGGGCGTGATGTCGAAGAACGCGTCCAGCGAGTCGAGCTCGGAGGTGAAGCCGCGGTGGTTGAGGGCGGCGCCGCGGGGCTCGCCCGTGGTGCCGGAGGTGTAGATGATGGACGCCAGGTCGTCGCCCGAGGCGTCCGTCAGCCGGGACGCCGCCGCGGCGGACGCGTCCGGGGAGACCGGGTCGGCCAGCACGTCGGCGAGCGGACGCACCCGCGCGTCGTCGGCGGCGACGCCGTCGAACGTCCAGGTGCCGCGCAGCGCGGGCAGCTCGGGCCACACCGGCAGCAGCCGCTCGACCAGGTTCTGGTTCTCGACGAACGCCCAGACCGCGCCGGAGTCGCCGGCGATGTGGCGCACCTGCTCGGGCGTGCTCGTGGGGTAGATCGGCACCGGCACGGCGCGGATCGACAGCAGCGCCAGGTCCGCGATGCTCCACTCGGGCCGGTTGTTGGACAGGATCAGGACGCGGTCGCCCGGCTCGATGCCCTGCGCCACGAGGTGGCCGGCCAGCGCGGCGACGTCGCGGGCCAGCTCGCGGTAGGAGCGGACCTCCCAGCCGTCACCGGCCTTGATCCGGGTGGCGGGCCGGTCCGGGAACCGCCGGAAGACCTCGGCCATGCGCACGGCGATATTGCTGGTGTCCATCGGTCCCCCTGGGTCGGCGTTGCCCCAACTTGTCACAACCGTAGGTTAGCGGGCCGCACCAGTGCCGATCGAGGCCCCGCGTCGCGGCGCCCGACCCGCTGGGCGCCGTGCTGCAGCGCGATGGTGGGGGCGGCCGGGTGCGCGGCCGGTCCGAGCACGGTGAGCGCCCGGGCGGTGCCGGCTCGCTGATCCTCGACCGGCCGCTGCCGCCGCCATCCAGCGGCCGAGCGTGCGCGGCCCCGGGACCGGCGTCCCCTAGGGTGGTCGCGCACGCGTCCGCCAGGAACCCGGTGAGAGTCCGGGGCGGTTCCGCCACTGTGATGTCGTCCTCGCGGACGGCCAGCCAGATACGGGGCGCGCGCGATCCGACCGTTCGACGGGGCGAGAACCCCTCAGGAGGAATCGTGGCCGAGCCCACCATCCGCATCGCGTTGCTGTCCACCTCTGACACTGACCTGCTGTCGGCCCGCGCCTCGGGCGCCGGCTACGCCTGGGCGAACCCGGCCCGCAGTTCGGACGCCGCGCTCGACGCGGTCCTCGCGGACGCCGACCTGGTCGTCTACCGGCTGCTCGGCTCGCCGCACGACCTGTGGCCCGGCCTGGACGCCGTGCGCGCCGCCCGGACGCCGCTGGTCATCCTCGGCGGCGAGCAGAGCCCCAGCGCCGAGCTGATGGAGCTGTCGTCGGTCCCGATCGGCGTCGCCGCGCAGGCCCACCGCTACCTCGCCGAGGGCGGGCCCGACAACCTGCGCCAGCTCCACGCGTTCCTCTCCGACACCGTGCTGCTGACCGGCGAGGGCTTCGAGCCCCCGGCGGCGATCCCCGCCTGGGGGTTCGCGCCGCGGCCCTCTCCCACGGCCGCGGACGCCGACCTGCCGCGCGTCGGCGTCCTGTACTACCGGGCGCACGAGGCGAGCGGGAACTCCGGCTTCGCGCACGCGCTGGCCGACGCGATCGACGCCACGGACCGGGCGGTGGGCGTCCCGATCTTCGCGGGGTCGCTCCGCTCGGCGCCCGACGACCTGTACGAGGCGCTGGCCACCCTGGACGCCCTCGTCGTGACCGTGCTCGCGGCGGGCGGCAGCACGCCGGCGGCCGCGTCGGCGGGCGGCGACGACGAGGCCTGGGACGTGGCGCGGCTGGCCGCGCTCGACATCCCGGTGCTGCAGGGCCTCAGCCTGACCACCGGGCGGGCCGAGTGGGCGGCGTCCGACGACGGCGTCACCCCGCTGGACTCGGCCAACCAGATCGCGATCCCCGAGTTCGACGGCCGCATCATCACCGCGCCCTTCTCGTTCAAGGAGTTCGACGAGGACGGCCTGCCGCACTACGTCGCCGACCCCGAGCGCGCCGCCCGCGTGGCGCGGATCGCCGTCAACCACGCCCGGCTCCGGCACACCTCCAACGCCGAGAAGCGGCTGGCGCTGGTGCTCTCGGCGTACCCGACCAAGCACGCCCGGATCGGCAACGCCGTCGGGCTGGACACCCCCGTCTCCGCGATCCGGCTGCTGCGCCGCCTGGCCGCCGACGGCTACGACCTGGGCGCCGACAACCCGGTCACCGGGATCCTGGCCGCGCACACCGCCGGGACGCCGGAGGACGACACCGCGGCCGGCGACGCCCTGATCCACGCGCTGGTCGCCGCGGGCGGGCAGGACGAGGAGTGGCTGACCAGCGCGCAGCTGACCGACGCGCACGCCCGCATCCCGGCGTCCGACTACGAGCGCTGGACCGCCGACCTGCCCGCCGACCTGCGCGCGGCGATGGCGGACGCGTGGGGCCCGGCGCCCGGGACGCTGTTCGTCAACGACGCCGGCGAACTGGTGCTGGCGACGCTGCGGGCCGGCAACGTGGTGATCCTGATCCAGCCGCCGCGCGGCTTCGGGGAGAACCCGATCGCGATCTACCACGACCCCGACCTGCCGCTTTCGCACCACTACCTGGCCGCCTACCGCTGGCTGGAGCACGGCTTCGGCGCGGACGCGGTCGTCCACCTGGGCAAGCACGGCTCGCTGGAGTGGCTGCCCGGCAAGAACGCCGCGCCCTCGGCGTCCTGCGGGCCCGACGCCGCCCTGGGCAGCCTGCCGCTGATCTACCCGTTCCTGGTCAACGACCCGGGCGAGGGCGCGCAGGCCAAGCGGCGGGCGCACGCGCTGATCGTGGACCACCTGATCCCGCCGATGGCGCGCGCCGAAAGCTACGGCGACATCACCCGCCTCGAACTGTTGATGGACGAGCACGCCAACATCGCCGCCATGGACCCGGCCAAGCTGCCGGCGATCCGCGGCGAGATCTGGGCGCTGATGCGCGCCGCGGAGATGCACCGCGACCTGGGCCTGGAGGAGCGGCCCGACGACGAGGAGTTCGACGACTTCCTGCTGCACGTCGACGGCTGGCTGTGCGAGATCAAGGACGCGCAGATCCGCGACGGGCTGCACATCCTGGGCGACGCCCCGACCGGCGAGGCCCGGGTGAACCTCGTCCTGTCGATCCTGCGCGCCGCGCAGGTGTGGGGCGGCGTCGGCGGCGCCGTGCCCGGCCTGCGCGCCGCGCTCGGGCTGGCGCCGGACGCCCCGACCGCCGAGGTCGACCGGATCGAGGGGCAGGCGCGCGCTCTGGTCGCCGGCATGGAGGACGCCGACTGGTCGGTCGACGCGGTCGAGGGCCTGCACGAGGACGCCGACGTGCGGGCCGTGCTGCGGTTCGCCGCCGAGCAGGTCGTGCCGCGCCTGGACCGCACCACCGACGAGCTCGCGGGCGTGCTGCACGCGCTGGACGGCGGCTTCATCCCTGCCGGCCCGTCCGGGTCGCCGCTGCGCGGCCTGGTGAACGTGCTGCCGACCGGGCGCAACTTCTACACCGTCGACCCGCGCGCCATCCCGTCACGGCTGGCCTGGCAGACCGGCCAGGCGATGGCCGACTCGCTGCTGCAGCGCTACCTGGACGAGACCGGCGAGTACCCCACCTCGGTGGGGCTGTCGGTGTGGGGCACGTCGGCGATGCGGACCAGCGGCGACGACATCGCCGAGGTGCTGGCGCTGCTCGGCGTCCGGCCCGAGTGGGACGAGGCGTCCCGCCGGGTGGCGTCGCTGACCGTCGTGCCGCTCGCCGAGCTGGGGCGGCCGCGCATCGACGTCACGGTCCGGATCTCGGGCTTCTTCCGGGACGCGTTCCCCCACGTCATCGCCATGCTGGACGACGCGATCGCCCTGGTCGCCGGGCTGGACGAGCCCGCGGCGTCCAACTTCGTGAAGGCCCACGCGGACGCCGACCTGGCGCTGCACGGCGACGCCCGGCGGGCGACCACCCGGATCTTCGGGTCGAAGCCGGGCAGCTACGGCGCCGGCATCCTGCAGGTGATCGAGTCCGGGAGCTGGCGCGACGACGCCGACCTGGCCGAGGTCTACACCGCGTGGGGCGGCTTCGCCTACGGCCGCGACCTGGACGGGGCGCCGGCCGCCGACGACATGCGCGCCAACTACCGCCGCATCAAGGTGGCGGCCAAGAACGTCGACTCCGCCGAGCACGACATCGCCGACTCCGACGACTACTTCCAGTACCACGGCGGCATGGTCGCCACGGTGCGGGCGCTGACCGGCGCCGACCCGCGCGCGTACGTCGGCGACTCGACCACCCCGGACGCCGTCCGCACCCGGACGCTGGCCGAGGAGACCGCGCGGGTGTTCCGGGCGCGAGTGGTCAACCCGCGCTGGATCGGCGCGATGCGCCGCCACGGCTACAAGGGCGCCTTCGAGCTCGCCGCGACCGTGGACTACCTGTTCGGCTTCGACGCCACCGCCGGGGTCGTCCACGACTGGATGTACGACGCGCTGGCGCGCGAGTACGTGCTGGACGCCGAGACGCAGGACTTCCTGCGGCGGTCGAACCCGTGGGCGCTGCGCGGCATCGTGGAGCGGCTGCACGAGGCCGCCGACCGGGGCCTGTGGGCCGAGCCGGACACCGCCGTGCTGGCCGCGATGCAGCAGGTCTACCTGGACGTCGAGGGCGACCTGGAGGAGGACGCGTGAGCGACGACCCACGGGGCGGCGAGGGATCCCCGGTTGCGGCGCACCCCCGATCGGCCCCGGCTGCGACGCACGCCCGATCGGCCCCGGTGGGCCCGATCCGGATCGTCGGGATCGGGATGGGTCCCCAGCACGTCACGCCGGAGGCGGCGGCCGCGCTGGCGGCGTCCGACTACGTGATCGCGGCGCGGAAGTCGGACGCGGACGGGCTTCTGGCGATCCGGCGGGCGGTCGTCGAGCCGTTCGGGCTGGCGATCGTCGCGGTGGACGACCCGCCGCGCGACCGCGACGACCCCGCCGACTACCCGGCGGCCGTCGCCGCCTGGCACGCCGCCCGGGTGGCGGCGTACGCGTCCGTGCTGCGCGCCCGGGGCGGCTCGGCGGCGTTCCTGGTGTGGGGCGACCCGTCGCTGTACGACTCCTCGATCCGGATCGTCGCGGCGCTGGCGGCCGAGCTGGGCGTGGACTTCGAGGTGATCCCGGGCATCAGCGCGCCGCAGCTTCTGGCCGCCCGGCACCGCATCGTGCTGCACCCGGTCGGGGCGCCGGTGCACGTCACCACCGGGCGGCGGCTGCCCGAGGCGCTGGCGTCGGGGCAGACGAACATCGTGATCATGCTGCTGTCCCGGCTGCCCTTGGACGGCCTGGCCGACTGGACCATCTGGTGGGGCGCCAACCTCGGCACCCCGTCGGAGGCGCTGGTGTCGGGGCGCGTCGCGGACGTGGTGCCCGCCATCGAGGCGGCCCGGGCCGCGGCGAAGGAGGCCGCCGGCTGGGTGATGGACCTGGCGCTGCTGCGCGCACCCGAGGCGTCCTCGTGAGCGGGGAGCCGCCAGCACCGGGCGTTCGGGTGTTGTTGCTGGGCGGCACAGGCGAGGCACGGGCGCTGGCGGCGGCGCTGGTGGAGGCCGGGATCGACGTCACCTCCTCGCTCGCCGGCCGGGTCGCCCGGCCGCGTCTGCCGGTGGGTGCGGTGCGGATCGGCGGCTTCGGCGGGGTGCCCGGGTTGCGCGCCGCGCTGGCCGGGTTCGACCTGGTCGTCGACGCCACCCACCCGTTCGCGCGCGGGATGTCCGCCAACGCGGCGGCCGCGTGCGCCGCCCAGGGGGTCCCGCTGCTGCGGCTGGAGCGTCCGGGCTGGGAGCCGCGTCCGGGCTGGCGCTACGCCGACGGCCACGAGGAGGCCGCCCGGATGGCCGCATCGCTGGGGGCGCGTCCCTTCGTCACCGTCGGACGCCAGGAACTCGCCCGGTTCGTGCCCGCCCTCCGCGCTTCGGCCGTGCTGGCGCGCGTGGTGGACGCCCCCGACCTGGAGTTGCCTGCGTCCTGGCGGCTGGTCACGTCGCGGGGCCCCTACACGCTGGAGGGCGAGCTGGCCCTGATGCGCGAGCACGCCGCCGACGTCCTGATCACCAAGGACTCCGGCGGCGACTTCACCCGCCCCAAGCTGGACGCCGCCGACGCGCTGGGCGTCCCGGTCGTCGTGGTGCGGCGTCCCGACCACGGAGACGGCGTGGAGACCGTGACGTCACCGGCGGACGCGCTCGCGTGGGTCCTGCGCCGGAGGGGCTGAGTCGCACGTCACCCACAGATCTCTAGAGGCCCCTTGTTGCGACATCCAGGGTAGGATAGACACGCTGCATGAAGCCGCAGAAGTACCGGGACGTCGTCGCGGTGCTGCGCGCGCAGGGCTGGGTGCTGCTGCGGACGGCCAAGGGCTCGCACGAGGTGTGGGGGCTCCCCGACGGCTCGGTGCGAACGGGTCGTGCCCCATCACCGGCAGGTGTCCGCCGGCGTGGTGCGCCAGATCGCAGCGCACCTGACTCAGGTGCCGGATGAATGGCTGTGAGAAGAGGGAGACGCTGATGACGACCTACGACGTCACCGCCACGCGCGAAGGCCGGTGGTGGGTGCTGACCGTCCCGGAACTGGGGATCGCCGCCCAGGTGCACCGACTGGACGAGGCGGACGAGGTGTCGCGGTCCGTCGTGGCCGCCTACCTCGACATCTGCGAGAGCGACGTGGCGGTCGACGTCTCCGTGCTGCTCCCCGAGACGACCGCCACCCTTCTGGCCGAGGCTGCCCGCGACGAGGACGCCGCCCGCTCCGCCCTCGCCGACGCGGGCGCCAAGCGCCGCTCCGCGGTGGTCTCCCTGCTCGAATCCGGCATGACCCAGCGCGAAGCCGCCCGGGTGCTCGGGCTGTCCCCGCAGCGGATCAATCAGCTGGTCAGCCGGCCCTAGTCACTCACCACTCGATGCCGCGTTGGCCCTTCTGGCCGGCGTCCATCGGGTGCTTGAGCTTGGTCATCTCGGTGGCCAGGTCGGCGGCCTCGATCAGCGCGGGGTGCGCGCGGCGTCCGGTGATCACCACGTGCTGGAAGCCAGGGCGCTCGCGCAGGGTCGACACCACGTCGTCGACCGAAACCCAACCCCACTCCATCGGGTAGGTGAACTCGTCCAGGATGAGCAGGTCGTGGGTCTGCGCGGCGAGCCGACGCTTGATCTCCTCCCAGCCCTGGGCGGCGGCCTCGGCGTGGTCGTCGGCGTCGCCGGACTTGCGCGTCCAGGACCACCCGGACCCCATCTTGTGCCACTCGACGGGTCCGCCCTCGCCGGTCTGGGCGTGCAGTTCGCCGAGGCGCTCCAGAACGGTCTGCTCGCCGATGCGCCACTTGGCGGACTTCACGAACTGGAACACCCCGATGCTCCAGCCCTGGTTCCAGCCCCGCAGCGCCAGCCCGAACGCGGCGGTGGATTTGCCCTTGCCGTCGCCGGTGTGGACCGCGAGCAGCGGCCGGTTGCGGCGCTGTCGGGTGGTGAGCCCGTCGTCGGGCACGGTCGTCGGCTGTCCCTGCGGCATCAGGCCGCTCCCTTCGTGCGGTTCGTGACGCGGCGGGACGCGGGGCGCGCGCCGGAGGCTGGTGACCCTGGTGTGGGGCCGAACGCGGCGTCGTGGCCGGGTGCGGCGTCGCGCCAGGCGTGGACGGCGCCGGTCAGCGCCTGGGCGCTCACCTCGTCGACGCCGACGTGCTCCGCGTTCAGCGCCGCGGCCAGCGTGCGGGCCAGTCCGAGCCGCAGCGGCCCCGATTCGCTGTCGATCACCACCGCGCTGACGCCCAGTCGGGCGATCCCGGACGCCGCCCGCCCGGCCCGCGCGAGGGCGTCCGGGCCGGCGTTGGCGCGGCCGTCGGTGACGACCACGAGCAGCGGACGCGTCCGCGGGTCCCGGACGCGCTCGCGCAGGATCACCCGCGCCGCCTCCTCCAGCCCCTCGGCCAGCGGTGTCCGGCCGCCGGCGGGCAGGTCCTCCAGCCGGGACGCGGCGATGTCGATCGAACCCGTGGGCGGCAGCGCCACCTCGGCGCCGGAGCGCCGGAACGTGACCAGCCCGACGCGGTCCCGGCGGCGGTAGGCGTCCAGCAGCAGCGACAGGATCGCGGTCTTCACCGCGGTCATCCGGCGCCGGGCGGCCATCGAGCCAGAGGCGTCCACGCAGAACAGGATGAGGTTCGCCTCGCGGCCCTCCCGGGCGGCGACGCGCAGGTCGGACGCCTCCAGCCGCACCCGGCCGCCGTCCGCGCGGCGCGCGCCCTGGTGCCGGGCGGCCGCGATCAGCGTCTCGACGAGGTGCAGCGATCCCGCCCCGGACGCCGCGGGCTCGGCCCCGATCCGGCGGCCCTGGGTCGAGAGCGCGCGGCTGCGGCGTCCCGCGCTGCCGGCGCCCATCCCGCGGACCGCGAACAGCCGGGGCGGTAGGGCGCGGCCGCGGTGACCGTCCTGTCCGGTCCGGCGTCGGCGGGGGCGTCCAGCGGCGGCGGGTCGAGGTCCTCGGGCGGGGCGGAGCCCTGGGGATCGGTCGCCGGCTGCGGGGCGTCGGAGCGTCCGGTCGGGTCGGAACCCTCGGGTGCGTCGGGGCGCCCGGGGGCGTCGGTCGCAGGCTCGCCGGACCCGTCGGTGTCATCGGCGGCCTCCTGACCGGGATCGTCCGGGCCGGGGTCGTCCGGGCCGGGGTCGTCCGGGCCGTCGGGCTCGGGCGGCAGGTCGTCGGGGTCGGGCTCGGGCTCGTCGTCGCCCAGGAGTCGGTCGAGCAGGTCCTCGTCGAGGCCGGGGGCGTCGAACGGGTTGCGGCGCCGGCGGTGCGGCAGGGCGAGCAGCGCGGCCTGCCGGATGTCGGCGCGCGTCACGGTGCCGCGTCCGGACCAGGCGGCGTGCGCGACCGCGGCGCGGGCTGTGACGATGTCGGCGCGCAGGCCGTCCACCTCGAAGCCGGCGCACACCCGGGCGATCGCGGCGAGCGCCGCCCCGCTGAGCGCCACCGAGCCGATTCGGGCGCGGGCGTCCCCGATCCGGGCGCTCAGTGCGGCGTCCTGCGGCGCGAACCGGGCGGCGAAGGCGGCGGGGCCGGCGTCGAAGGCGAGCCGGCGGCGCACCACCTCGACCCGGTGCCCCGGATCGCGCGGCGCGGCGACCTCCACCGTGAGCCCGAACCGGTCCAGCAGCTGCGGACGCAGTTCGCCCTCCTCGGGGTTCATCGTGCCGATCAGGACGAAGCGGGCGGCGTGCTCGACCGAGATGCCGTCGCGCTCGATGGTGGCGCGTCCCATCGCGGCGGCGTCCAGCAGGAGGTCGACCAGGTGGTCGTGCAGCAGGTTCACCTCGTCGACGTAGAGGATGCCGCGGTGCGCCCGGGCGAGCAGCCCCGGCTCGAACGTCACCCGCCCCGCCGACAGGGCGCTCTGCAGGTGGATCGACCCGAGCACGCGATCCTCGGTGGCGCCGACGGGCAACTCCACCAGCCGCACGGGCCGGGTGCGTCGCGCGCGTCCCGCGGCCGGCCATTCCGCGACGGGGTGGTCGTCGGACGCCGCCCCGCCGTGGTCGTCGCGTGCCGCCCCGGGACGCACGCCCGGGCCGGGCGACGGCGTGGCGGCGGGCACGTCGGGCGACGTGGCGGTGGGGTCGTCGGGGTCGATCGAGAACCGGTCCCCTTCGAAGACGTCGACGGGGGGCAGCACCGCGGCGAGCGCGCGGACGGCGGTGGACTTGGCGGTCCCCTTCTCGCCGCGGATCAGCACACCGCCGATCTCCGGGGAGATGGTGGACAACACCAGGGCCAGGCCCATGTCGTCGAGGTCGTCGGCCTCGCAGCCGACGATGGCCGAAAAGGGGTACTGCAGTGGCATGTGAGGCTCCCGCTCTGTCGCCAACCGGTCGGTCGTGGCGCGAGGCCGGTCTTCGGACTTGGCCGAGTCCCCTCCCGGGGCTCGGTTCACCGCAGCGGGCCTGTGCCGGAATCTCACCGGCTTCCCAGATTCTCCCCGTCGCGCGCGCTTCGCCGTCTCCGACGAACGTCACTTCGGGGCACCTCGTGCCGCCGCCCACGATAGCGTGGTGACCCGTGTTGAACCGCGTCGATCCCACCCGCCGGTTGACCGTGGTCGGGATCGGCGCGGACGGTCTCGCCGGGCTCCCCGCCGCGTCCCGCGCCCTCATCGAGGACGCCGATGTGCTGCTGGGCGCCCCCCGGCAACTCGCGCTCGTCCCGGAGGCCGCCGACCAGCGCCGCCTCACGTGGCCCTCCCCGCTGAAGGCGGGCCTGCCTGGCCTGCTGGCGAAGCTGCCGCAGGGCGACGTGGTGGCCGTCGCGTCGGGCGACCCGCTGGTGTCCGGCATCGGCGCGACCCTGGTCGAACTCCTCGGGGCGGACGCCGTCCGCATCGTGCCCGCCGTCTCCTCGGTGGCGCTCGCCCGCGCCGAACTGGGCTGGTCGGCCGCGGACACCGCCGTCGTCAGCCTCGTCGGGCGTCCGATCGGCCTGCTGGCCCGCGAACTCGCGCCCGGACGCCGCGTGCTCGCCCTGTCCGCGGACGAGACGACCCCGGCCGCCGTCGCCGCCCTGCTCGTGGGCGCGGGCTACGGGGCGAGCCGGCTGCACGTCCTGGGCGACCTCGGCTCGGCCGCCGCGTCCCGGATCGACGGGATCGCCGACGCCTGGTCGGCCCGCTCGCCGCGGCTGAACGTGGTGGGCATCGAGGTCGTCGGGCCGCACCGCCTGGGCTGGACGCCCGGTCTGCCCGACACGGCCTACGCCCACGACGGCCAACTGACCAAGCGCGACCTGCGCGCCTCGGCCCTGGCGCGGCTGGCGCCCACGCCCGGCGGGCTGCTGTGGGACGTCGGCGCCGGCGCCGGTTCCGTCGGCATCGAGTGGTTGCGCGCGCACCCGACGTGCCGGGCGATCGCGATCGAGTCCAACCCGGAGCGGGCCACACGGATCATGCGCAACGCCACCACGCTCGGCGTGCCGGGGCTGCGCGTGGTGCGCGGGGCTGCGCCCGAGGCGCTCGCCGGGCTCCCCGAGCCGGACGCGATCTTCGTCGGTGGCGGCGCGAGCGTCCCGGGTGTGCTCGACACCTGCCTGGCCGCACTGCGTCCCGGCGGGCGGCTGGTCGTCCACGGCGTCACGCTGGAGACCGAGATGCGGCTCGCCGGCCTGTTCGCCGAGCGCGGGGGCGAACTGACCCGCATCGGCATCGAGGTCGCCGCACCGCTGGGCTCCTTCACCGGCTGGACCCCCGCCCGCTGCGTCACCCAGTGGGCCTGGACCAAGCCCGCCTGAGCCGTTCCGGCTACCGGCGCTTGATGGTGCGGTCGCGGCGCGGGTCGTACAGGTAGGACTCCCCCGCCGAAGCCGGATCGAGCGTGCGGCCGACCATGATCAGCGCCGCCTGGCGCAGCCCGGCCGCCTCCACGGCGTCCGCGATGGTGGCGACTGTGCCCCGCAGGATCTGCTGCTCGGGCTGACTCACCCGGTGGGCGACGACGACCGGGCAGTCCGCCCCGACGTGCGGCGCCACCTCGGCCATCAGTTCCCGGGTGCGGGTGATCGCCAGGTGCAGCACGAGCGTGGCTCCGGTCGCGGCGAATGCGGCCAGGGCCTCCCCGCTCGGCATCGCGGTGGAGCGGGCCTGGGTGCGGGTGAGCACCACCGATTGGCCCAGCAGTGGCACGGTGAGTTCGCGTCCCACCGCGGCGGCCGCCGCCGCGTAGGCGGGGACGCCCGGCGTGACGTCCCAGGCGACGCCCGCGGCGTCCAGGCGACGGGCCTGCTCGTGGAGCGCGGAGTAGACCGACAGGTCGCCCGAAGCGAGCCGCACCACCGAGCGGCCCGCGCGGGCCGCGTCGACGATCCGGGCGGTGATCTGGTCCAGGTCGAGGTCCTGGGTGTCGATCAGCTCGGCGTCCGGGCTGACGTGCGCCAGGACGCCCGGGTCTAGGTAGGTGCCGGGGAACAGCACCACGTCCGCGGCCTCCAGCAGCCGGACCGCCCGAACGGTCAGCAGGTCGGCGGCCCCGGGTCCGGCGCCCACGAAGTGGACGCGCACCCCGGCCGCGTCCCCCCTGGGCTCCGGACGCGTCTGTTCGGGATTCACTGCGCCTCCTCGCCCGGGACGAAGCGCGGCGTCCACACCCCGGCGGGGCCGACGCGCGTCCCGGACGCCCCCACGATCACCAGGCACTTCATGTCGATCGACGCCGGCTCGAACGCGCCCAGCGTCGTCACGCGCAGCGACTCCTCCGCGCGGCCGACGTCGCGGCCCACGACCACCACCGTCTCCGGTGCGCGGTGCGCCAGCAGCACCTGGTGGGCGCGGGCGATCTGCTCGGTGCGCGAGCGGGACGCCGGGTTGTAGAGCGCCAGCACCAGGTCGGCCCGCGCGATGTGGACCAGCCGGTCCTCGATGACGGACCACGGCTTGAGCCGGTCCGAGAGCGACACCACGGCGAAGTCGCCGCCGATCGGGGCGCCCGCGCGGGCGGCGACGGCCTGTACCGCGCTGAGGCCGGGCAGCACCCGGATCGGGACGCCCGCGAACGCCGGGTCCTCGGCGACCTCGAACACCGCCGACGCCATGCCGAAGATCCCGGCGTCGCCGCCGGACACGACCGCGACGCGCTCCCCCGCCGCCGCCAGCTCGAGCGCCAGCCGGGCCCGGTCGCGCTCGACGGTGTTGCCGGACGCGTGCCGAATCAGCCCGGCACGCTGCGGCACCCGGTTCACGTAGGGGCCGTAGCCGATCACATGCTCGACCTCGGCCAGCGCCGCGGTCACCTCGGGGGTGACCCACCGGTCGGGTCCGGGGCCGAGCCCCACGACCAGCAACTCGGCGGGCACGGGGACCGCCGTGTGCAGACCGCCCACGTTCGCGCCGACCGCGACCGACCTCGCTGGGGCGCTCGTACCGTCGGCGCCGCCGGGTCGGGCAGCGCTGCGGGTCGCCGGCACGTCGCTCCCGTCGCCGTCGCGGAGCACGGCCGCGCGGATCGCCGGGTCGGCGGCGTCGCGGGTGCGGCGGCCGTTGCGGGCGTCGCCGGGCACCACGATCAGCGAGAAGTAGGGCACGGACGCGGCGTCCACGTCGGCGACCAGCAGTTGGCGCTGCTCGGGCATCGACGCGCGCTCGACGTACACCGCGCCGTCGAGGCGTCCGGACGCCTCCAGCGCGCGGCGGACGGCCGGGAACGTCCGGCCCAGCTTCATGATGATCGCCCCGTCGGTGTCGGCCAGGCGCCGGGCCAGTTCGGGCTCGGGCAGCGTGCCGGGCAGCACGGTGAGCACGTCGGTCTGCCTGACCAGCGGGGACGCCGCCGCGGCGGTCGCCGCCGCGAACGCGGGCACCCCGGGCACGATCGCGGTCGCGTACGCCGTAGCCAGCCGGTCGTGCAGGTACATCCCGGACCCGTAGAACAGCGGGTCGCCCTCGGCGAGCAGGACGACCAAGCGGCCGGCGTCCAGGTGGTCCGCCAGGCGCGCGGCAGCGGCCTCGTAGAACGCGCCCATCGCGCCGGCGTAGCCGCCGGGGTGGTCGGTGGCGCCGGTGGTGACGGGGTAGGTCAGCTCCTCCTCGACGACGCCCGCGGGGAACAGCGGGGCCGCGATCCGGCGGGCGTTGGACGCCTTTCCGGGCGCCGCGTGGAAGGCCACCACGTCGGCGTCCTCGATCAGCCGGGCGGCCTTGAGGGTGATCAGCTCGGGATCGCCCGGACCGACGCCGACGATCGCCAGCGTCCCGGACGCGGCCGCGCGGCCCGTCTCGGGGTCCGCCTCGGGCACGGGTGTGGCAGGCGCGGCGCCGGGCTCGCGGGGCGCGGGGGTGTTCACTCGGCCTCCTGGGCCAGCGCGTTCAAAGCCGACGACGTCATCGCCGAGCCGCCGCGGCGTCCCAGCACGGTCACGTAGGGGATGTCGATGCCGTGGTCGGCGGCCAGGTCGACCAGCGCCTGCTTGGACTCGGCCGCGCCGATGAAGCCGACCGGGCAGCCGACGATCGCCGCCGGGCGCGGACCGCCGTCCAGGATCAGCTCCAGCAGGTGGAACAGCGCGGTGGGCGCGTTGCCGATGGCGACGACCGCGCCCGCGAGCATCGGCTCCCACAGCGAGACCGCGGCGGCCGAGCGGGTGGTGCCGAACGCGCGGGCCAGGTCGGGCACACGTGGGTCGTTCAGCAGGCAGATCACGTCGTTGGACGCCGGGAGCCGGGACGCGGTGACGCCGGTGGCGACCATGGTGGCGTCGCACAGGATCGGCGCTCCCGCCTCCAGCGCGCCGCGGGCGGCGGCGAGCAGGCCCGGGTGGACGACCAGGTCGCGGGCCAGGTCGACCTGCCCCGAGCCGTGGATCATCCGGACGGCGACCTTCTCCGCGTCCGCGGGGACGCCGGTCAGGTCGGCCTCGCGGCGGATGGTCGCGAACGAGTCGACGTAGATGTCCGCCCCTGCGTCCACGTAGGGGTAGCGCCGGGCCGGACGTCGCAGCCCGCTCACCGCTGCCCCGCGTCCGAGCCGCCGGCGTCCGCCTGCGCCGCACCACCGTGCGTCGAGGACGCCACCTGCGTGGGGGACGGGATCAGGACGCCCTTCCACGGCGTGAACACCACCTCGTCCACGCCGGCGAGCAGGGCGTCGACGTCGGCGGGGTCGAGGCCGTCATCGCCCACCGGCGCGTGCAGCCCGCCGGGCACGGGACCGAACGGCAGCGGCCCGGTGGCCTGCGGGACGCGCGGGTCGGGGTCCACCGGGGCGACCAGGGGGGATGCCATCTCGTAGGTGTGCCAGGGCGCGGTCGGGCCGGTGCCGCGGGCGGCGCAGAACAGCTCAGCCAGCGCGATGAGTTCGCGGGCGGCCGCGGCCAGCGGGACGACCGCCCCGTAGTGCTCGCCGACGCGGAGCTGGACCGTCTCGGCGTCCAGGGCGACGAGGCCGACGTCGCAGGGCCGGTCGATCAGGTCGCCGCGGCCGTCGTCCAGCACGAACGCGAACTTGCCGGGCAGGCCGGGCAGCACGTCGCTGGCGACGATCTGCGCGTCCAGGTCGGCGGCCAGCGGACGCAGGTCGGCGCGGCCGCCGGCGAGGCCTGTCTGCGGCGACACGGTGATGTTGCGGACCCGGTCGTGTGCCGGCGCGGGCAGCAGCCCGCTGGCCTCGATGGCGGCCAGCGCGTCGGCGTCCAGGACGCCGTCGGTGCCCGGGAACGCGCGCAACTGCAGGTTCGCGCGGGTCGTGGGCCGGACGCAGCCGTCGCCGAAAACGGTCGCCGCGACACTCAGGCCGCGCAGCTGGCGGGCGGTGATGCGCCCACCGACGAGCCGGACGCGGACCAGCAGCCCGTCGGCGGCGGGCCACGGACGCAGGATCCCCGGGCAGCGGTCGGCGCGGTCGCGGATGAGGACGGACATGGTTCCACCTGTTCAGGTCAGGGGGCTGGCTGCGCGTGGGCCCGACGGTGACCGCGCGGGGCTCCCCGCGTGGGCCAGCAGGTTTTCGGACTCGGGATCGTCCGGCCGGAGCACCTTCCCAGGGCGTCCGCCCCAGTGGTGGCCGCATCGCGGCACGCCCCGTCCGTCCCCCTCACCGCTGCGCGTCAGTCCCGGATTCGCACCGGGTTCCCTGGGCTCGCGTGAGCTTGACTGGCACGGACACCCTAGCGCCGCGGACGCCGCGGCGAGGGCGGCGCAGCTGTTCGGCAAGCCGGCCGGACACCGTTCGGCTCAGCCGACGCGGTCGGTTAGGTTCGAGGGATGCGCACGTTCAGGGTCTTCGCCGGCGGGCCGGCGCTCGTCCGGCTGTCCGGATGGCTGCTCAACACGCCCGTCCGCGCGCTGCGGCGCGAGGGCGCGCCGCCTCGTGGCGGCGGTTCGCCTCCGAGCACGGGCTGAGATTCGAGGAGAACCGTCCCGATCTGGCGGAGCGCTGGAACCTCGAGGAGGGCCCGGTGCCGCGAGCGGGTCGGACGCCGACCGCCCTGCACTCGGCCCGCAACGTGGCCAGCGGCACGCTGGAGGGCGTCCCGTTCCTGACGTTCGAGGCCGAGTGGGCGGTCGACGAGGCTGCCGTGGTCTGGGAGCAGTTCCGCCGCCGCCAGGTGATCGTGCTGGACCTGCCGGCCGCCGTCGCCCCGCTCGACGTGCGCGGCCGGGTCGCCCTCGATCTGCGCGGGATGGCATCCGACTCGCCCGCCTTCGCGAAGGGCTGGGGGGTGCTGGCGAGCGACGAGCGGCAGGCGCACGCGATCCTCACCGACGAGGTGCGCGCGCTCGTCTCCGAACTGCCGCCCAAGGAGGCGACCTGGCAGTTCTTCGGGCGCGACCTCGTCCTGGGCCTGACCGGCTACCACGGCCCGGACGCCGTGCTACGTCACACGGAGTCGGCCCGGCGGCTCATCCGGGCCGTCCCCGCCTTCGTCTGGTCGGACGCCTCCGGCGTCGCCGGCTGAGCCCGGTCCCCCGGGTCGGAGCCGGCGGCACTCGAGTGCCGCGGCTCTGAGCGCGCTCGCCACCCTAGACTGACGCCATGGCGGGAATGACCGATCTGCACGAGATCCTCGGCGCGCTGCGCCCCTACGTCCGGCAGGGCTCCTACGTCTACGTGACCAGCGAGAACCCGCCCGACGTCGCGTTCCACGCGCGCATCGTCGAGGACGAGGGCACCACGCTCGTGCTGGACCAGGCGATCGCCGACGAGCATCGGCTCGCCTACGACGGGGTGTTCGGCTGGATCACCCTGGAGGCGCACACGTCGCTGCAGGCCGTCGGCATCACCGCCGCGGTCAGCACGGCGCTGGCCCGCGTCGGGCTGTCGTGCAACGTGATCGCCGGCTTCTACCACGACCACCTCCTGGTCCCGATCGCGCACGTCGACGAGGCCATGGACGTGCTGGGCGGGCTGAGCGCATGAGCATCGAGATCGGCGGCCACGTCGACGACCCGATCGCCGCCGCGCACGCCGACGGCTTCCCGATCGCGCAGACGTTCCTGGGCGACCCGCAGGCCTGGAAGGGCCACGCCGTCCCGCATCCGGGCGGCGCCGCCGGCCTGAAGGCGGACGCCGAGGCGGCCGGGGTGGGCCTGTTCATCCACGCGCCGTACGTCATCAACGTCGCGACCACCAACAACCGGATCCGGATCCCGAGCCGGCAGATCCTCGCCAAGCAGGTGAAGCTGGCCACCGAGGTCGGCGCCCGCGGCGTCATCGTGCACGGCGGCCACGTCAACAACGGCGACGACCCCCAGGTCGGCTTCGACAACTGGCGCAAGGCCATCGAGGGCCTGGACCTGACCGTCCCGATCTTCATCGAGAACACCGCCGGTGGCGCCAACGCGATGGCCCGCCAGCTCGAGAGGATCGCCCGACTCTGGGACACCATCGCCGACGCCAAGGGCATCGAGAACGTCGGATTCTGCCTCGACACCTGCCACGCGCACGCCGGCGGGCTGGATCCCGACGGCTTGGTGGACGCCATCAAGGGCATCACCGGACGCATCGATCTGGTCCACCTCAACGATTCCCGGGACGCCGCGGGCTCGGGCGCGGACCGGCACGCCGTGCTGGGCGCCGGCGAGTGCGAGGCCGACTACCTGGTCTCGGTCGTCCGCGAGGCGGGCGCCCCGGTCATTCTCGAGACCCCGACCGCAGACGTGTCGCACGCCGACCAGATCGCGTGGCTGCGCGCGCGACTCTGATCCGACAAGGGGAGCGACCCCGCCGGCCTGCCCACTGGGCGGGACGCCGGTCCGCCATCCGGGCAACGGGGGCGTTGCGTGGAGATCGCGGTCACCTCGGGCCGCACGGATCGGCGTCCGACCGGTAGCCTGACCCTCGTGACTCGGAGCATCTATGTACTCGCACCGGAGGGCCTGACAGGGAAGTCGGTGGTCGCCCTCGGCATCCTGGACGCGCTCACGCGCGAGGTCGAATCGGTCGGGGTGTTCCGCCCCCTGATCACGGGCGGCGATCAACCCGACCAGATCCTGTCCACGCTGGTGCACCAGCCGGTCGTCCACGAGGACTACGACGAGGCGTTCGGCGTCACCTACGAGGACGTCCGCGCCGACGCCGACGCGGCGCTGGCCACCATCCTGCAGCGCTACAACGAGGTCGCCGCGCACTACGACACGATGGTGATCCTCGGCTCGGACTACACCGACAACCTCGGCGCCCAGGAACTGCAGTTCAACGCCCGCGTGGCCGCGAACCTGAACGCTCCCATCGCCCTGGCGGTGTCGGCCAAGAACCGGACTCCCGACGAGGTCACCCAGCTGGCGCGCAGCACCGTCGACCTGCTCGACAAGCACCATGCCCAGGTGATCGCGGTCATCCCGACCCGCACCCCCGAGGGCGACCAGACCCCGTACGCGGACGCCGTGCGCGCGGCCCTGCCCGACGTCGTGGTCGGCACGCTGCCGGCGCACCCCGTCCTGGCGGCGCCCACGCTGGGCGCTCAGGTGAAGGCCATCAACGGTCGTCAGGTCGCCGGCCGCACCGACGTCATGACCCACGAGAGCCAGAGCGTCCTCGTCGCGGCGATGACGCTGCCGAACGTGCTGGCGCGCCTCGAGCCCGAGTCGACCGTCATCTCCCCCGGCGACCGCACCGAGATCATCCCGGGCATCATCCTCGCCCAGCGCTCCGGCGCGTTCCCCCCGCTCACCGCGCTCGTGCTGACCGGCGGCTACGAGATCCCCGAGACCATGGCGCAGCTCATCGCCAACATCCGCCAGGACCTCCCGATCTTCGTCACCGACCTGGGCACCTACACCACCGCCGAGAAGCTGTTCGGCCTCGAGGGCACCATGACGAGCTCCGAGCGCAAGACCGAGCTCGGCCGTCGGCTGTTCTCCGAGAACGTGGACGCCGACGCGCTGCTCGCCGCGATGCGGGTCGACCGCGCCGGCATCCGGACGCCGCTCATGTTCGAGTACCAGCTCTCCGAGATGGCCCGGCACGACAAGCGCCGGATCGTCCTGCCCGAGTCGGCGGACGACCGCATCCTCGAGGCCGCCGCGACCGTGCTGCGGCGCGGCACCGCCGAGATCATCCTGCTCGGCGACGCCACCGAGGTGAAGAACCGCGCGCTCAACCTGGGGCTGTCCCTCGAGGGCGCCGAGATCGTCTCGATGTCGGACCCCGACCTGGTGGACCGGTTCTCCGCCGAGTACGCCCGGCTGCGCGCCAAGAAGGGCATCACGCTCGAGCAGGCCCGCGACAAGATGACCGACCCGAGCTACTTCGGGACCATGATGGTGCACCTCGGCCTGGCCGACGGCATGGTGTCGGGCGCGGTCAACACCACCGCGAACACCATCCGGCCCAGCCTGGAGTTCATCAAGACCAAGCCGGGCGTCTCCGTCGTCAGCGGCTCGTTCCTGATGTGCATGGCCGACCGCGTCGACGTGTACGCGGACTGCGCCGTCAACCCCGACCCGACCGCCGAGCAGCTCGCCGACATCGCGATCAGCTCCGCGGCCACCGCGCGGGCGTTCGGCATCGAGCCCCGCGTGGCGATGCTCTCCTACTCCACGGGCACCTCGGGCCAGGGCGCGGACGTCGACAAGGTCCGCGAGGCCACCGAGATCGTCAAGCAGCGGGCGCCGGAGCTGAAGGTCGAGGGGCCGATCCAGTTCGACGCGGCCGTCGACCCGACGGTGGGGTCGAAGAAGATGCCGGGTTCGGAGGTCGCCGGCCAGGCGACGGTGTTCATCTTCCCCGACCTGAACACGGGCAACAACACCTACAAGGCGGTGCAGCGTTCAGCCGGCGCGCTGGCGGTCGGCCCCGTCCTCCAGGGCCTGAACAAGCCCGTCAACGACCTGTCGCGCGGCGCCCTGGTGGACGACATCGTCAACACCATCGCCATCACCGCGATCCAGGCCCAGCACAGCTGAGCCACCCCGGGGTCGGACGCCGCGGCGTCCGGCCCTTTCGCCCCGGCGACCCCGGAGCGGAGAACCTCACGCAACCGGGCGACCCCGCCCGGAGGAAAGTCGGGCGCGAGCGCGTCCGGAACGAAGGAGAACCATGGCCACGCCGATCCTGCTGCTCAATGCCGGTTCGAGCTCCATCAAGTACCAGATGATCGACGCCGACACCGAGGAGGTGCTGGCGTCCGGCCTCATCGAGCGGATCGGCCAGGACGTCGGCGTCCTCACGCACAAGGTGAACGGCGAGGAGTTCGTCGCCAACGAGGAGTACAGCAACCACAGCCTCGCGCTCGCGGCCATGGTGCAGATGTTCGCCGACCACGGCCCGAGCCTGGACGACGTCCGGGCGGTCGGCCACCGCACCGTGCACGGCGGCGACAAGCTCACCCGCACCATGCTGATCGACGAGTCGGTCGTCGCCACGCTGGAGGCGCTCTCCCCGCTCGCGCCACTGCACAACCCGCCCGGCATCGCCGGCATCCGCGGCGCGCAGAAGGCGCTGCCGAACGTGCCGCACGTCGCGGTGTTCGACACGGCGTTCTTCTCGACGCTGCCGCCGGCGTCCTACACCTACGCCATCCCGACCGACGTCGCGGAGCGCTACCACATCCGCCGCTACGGCTTCCACGGCACCAGCCACAGCTACGTGTCGCACCGGGCCGCCGAACTGCTGGGCAAGCCGTACGAGCAGACGAGCCAGATCGTGTGCCACCTCGGCAACGGCGCGTCCATCTCCGCGATCAAGGACGGCGTCGCGATCGACACCTCGATGGGGCTCACGCCGCTCGAGGGCCTCGTGATGGGCACGCGCTCCGGCGACGTCGACCCGGGCATGATCGCCTACCTGCACCGCGAGGCGGGCATGAGCACCGACGCGATCGACACGCTGCTGAACAAGGCCTCCGGCATGCTCGGGCTGGTCGGCGCGTCCGACATGCGCGACGTCGAGGCGGCCAAGGACGACGGCGACGAGCGCGCCCAACTCGCCTGGGATGTCTACATCCGCCGGATCGTCGGCTACATCGGCCGCTACTTCGTGCTGCTGGGCGGCATCGACGCCTTGTCGTTCACCGCCGGGGTCGGGGAGAACTCCTCCTCGGTGCGCCGCGACGTCGTCAAGGGCCTCGCCGCGCTCGGCGTGACGCTCGACCCCGTCGCCAACACGCTGCGCTCCAAGGAGGCGCGCGCCATCTCCACCAAGGACTCCGCGTTCGCGGTCCTGGTGGTCCCCACCAACGAGGAACTCCAGATGGCCCGCGAGGTCAAGGCCGTCATCGCCTGAGCCCCCTCGCCTTCTGCGACGCGAGCGCGGCGCCCCTCGGGGTGCCGCGCTCGTGCTGTCGCGGGCTCGGCACCCGGGGGTGTCGCCCTGGCCGTTCGCGGCTCAGCGCCTGGGGCCTTCGTGGGCTCGGCACCCCTGGATCGCCGCCCCCAGGCACTTCGTGGACTCGGCGCCCCGGGGTGCTGCCCTGGTGTCCCCAGCCAGAAATCAAGAACTGCGCACTCGCGACCCCTACCCCGAGGCGCGACAAGGCCGAACGCCCCGGGCGGCAGCGGTGAGTGCGCGATCGTTGATTTCCCGGGCGGCTGCCGCGCGCCCTGCGGCCGCTACCGTGGGCGCATGACCACAGCGCTCGTGACGGGCTCCACCGCAGGGATCGGGGCCGAGTTCGCCCGCCAGCTCGCCGCCCGGGGTGACGACCTGGTGCTGGTGGCCCGCGACCAGAGGCGGCTGGCCGCCCAGGCCCAGGAACTCGCCGCCCGCTACGGGGTGCGCTGCGAGGTGCTGCCCGCCGACCTGGCCGTCCGCGCCGACATCGACGCCGTCGCCGCCCGGCTGGCCTCGGCCGACGCCCCCGTCGACGTGCTGGTCAACAACGCCGGCTTCGGCTTCACCACCACCCTGCTGGACGCCGACACCGCTGAGCTCGAGCGCGCCCTCGATGTGATGGCGCTCGCCCCGATGCTGCTGGGCGGAGCCGCCGGCCGGGCAATGGCGTCGCGCGGGCGCGGCACGATCATCACCGTGGCTTCCCTGGCGGCGTGGATCGCCCAGGGCGGCTACTCGGCGGTGAAGTCGTTCGCGCGGGTGTGGTCCGAGGGCCTCGCGGGCGAGCTCGCCGGCACCGGCGTCACGGTCACCGTGCTCTGCCCCGGCTGGGTCACCACCGAGTTCCACGAGCGGGCCGGCCTGGACGGCCAGGCGCGCTCCATCCCCGGCCCCGTCTGGGTCAGCGCCGAGCGCTGCGTCCGCGAGGCGCTGGCGGACGCCGACCGCGGCAAGGTCGTCTCGATCCCCACCACGCGCTGGAAGCTGGCGGCGTTCGCGCTGCAGCACCTCCCGCGCGGCGTCGTCCACGCGATCAGCCGCCGGCTCTCAAAGGCCAAGCAGGGCTGACCGTCGGGCAGCGACGACACGAGCGCTTCCCGCGGGCTACCGACAAGGGAAGGGTGACATCACGGTGAACGGACCACTGGGGCGCCCTGCGGCGGTAGGGCACAATGGGGCGGTGATCAACGCGAGGGGCGGCCTGTGAGCAAGGAGGACCTGGGCAAGTACTCCGACGGCCCCGGCGCCATCGGGCGCTTCATCGCCCAGCAACTGGTCATGAAGCCCTACATCTGGTCCGCGCTGTCGGTCCACGTCCACGGCATGCGCCGCCTCGACGGCCTCAACGCCCCCTTTATCGCGATCGCGAACCACTCCAGCCACGTCGACACCACGGTGATCTTCGGGGCGCTGCCGCGCCGGCTGAGCAAGAACCTCGCCGCGGGCGCCGCCGCCGACTACTTCTTCAAGCAGAAGACCAAGTCGATGGGCACGCGGCTGTTCTTCAACGCCTACCCCGTCGACCGCGGCGGCATGAAGGGCCACGCCGGCCTCTCGGGCCGCCTGCTGGACGAGGGCGTCCCGCTGCTGATCTTCCCCGAGGGCACCCGGTCACGCACCGGCGCGATGGCGCCGTTCAAGTCGGGCGTGTCGGCACTGAGCATCCAGCACGACGTGCCGGTGCTCCCGATGGCGCTGGTCGGCGCCTACGCGGCGATGCCGTACGGCCAGACCCTGCCGGTCCCGGGGCGTCCGCCGGTCCACATCGTGTTCGGGACGCCGCAGCGCGCCCTGCCCGGCGAGACGGTCCCCCACTTCAAGGATCGGCTCTACAACTACGTCGTCGAACTGCACGACTCGACCGCGCGCGCCTACGGCATGCCGACCCAGGAGGACTTCCACCGCTCGGTCGCGATCAAGGCCGCCGCGAAGAAGCAGGCCGCCCTGGAGGCCGCGCAGTCCAAGGACGCCCAGGCAGCGCTGGAGCGCCCCGCGACCCCGGACGCGGGCCAGGAGGACGCGCCCGCGTCCTGATCAGTCCAGCTGCGTCCGCGTCCTGAGGCCCGTGGCTTCTCCAGGGGCCCGATCAGTCCAGCTGCGCCCGCGTCCTGATCAGTCCAGCTGCCCCCGCGCCCGCAGGACGTCGGTGAGCAGCGCGTCGCGCCGCGCGATCAGCTCCGGACGCACCGGCGCCCCGTAGGCCCGCTCGGCGGCCGCGTACAGCGGCGCGAGCGCCTCGTTGGACCAGTCGAGGTCGCCCAGTTCGATCTTCGCGAAGGACTCGCGCAGCAGGTCCATCAGCCCCTGGACGCCTGCGGCGCCGCCGCCCATCGCCGCAGCCTCGACGATGCCGACGCAGGCGAAGCGCAGCCCCAGGCTGTTCCGCATGACCGTGTCCAGGTCCTCCACCGAGACGACGCCGTCGAGCACGAGCCCGAACGCCTCCGCCCACAACGCCTTCTGGAGCCGGTTGCCGACGAACCCCGGCACCTCACGCGTCAGGACGGCGGGCTCCATGCCCAGCTCGGCGTAGAACGCGCGCGCGGCGTCCAGGGTGGCGGGCGAGGTGCGCTCGCCGGGGACCACCTCCACCAGCGGCATCAGGTGCGGCGGGTTGAAGGGGTGCCCGATCGCGACCCGGGCGGCCACCTCGTCGGGCGCGTCGGCGGCCATGTCGGTCGGCAGCAGCGCCGAGGACGAGGAGAACCACAGCGCCGCGGGTCGGCCGTGCGCGGCGAAGTCGGCGAGCAGTTCCCGCTTGAAGGGCAGGTGCTCGGGACCGGACTCCTGGACGAGGTCGGCGGAGGCGAGCGCGGCGGCGCGGTCCGCCTCGACGCGGACGCGGCCGCGCTCGTCGTCGGTCAGGGGAGGGTGGCCAGGGCGTCGGCCAGGTCGGGACGCGGGTCGCACACGACGACGTCGTGGCCGCCGGCCACGAAGCGCCGCACCCACGAGAGCCCGATGGTGCCGGCACCCAGAACGGTGATCTGCATGCCCCCTGCCTAGCGCCGCGCCGGTCCGGCGGCAACCCGCGGCGCCCCGGGGCCACTGCGGTAACCGCGGCGCCCCGCGGACGATGGCGCCGTCCAGGGCGATGTTTCCCCTTCAGGACGCCCAAGCCGCCGGCCGCGGGCCGCCGGCGGCGCCTCAGCGGCGGGCAGCGAGGGCGGCGAGCGGGACCATCCGCGTCCGGGCGACGGCGGCGACGGCACCCACGGCCCCGATGATCGCCCAGCCGGCCAGGATGAACACGGGGATGGTCACGTTCCCGGTCGTGGAGACCTCCCGGACGGCGTCCAGGGCCGGGGACACCGGCGAGAGCCCCCGCAGGGCGCCGAAGAGCGACGGCGCCGTGGCGGTCGCGGCCGTCACCATCGTCACGACCAGCAGCCCGAGCGACACCAGCCTGCCGGGGTTGCCCAGCAGGCGGGCGAGCGCGAAGTTCAGCAGCGCGAACGCCCCGGCCGCCACGAGGAGCACCATCGTGAGCAGCGCCCCCTCGCCGGCGGTGAGCCGCAGGGCGACCGCCCCGAGGATCGCGAGCAGGACCCCCTGCCCGGCGATGATGCCCAGGCCCGGGAGGAAGGCCCGCCCCAGCAGCTGGCCCGTCCCGGCGGTCGAGAGCGCGGCGCGCCGGTCGGTGCGGCCGGTCGCGGCGAAGGTGGCGAGCGCGCCGACCCACAGGGCGCTGACCAGCAGCAGGCTCACCCACGCCAGGTTCGGACGCACCAGCATCTCGATCCCGCTGGTGTCCACGGGGGCCGCGACGACCGACGACAGCCGGTCGCGGTCGGCCTCGCTGTAGGTCGGGATCTCCCCCGCGCCCTCGGCGACGCCGTCGGCGAGTTCGTCGGTGCCGTCGGCGAGGCCGCGCGCACCGTCGGAGAGCTGCCCCAGGCCGTCGGCCAGTTGGGTCGCGCCCGCGGCCGCCTGGTCCACGCCGCCGGTGTAGGCGTCGATGCCGGAGCTGAGCTGCCCCAGCCCGCCCGCGAGCTGCGCGGCCCCGGACGCCGCGGTGTCCACGCCGCCGGTGTAGGCCGCCACGCCCGCGCCGAGCTGGTCGAGCCCGCCGGCCAGCCCGTCGACCCCGCCGGCGATCTGGTCGGTGCCGGACGCCAGCCCGCGCGCCCCGGACGACAGCTCCCGGGCGCCGCCGGCCAGCTGGTCCGCGCCGCCGGCGAGCTGCTGCCCGCCCGTGGCGAGCGCCTGGCCGCCCTGGTCGAGCTGCTTGCTCGCGTCGAGGAACTGGTCGAGCAGCGCCAGCACCTCGGCCTTGGTGGTGGGGGTGCCGGGCGGGATCTGCGCCTCGAGCTTCTGCAGTTCGGCCTGCACGGTGGGCGCCCAGGCGACCATCTTCGTGGACGCCTCGGAGAGCTTGTCGAGCAGCGCGAGGATCCGCTCGCCCGCCTGCTGCGCCTGATCGGCCTCCGCGGCCAGCGCGTCTGCCTTGGTCCGGACGCCGGCCAGGGCGTCCTCCAACTGCGCGTCGGCGGTGGCGGCCTGCTTGCCCGCGGCGGCGACGCCGGCCGCGAACGCCTCGCAGCCGCCCTCCACCGCGGCGAACTCGGCCGGGCACGCCGCGGTGGGCGCGGCGGACGCCTTCGCGGCGCGCGTCGTCGCGGCCTTCGCCGAGGCCGCCAGCGCGGACGCGTCGTCGGCGACGCCGAACGTCCGCTCAACGTAGTCGCGGATCCGCTCGATCACCTGCTGGATCTGCGCGTCCAGCTTGATGGCGTTGCCGGTGAGGTCGGCGACCACGTCCTTGATCTTCGTGATCCAGCCGGCCCACTCGGGCAGCTGGGAGATCGCGTCGCGGATCGGCTGCACCAGGCTCACGATCGTCCCGGTGTACTGCGAGACGCCGTCGGCGTACGTGCGCACGCCGTCGGCGTAGGTCTGGACGCCGTCGGCGTAGGTGTCGACGCCGTTGGCGTAGGTGTCGGCCCCGTCCGCCCACTGCCGCGTCCCGTCGGCCAGCGACCGGGCGCCGCCGGCGAGCTGGTGCGCGCCGCTGGTCGCCGAGCTGACGCCGTCGCGCAGCTGGGCGCCACCGGCCGAGGCGAGCCCGAGGCCGTCCGCCAGCGCCTGCGCGCCGGACGCCGACTGGGCGGCGCCGTCCCGCAGCTGGGGGGAACCCGCGGCGGCCATCTGCAGGCCGCCGGCGAGCTGGTCGGCGCCGTCGGCGGACTGCCCCGCGCCGTCGGCGAGCTGCCCGGCCCCGTCGGCGAGCTGGCGGGTGCCGTCCACCATCTCCAGCATCTGCTCCGACATCTGGTTGAAGCCCAGGTAGATGTTCTTGAGGTACTCCCCGGTCAGGAAGCGGTTGAGGGCGTTGCCGGCCGCGTCGGCGATCGACTGGCCGAGCGCCGTCTCGGAGATGCCGGCCACCGGCGACGTCTCGACGTGGATGGTGGCCCTGACGGCCTCGTTGGCGGGCTTGCTGAACGAGGACGCCGCCGCGGAGAACTCCCGCGGGATCGTCACGACCGCGGCGTACCGCCCGGACTTCAGGCCCTCGGCCGCCTTCTCCTCCGAGGCGAGCACCCAGGTGAAGTTCTGATCGCGATCGGTGTCGACGAGCTCGGCGGCGAGCTGGCGGCCCAGCGGCATCGCCTGCCCGTTGACGGTGACCATCTCGTCGTTGTTCACGACGGCGGCCTGGACGCCGCGCAGGCCCGCGTCCGCGCGGGACGTGCCCCACAGCAGACCGCCGGCGACGAGCAGCGGGACGAGCAACAGGACAAGCGCGGTCGCCCACGCGCGACGGTTGGGCTTCATGCGGCACCTCCAACGAGGACGGAGTCGTCGACGCCCGCGGGCGCCGGGTGGGAGTTCGTGGCGCGGGGCGTGAGGCCCTGCGCGGTGTCGTCGGCGGCGGAGACGCCCGCCACGACGGTGATGTCGGGACGCTCGTTCAGCCGGGCCAGCGCGTCGCGTCCGGCGGCGTCCAGGCGGTCGGCGTCGTCGATGACGACGAGCTCGCCGGCCGGGTCGGCCAGGCGCGCGGCGGCGTCCGGGTCGGTGGCGTCGACGAACGTGGCCTGGCGGCGGACCTGTCCGGCCTGCTGCGGCAGCACCAGCCCGAGCACCTTGAGGTCGCCGCCGGTGAGCGCGAGGCGTCCGGTGAGGGCCAGCAGGAGCGCGCGCCGGGCCGCGGGCGGGCCGTCCACCTCGACGTGGCCGCCGCGGGGGACGTCCAGGTCGATGCCGGAGAACAGCTCGACGTCGCCGTCGGACGCCTCCAGCCCCTCGCCGTAGACGGCGTGGTCGGCGCCCGGGTACGGCCAGTCGGCCAGGGCCAGCTGGTGGGTGATGGCCTCGCCCTCGGCGTCCAGGACCGGCATCCGGCGGGCGAGCCACTTCGGCAGCCACCAGGCGCGGCCGTGCAGCAGGCGCATCACGGCGGGGCCGAGCGTCATGCGGACCAGGAACGCGTCGATCCCGACGCCGATCGCCAGCCCGAACGCGATGGGCTTGATGGTGCCCGAGCCCTGCGGGATGAAGAAGGCGAACACCGCGATCATGATGATCGCCGCCGCGACGACGACCTTCGCCGAGTGGACGAAGCCCGCCTCGGTGGGGTTGGTGCGGTTGCCGTGCACGTACTCCTCGCGCATGCGGGAGGTGAGGAACACCTCGTAGTCCATGGCCAGCCCGAACAGGATGCCCATGAGGATGATGGGGAGGAACGAGATGATCGGCTGCGGGTCGTGCAGGTTGACGATCTCCTTGCCGATGCCCTGGTTGAACACCAGCGTGGTGAGGCCGAACGCCGCGCCGACGCTCAGCAGGTAGCCCAGCGCGGCCTTGATGGGCACGAGGATCGAGCGGAACACGATCGACAGCAGCACCAGCGACAGGCCGACCACGAAGATGCCGAACGGCAGCAGGGCCGCCCCGAGCTGGTCGGACACGTCGATCGCGATGGCGGTGAACCCGGTGACCGACATCTCCACGTTGTGCTCGGCCTTCCAGCCGGGCTCCAGGGCGCGCAGGTCGTGGACGAGCCGGCTCGTGGCGGGGTCGTCGGGTCCCGTCGTGGGGATCACCTGGATCATGGCGGTGTCCGCGTTGGGGTTGGGGACGGCCATCGCGACCATCTTCACGCCGGGGACCGCCTCGACGTCGCGCTTGAGGTCGTCCAGCAGGCCCAGCGGGTCGGTGGACTCGACGATGCTCCCGGTGATGACGAGGGGCCCGTTGTAGCCGACGCCGAACCGGTCGCTGATGGCGTCGAAGGTGATCCGGTCGGTCGCCGTGGGCGCGTTGCGGCCGGAGTTGGGCAGGGCGAGCTGCAGGTTCTGGGCGGGGATGCTGAGCGCGCCGAGGATCAGCACGACCGCCGCGATCGTGACCGCCGGGAACCGCGTGATGACGCCGACCCACCAGGTCGAGGCGTCGAACTTCTTGCGTCCGGGCTTCTTCGACGGCTTCGGCGCGAGCTTGGCGCCGGCGAACCCGAGCATCGCCGGGAGCAGGGTCAGCGCGAGCGCCACCTCGATGGCGACCGCGACGGCCGCGAAGACGCCCATCGTGGTGAGGAAGGGGATCTGGGCCACCGCGAGCCCCACCAGGGCGATGACGACGGTCATGCCCGCGAACACCACCGCCGAGCCCGCGGTCGCGGTGGCGCGGGCGGCGGATTCCTCGGCGTCCATGCCCGTCGCGAGCTGGTCGCGGTGCCGGGAGACGATGAACAGCGAGTAGTCGATGCCGACGGCCAGCGCCAGCATCAGGGCGAGCATGGTGGTGGTGGAGTTGATCGGCATGATACCGGCGGCCGCGATGATCAACAGCATGGACGCCGCCGCGCCCACCAGGGCGCTGATGATCGGCATGATCGCCGCCCGGAACGAGCCCAGCACGACGATGAGGACGATGATCGCCACGACGACGCCGATCCCCTCGACGGGGGTGATGTGGGGCATCTCCACCGAGAACACCTCGCCGCCCACGTGGACGGTGCTGCCGGGGATCGCCGCCTGGAGTTCCTCCCCGGCCTCCAGCAGGATCTCCCGCTGCGGGTCGGTGAACTCCGAGACGGAGGCGTCCAGGATGTTGACGCGGATCAGCCCGGCGGTGCCGTCGTCGCTGATGAGCCCGGACACGTATTCGTTGTAGGGGGTCTGGGTCGAGTCGACCCAGGGGATCTCGTCGAGCTTCGCGTCCGCGTCCTCGACGACGCTCTTGATGTCGGCGTCGGTGATGTGTCGGCCGTCGGGGGCGATCACGATCATGGTCGACGACGACATCGCCGCTTGCGGGAAGGTCATCCGCAGCTGGTCGAGCGCCTTCTGCGACGACGCCCCGGGATCCGGAACTCGTCGTCGAAGCTGCCGCCGACGGTGGCCGCCAGGACGCCGAGGCCCAGCACGACGGCGAGCCAGACCGCCACCACGCGGCGTCGGGCGTGCCAGCACGCGTGGGCGAGTCGATAGATCCAGGTGGACACGCGATGACGACCTCTCGATACAAGACTGTATCGAATACGGTACTGTATCGATCACGTCGACCCAAACCGGGTTGCGGGCCGGCGACGCACGCCGCGGGCGCGTTCGCCGTAGGGTCGGGTCGTACCGACAGACAGAGGAGCCATGACCGAGGTCACCGCACGACGCGCCGCGACCCGCGACCGCCTGGTCGAGGCGGCGCTCACCGTGTTCGCCGAGAAGGGCGTGCTGGGGGCGTCCGTGGAGGAGATCTGCGAGGCGGCGGGGTTCACCCGCGGCGCCTTCTACTCCAACTTCGCGAGCAAGGACGACCTGTGCGTCGCGGCGTTGCAGCGCCAGTTCGACGACCAGATGGTCGCGCTGGCCAACGCCGTCGCGTCGGTGGAGGGGCTGCCCGACACCGCGTCGCTGGACGAGGTCATCGAGGCGGCGCTGTCGGTGTTCTTCGCGTCCCGGGAGTCGGACAAGACGTGGGTGCTCGCCGCGCAGGAGCTGCGGCTGCACGCGGCCCGTTCGCCCGAGATGGCGGCGGTCTACCGCGAGTCGCACCGCCGCGGCACCGAGGCGGTCTCGCAGGTGATCGAGCAGGCGGTGACGCGGCACGGCTACGAACTGGTCGCGTCGGGGCCCGAGGCGGTCGGCGTCCTGCACGCCGTGCACGACTACGGCGTCCTGGGGGCCCTGATCGGGTCGGACACCATCGCCGGCGACGTCCGCGTCCGGCTGCTCAGCGAGGTGCTGACCGCGTTCGTGCGCCCGAAGGCGTGAGCCTCAGCGGCGCGCCGCCCGGGATGGGAGCGCGCTGGCCAGGAACACGACGACCGCCAGAAGCGCCACGGCCACCCCGAGCGCGGCGCCCGGCGACCTGAACAACAGCCAGGAGTAGAGCCCACCGAGCTCCCCTCCGGGCGTCCGCGTGCGGGTGATCGACGACTCCCACACCAACGTCAGCAGGAGGGGCCCGAAGAACCCCAGCACGACCCCGACGGCGGCGCGCAGCGGCGCCGACCATCGACCGACGACGAGGGAGAAGATCAGGGCGGTCAAGGGTGCGGTGGCGGTCAGGAGGAAGGCCGACCACTGGAAGCTGACCGACTCGCCCGCTCCGGCCGCCAACATGCCCACGGCGAGGACGCCCGTCACGGCGGCGGCCCCCAGCAGGGCACGCTGCACGCCGCCCACGGCGCCGGTCCGCAGGCCGACGTCGCGGACGTCCGTGCTCGCCAGGCTCACGTAGGCGCCCAGGGCGAGCAGGGCGGCACCGGCACCCCAGACGATCCAGGCGGCCCCCCATCGTCCGGGGTCGGACGCCTCGGGGCAGGCACCCCGGGCGCACACGCCGAACGCCCGGAAGGCCGCCTGGTTCGGCGCGATCGAGCCGGCGACCCAGCCCACGTTGAGGGCCACGACCATGGCCAGCCAGCCCGCGATCCGGGCGATGCGCCTCCCGGGCGCGGAAGGTGCGGGGGTGGTCACGGGTGACTCCGTCCTGTCGGGGTGATCGGCGAGCGCAGGTGCATCCAGGCTAGCGAACAAGCTCTGGGCGGCTCGGTTCGCCGGGCTTCGGTGACCCGCCGCTGACGCCCCGCGCCCGTGGGACTCCGGTGGCCCGCCCCCGTACCTCAGCCGACCCGGCGATCGGTGGGAGTCAGGAGGCGGCCCGCTTCACCAGCGCCCGCAGGTCCTTCTCCACGGCCGGGGTCACCTCGAGCACCGCGAAGGAGACCGGCCACATCACGCCGTCGTCCAGGGCCGCCTCCTCGTCGAAGCTGACGGTGCCGTACCGCGTCTTGAACTTCGACGCCGGCTGGTAGAACACCACGACCTTGCCGTCGCGGGCGTAGGCGGGGAAGCCGTAGAACGTCTTCGCCGCGAGGTCGGGCGCCTCCTCGCTGACGATGACGTGCAGGCGCTCGCCGATCTGCCGGTCGACGCCCTCCAGCGCGTCGATCGCTGCCAGGCACGCCTCGTACTCCTTGGCGGTCTTGGCCGCCCCCTTGACGCCCTTGGTCGCCTTGAGTTCCTCGGCACGCTGCTTCATGGCGGCCTTCTCCTCGGCGCTGAACCCCACGCCGTCGCCCTGCTTCCCGGCCATGTCGGTCATCCCTTCTTCTGCTGCAGGCGGATCATGTTGCCCGCCGGGTCACGGAAGGCGCAGTCGCGGCTCCCCCAGTCCTGGTCCATCGGCTCCTGCACGATCTCGGTGCCGGCCGCCTCGATCGCCGCGAAGGCGACGTCCAGGTCGTCGGTGGCCAGGTGGATCGAGAACAGGCTGCCCTTGGCGATCAGTTCGTTGATCGTCGTCTTCTCGGCGTCCGTGAGCCCCGGGTCGAGCGCCGGCGGGTGCAGCACGATGGCGGTGTCCTGCCCGACGGGGCCGACGGTGATCCAGCGCATCTGGCCCTGGCCGACGTCGAGGCGGACCTCGAACCCGAGGACGTCCCGGTAGAACGCCGTGGACGCCTCCGCGTCGGTGTGGGGCAGGAAGCTGTTGGCGATGGTGATGGTCATGCGCGCAACGCTACGACGCGGGGGCGCCGCCGGCTTCTCGATTCCTGACCGGTCGCGTCAACTGCCGCGCAATGCAGGGCAGCATGCCCGGCGCGAACGGCGCGCCGCGCTCGCGGTACACGCTCGGCGGCACCCCGACGAGCTCGCTGAAGCGGGTGGAGAAGGTGCCCAAAGAGGAGAACCCGACCGCGAAGCACACGTCGGTGACGCTGAGGTCCGCGCTGCGGAGCAGCATCATGGCGCGCTCGATCCGCCGGGTCATCAGGTACTGGTAGGGCGACTCGCCGTAAGCGAGTTTGAACTGCCGGCTGAGGTGCCCCGCCGAGAGGTGGACGCCGCGGGCGAGCGCCTCCACGTCGAGGGGGGCTGCGTACTCCCGGTCGATGCGATCCCGGACGCGCCGCAGCAGCACCAGCGTCGCGAGGTCCTGCCCCATGGATCCTCCTGCCCGCCAGGACGCCGTCAGCGTCGAACGTCGCGATTGTGCCACGGCCACGTTCCGTCACGGCCAGTCGCCCCCGCTCACGCCAGACGCCCCCTTTCCTACGCGGGCAACTGACGCAAACGCGGGCGACTCGTCCCCAACGCGGGCGACTCGTCCCCAACGCGGGCGACTCGTCCCCAACGCGGGCGACTCGTCCCAAACGCGGGCAACTCGTCCCAAACGCGGGCGACTCACCGGGGCGAGTGCCGCATCCTCCTGCGCCGCCGCAGCCAGTCGCCCCGTAAACGCCAGATGCCCCCTTTCCTACGCGGGCAACTGACGCAGACGCGGGCAACTCGTCTCTAGCGCGGGCGACTCGACCCGAACGCGGGCCCGAACGCGGGCGACTCGACCCGAACGCGGGCAACCCGTCCCAAACGCGGGCGCCGCGGGCGACGCAACGGGGCGGGGTCAGCTCGACCAGCGGCCGGTGAAGTACAGCCAGGCCCAGACGCACTGCACGGCGACGGCGATCCCGGCGGCGATCCAGCCCAGCACGGCCCACGCGCGGGTCCGGGGGCGGGACTCGATGAACTCGCCGATCAGCCGCCACAGCGGGAACCACAGCAGGACGGCGCGGGTCACGCTCATCAGCCAGTACGACACGGAGAACGCCAGCACCTGCACCGCCACCCAGGACGCCTCGGCGACGCGCTTCTTCGCCAGCGCCACCAGCGTCACCAGGACGCCGACGATCCACGAGATCAGCTCGGCCCGGAAGACCCAGGGCCACTCGGGATGCTCCGCGTTGGGGACCCACAGGACGCCCCAGTGGTTGGCCAGCGCCTCCCACGGCCAGTGGAAGCCGCGCTGCCAGCCGGCCTCCTGCGCGGAGAACCAGGCGGTCCACGAGCCGGTGAGCCCGTAGAGGTAGGCCACGTACACCACGATGACGGCCGCGGGGAGCACCAGCCACGACAACCGGACCGCCAGGACCTGGCCGCGGCCGAGCTTCTGGGTCAGCGCCAGGATGAACAGCGCGCCGATGAGGAACAGCCCCGACACCCGCAGCGTGGACGCCAGCGCCGCCAGCACGGCCGCCTGCCCCCACTTGTCGCGGGTGGCGCGCTCCCACGCCCAGAAGGCCAGCGCGCAGAACGGCGCCTCGGTGTACGGCACCGCGGTGAAGACCGCGGTCGGGGCGAGCAGCCAGGCGATGGCGCCCCACGCCCCCGCGATCCGCTTCAGCGCGAACGCGGCGGCCAGCGAGCAGGCCAGCGCGATGACGGTGCCGCCCATCACCTTGGAGAAGCCGGTCAGCCCCACCGCGTGCAGCACCGCCGGCCAGCCGGGGAAGAACGCCATCTCGTTGGGGTCGGCGTAACCCTCGGTGGAGATCTTGAGGAAGTGCGCGACGTCCCACTGCGCGACGACCGAGTCCAGGGGGCGCTGCCCCATGACGGCGAGCGCGACCGCGATCACGGCGAACAGCAGCCGGGTCAGGAGCCACACCTGCACGATCCGGAGGTTCTCGTCCTCCAGCCGCTTCACTCGCGCCACCGGCGTCCTTCCACCCGCGCTCCCACGATGTCGCGCACGACGCGCGCCGCGACGAAGATCTCGGTCCCCATCCTGACCAGGATGGCCGCCCAGTAGGCGCGCGGCTCGCCGTCGCCGGCCAACAACCCGCCGTCGAGGTAGACCCAGACCGCCGCCCAGTACACCAGCTCACCGGCGGTGAACACCAACCAGTCGACCCACACGGGGCGCGCCAGCACGACGAGCGGCAGCAGCCACAGCATGTACTGCGGGCTGTAGACCTTGTTGACCAGGCAGAACAGCAGCACGATCAGCAGGGCACCCTGCGCGAGCGTCGGCACCGCCGGCGCCTTCAGGTAGGCGATCGCGAGCCCCACTGCCCCCAGGATCAGGCCGACGGCCATGAGCAGCGTCAGGCTCGGGAACTGGACGCCCAGCCCCTCGAGCACGTACCAGATCGACCCCAGGTCGGCGGTGCGCTCGGTGTTGAAGGTCCAGAAGTGCAGCCAGCCGTCGGGGGCGGCGAGGAACACGGGCAGGTTGACCGCCAGCCAGCCCAGGATCGCCCCCGCCAGGGTCGCGACGCCGTCGCGCCAGCGCCGGTCCCGCAGGCAGATCAGCGCGATGGGGAGCAGGAGCAGCGCCGGGTAGAGCTTCGCGGCCGTCCCGAGCCCGATCAGGGCGCCCGACCATCCGGGGCGTCCTCTCGCCCAAGCCAGGATGGCCCCGGACGCCAGCAGCATGGGCAGCAGGTCCCAGTTGATGAGCGCGCCGGCCGCGACCAGGGGGCTGGCGGCCAGCATCACCGCCTGCCAGCGCGGGTCACGCACCCAGGCGTCGGCGCCCTCGCGGTCGTCCAGCGCGCGCACTCCGGTCCAGCCCCGGACGCCCCCGACGGGCCCGACCTCCGAGGCCGGCATGCGGAGATGAACGAGGATCAGCCCGAGGAAGCAGAGGAACAGCGCGACGGCGGTGGTGCCGAAGAACGCGATCATGCGGTCGCCGGGGAACACCCCCGAGAGCAGCCGCGTCACGTAGATGAACAGTCCTGTCAGGACCGGATACTCCAGGTCCGCCTCGACGTAGGGGATCTGGGCGTCCTCGATCCCCGAAACCCCCACAGGGCGGTGATGTCGGAGTAGCAGCCGGCCGAGTACTGGGCGCCCGGGTCGGCCAGGCAGGGCGCCTGCCGCGCCATCAGGATCGACCAGTTGACCGTGGCGAGGCCCAGGGCGAGCAGCACCGGCGACAGCGGTGCACGGCGCGGGGACGCCGCTGCCCGGCTGCCACGAGGGCCGCCGAGCAGCGTGTCGAGCGGGGAAGCGGTCATGCCGCGGGCGCGCTAGGGCCGCGCCGTCGGGGTGGGCCTGCCGCCGCCGCCGTTGCCCCCGCCGCCACCGTTCCCGTTGGTCGGGGTGGCCGTCGGCTTGGGCGTGTTCGTCGGACGCGTCGGGGTCGGCGTCGGCTCCTGGGTCGGTTCCTGCGTCGGCTCCTGCGTCGGCTCCTGGGTGGGCTCCTGCGTCGGGGACGGCGGAGGCGTCGTCGGCGCCACGGTGGTCTGCGTCGGCGTCGGCGTCGCGGTCGGCTTCGGCGTGGGCGGGGCGGTGAAGTTGCCCTTGCGCGTCTGCTTGACCGGTCCCGGGAAGGCGATCTTCTCCTTGCCCTGCAACGCGACCTTCATGTAGGCGTTCCAGCCCACCGCGGAGTACGTCGAGCCGTAGGTGTTGCGGCCCAGGTTGCTGCGCGCGTTGGGGCCGGCGGTCAGGACGAACGCCGTCGAGATCTGACGCGTCGAGCCGACGAACCACGTGGCGAGAGTCTCGCCGTTGGAGAAGTTGGTGCCGGTCTTGCCCGCCACCTGGTGACCGCCCAGCCCGGAGACCGCGACGCGGCCGGTGCCGTCCTGGGTCACGCCCAGCAGCGCCGAGACGGAGTTGCGGGAGACATCCTCCTCGACGGTCTGCTCGGGGTTGATCGTCGGCTGGTACATGACCTTGCCCTCGATGTCCTTGACCTCGGCGACGATGTGCGGGTTGGTGCGCTTGCCCTGGTTGGCCAGCGTCGCGAAGCCGCGCGCCGCCTCCAGCGGGGAGACCTCGGCCGAGCCGAGCGCGATGCCGGGAACCGGCTCCCAGTTGTGGTTGGTCAGGCCGGCGTCGGTGGCCGCCTGGATCACCTTGTTGGGGCCGTCCTTCATCTGGGTGACCAGATCCACGTAGGCCGAGTTGATTGAGCTCGTGGTCGCCTTCTCCAGCGTCACCGGGCCGTAGTTGCGGTTGCCCGCGTTGTTGATCGGCTTCTTCTCGCCCTTGGGCGTGAACTCGTCGCCGTTGAACCGGTCGGTCAGCGACGCACCGTCGCGGATGCCGGCCACGAGCGCCCAGGGCTTGAACGTCGAGCCCGCCGCGCGGGCGATGGTGGCGTAGTTGTTGAAGTCGCTGGTGTAGTCGGGGCCGCCGTACATGGCCAGGATGGCGCCGGTGCCGGTGTCGAGCGACGCGATCGCCGGGTGGTAGAAGTTCGGGTCCTGCTTCTGGGCCTTGGCGATCTTGTTGGCCTGGTCCTGCGCGGCCGTCACCGCGGCGTCCTGCAGCTTCTTGTCGATCGTGGTGCGGATCTGGAGGCCGCCGCCCTCGATCGTGGCCTCGTCGAAGCCGGCCGCCTTGAGCTCGTCGCGGACCATCTTCAGCAGGTGCCCCTTCGGGCCGCCGAAGCGGGAGTCGTTGGAGATCTGGGGGAACTCCGGAAGCGTGGTGTAGATCTCGGCGCGCTGGGCGTCGGTGATGTAGTTCAGCTTCACCATCTGGTTCAGCACGTACTGGTAGCGCTCCATCAGGTCGCGCTTCTGGGCGTCGCCGCGG
Source organism: Propioniciclava coleopterorum (assembly GCF_011393335.1). Taxonomy (NCBI): domain Bacteria; kingdom Bacillati; phylum Actinomycetota; class Actinomycetes; order Propionibacteriales; family Propionibacteriaceae; genus Propioniciclava; species Propioniciclava coleopterorum. Next base: position 1,863,285 of record NZ_CP049865.1, on the reverse strand, counting down.
GCCGGGTCGAGGTTGCCCGGCGAGTTGATGATCGCCGTCAGCGCCACGGACTGCTTCAGGTCGAGGTCCTTGGCGTCGATGCCGAAGTAGGCCTGCGAGGCAGCCTGGATGCCGTAGGCCCCGCGTCCGAAGTAGACGGTGTTGAGGTAGTTCTCGAGGATCTGCTCCTTGGGCAGGTCCTGACCCACCTTGAGAGCGAGGATGATCTCGGTCAGCTTCCGCGTGAAGGTCTTGTCCTGGGTGAGGTACATGACCTTGACCCACTGCTGGGTGATCGTCGAGCCGCCCACGGCGTCCCCGGGGCCGACCAGCGAGGTGGCCGCGCGGATCAGGCCGGGCACGGAGATGCCCGGGTCCTCCCAGAAGGTCTCGTTCTCGCCGGCGACCACGGCCTTCTTGGCCATGTCGCCCATCTCCGCCAGCGGGATGGAGACGCGGTTCTGCACCGCGAAGGTGCTCATCTGCTCCTGGCCGTCGGCGTAGAAGACGGTGGTGACGTTGGTCTTGAAGTCCTTGTTGGGGTCGGGGATCGGCGTCGTGGCGTACAGGACGCCGAACACGCCGGCGCCGATCACCGCGAGCGCGATCGCGACGACGACGATCCACTTGACGATCGACAACACGACCTGACCGGGCGTGCGGCGCGCCTTCCGCTTTCCAGCGGAACGCGTCCCGGGCGTGGTCGGGCCCTGGTTGGGTTCAGTCATGCCTGTCCTCGGTTGCGGCCGACGCCCCCAGCGCCGGACGGTGGAGATCGCACCCCGGGGCGGATGTGATCATGCGGCGCTGAGCCCGGCGAACCCGCCGCGCCTTTGGGACGCCGCGGGTGCGGTCCGAACGGAGTCGGGAGCGAGGCGCGGTCCGCGCCCGGGGGAGGAATCCACCCGCGCGCGGACATAGCACATCAACTCACACGACGGCCACACATACCCAGAATAGTTGCATCCGCGCCTGACGCGAAGAATGGTTGCCGTCGGCCTGTCAAGCGCGACGCTCCGAACTAGGCGTTGGCGTCCTCGAGAGCGTCCTCCTGCGCGGCCGCCGCGGCCTGCTCGGCGCGCTTGTTGGCGATCAGGCTCGTGACGGTCACCAGCGTGAGGACGCCGAGGATGACGCCCAGCGAGGCGAGCGTCGGGACGGTCGGGACCCAGGCCCACACGCCGTGCGCCCAGTGCAGCACGAGCTTCACGCCGATGAAGGCGAGGATGATCGCCAGGCCGTAGCTGAGGTGGACCAGCTTGCTCAGGACGCCCTGCAGCACGAAGTAGAGGGCGCGCAGGCCCAGCAGCGCGAACGCGTTGGTCACGAAGACGAGGTAGGGGTCGCCGGTGATGCCGTAGACGGCGGGCACCGAGTCAATGGCGAACATGATGTCGGTGGCCAGGATCGCGATCGTGACGACGGCCAGCGGGGTCAGCGCGCGGCGTCCGGCCTGCATGACCGTCATCTTCGTGCCGCGGTAGTCGTCGGTCACCGGCCAGAAGCGGCGGATGAGGCGGACGACCTTGAGGTCGGAGACGTCCTGGTCGTGGCCCTCGCCCTGGGCGTCCTTCCACACCTTCACGGCGGTGGCGAGCAGGATCAGGCCGAAGAAGAGGAACGTGATGCTGAACTGGGCGATCAGGGTGGCGCCCAGCGCGATGAAGATGGCGCGGAGCACCAGGGCGCCGGCCACGCCGATGAGCAGGACACGCTGCTGCAGTTCCTTCGGTACCGCGAACCCGCTGAGGATCAGCATGAACACGAACAGGTTGTCGACCGACAGGGACTTCTCGACGAGGTAGCCGGTGTAGTACTCCAGCCCGATCTGGCCGCCGAACTGGGTGAGCAGGTAGACGCCGAACAGCAGCGGCAGGGCGACGTAGAACACCGACCAGCCGATGGCCTCCTTCATGGAGACCTCGTGCGGACGGCGGGTGATGATGAAGTCCAGGACGAACAGCGCCAGGACGCCGCCGATGGTCCAGGCCCACAGGGCGGGGGTGCCGATGGTGGACAGCCCGGATTCGAGCGGCATGAGTTGCGGGGACACAGGTCTCCTCAGATCGTTGTCGGTCTGAGGTCTCCTTCACCCTTGTCGGGCGCTCACGCCGAGAACGATGTGTGACCGTTCGTAGTGTCCGGCGGAGGCTTATGAAGTACTCCCCTCGCGATCAACGGTACGGGAAAAGTCGTTGACCGCGCAACCAGGTTGCATCGTGCGTTATGTCGGCGAGCGCGCGTCGCGCCTTGTCGCGGGCTCGGGGACGCGCCGGCGCGCGGGCGCGGGACGACTCAGGACGCGGGCAGCAGGGCGTCCACGAGCGACTGCCGCACCCGGACGCCGACGGCGAGCGTCGCCAGCGCGAAGACCACCGCGACCCCGACCAGGACGACCGGGATGCCGAACCACTCCCCCACCTGGCCGCCCACGAGCGCGCCCAGCGGCATCGCGCCGTAGCCGAGCGCCCGCGAGGCCCCCGACACCTTGCCGAGTTGGCGGTCCGGGATGAGGCGGGGGCGCAGCGAGGTCGTGACGACGTTGCCGATCGTGCCGGCGAACCCCGCCACGAGGAGCCACACGATTGCACCGGGCAGGGTCGGCGACAGCAGCGGCACGACGGTCACGGCCGCGTTGATCCCCCAGCAGGCGACCATGACCGGGATCTCAGGGACGCGCCGCAGCACGGTCTCGGCGACGACGCTGCCCGCGAGCGCCCCGACCGGCATGGCGACCAGGGCGAGGGAGAACTGCTGCGGCCTGAACCCGCCGGCCGATCCCGGCCCGACGAGCCAGAGCACGATGACGGCCATGAACGCGGTCGACGCGAAGTTCCAGGCGGACGCGGCCAGCAGCAAGGGACGCAGCACCGGGTGCCGCCACAGCGTGGTGGCCCCCTCGACGAGTTCGGCGCGGACGGTCGGGAGCGCGTCGGCGCCGGCGGCGGTGCCCTTGATCTCGTCCTGGGTGGCGCCGCGGGCAGCCACGAACCGGCCGCGCAGCCCGACCGCGAGGGTCACGACCGCCACGGCGACGATCGCGGCGGGGGCGCCCAGCGCCCAGGCGGCGGACGCCGCCACGAGGAAGCCCGCGATCGGCGGGCCGGCGAACGAGTTGGTCAACGCCTCGACGGCGGCGAGTCGCGCGTTGGCCGCGCGGAGGCGTCCGGGGTCGCGTCCGGCGAGGTTCGGCACCTGGGCCTGCGCGGCGAGGTCGGTGAAGACCTCGGTGGCGCCGTAGCCGAGCGCGAGGCCGACGAGCATTCCGATGCTGAGGCGTCCGGCCCCGGCGAGCGCCGCCACCGCCGCGAGCAGCCCCGCGCGGACGCCGAGGGCGACGAGCATGGTGCGGCGGCGGTCCCAGCGGTCGACGTACACCCCCGCGAGTGGCCCGGCCAGCAGCCAGGGCAGCCACACGGCGGCGGTCAGGGCGCCGATGAGCGCCGGGGAGCGCGTGAGGGTGATCGCCAGCAGCGGGACCGCGGTCTGCACGACCCCGTCGGCGAGGTTCGCCAGTCCCACCGCCGAGAGGTGGACGCCGAAGCGGCGCCCGAGGACGCGTCCGGCCGGGTCGGCGTCGGTGCGGGTCATCGCGCCCCCTATCCTGGGACCAGAAGAAGTTATGCAAAGGATTCTCTGCAAAGGTATCTCTGCACCATGCCCTCCGACAAGCCCGAGACGCGGCGACTCGACGCCGCGACGCTGAAGGCGTTCTCCCACCCACTGCGCATGCGGCTGTACGACCTGCTCAAGGACGGCGGTCCGGCGACGGCGTCCATGCTCGCGCGGGAGATCGGCGAGAGCACCGGCCAGACCAGCTACCACCTGCGCCAGCTCGAGCGGCACGGCCTCATCGCCGAGGACATCGGTCGCGGCACCGGCCGCGAGCGCTGGTGGCACCCCATCGGCTTCCGGTTCGACGCCGACACCGAGGAGGACCGGCTGGCCGGACAGGCGGTGCTGCAGCACTGGACCCAGGCGACCGCGGACCACCTGACCGAGTGGGGCGCGCGCCAGGCGTCCGAGGACGTCGCGTGGGTGCAGAACACGCTGCATTCGGAGTCGACGGTCGCCATGACCAAGGACGAGATGAACGCCCTCGGAGACGAGCTGACCGAGCTCATCACGCGCCACGTGGACGCCGCCAAGGCCGCGGCCGCCGACCAGCCGTCCGACCGGCGCACCGTCAAGATCTACGGTCTCGCGTTCCCGCTCCCCAGAAAGCCGGACGCCCCCGCGTGAGCGGGTAGGGCCGGTGACCTATACTCGACCTTCGCCGGGGCCCATGGCGCAATTGGTAGCGCACCTGCTTTGCAAGCAGGGGGTTGGGGGTTCGAGTCCCCCTGGGTCCACCGCGACCCGGGCAGGTCCTCGCACCAGCGGACCATTCATGCCACCCTTTCTGACGGGGTTCTCGAGCGCTGAGGCTCAGCAACCCGACTGGCAAACGCGAATGGAAGTGACTCCATGACCGCATGGGTGGTGCGCGCCGGCGCACGGGGCGCGAACGAACAGTTCAACCTGGACCGAGGGCGGGCCACGATCGGCTGGCCCAACCTGGGCGACATCGCTGCGTGCCGGTCGCGCGAGGACGTGCGGGCGCTGGTGGAGTCCCGCGAGCCCGGCATCCCCGCCAACCGTGCGTCGAACTACACCGCTCAACTGTGGGCGTTCCGCAACACGATCCAGCCCGGCGACCTCATCGTGCTGCCCCTGAAGTCCCGGCCGGGCTACGTGCAGTTCGGCCGCGTCACGGGCGGCTATGCCTTTGACGCCGACGAGCCGGACCCCACCCGACAGAAGTTCGTGTCCGTCGACTGGCAGCCCGAGCCGGTCGCGAAGGCGGTCATCGCCCAGGACCTGCTCTACACGTTGGGCGGCGCCATGACCGTGTTCAGCCCGTCGCGCCACAACGCGTTGGAGCGTCTGGAGTCCGTCGCCGCCACGGGCGTCGATCCGCGGGCCATCACCACGACGCCCGCGCACGAGAACCTCGACACGAACGTCACCGACCCGGACACCGCCCCGACGATCGAAGCCATCAGGGACCGGGTGCGCACGCACGTGGCGGCCACCTTCCGGGAGCACCAGCTCACGCATCTCGTGTCCGACGTCCTGACCGTGCTCGGCTTCCAGTGCGAGGTGTCCCCTCCCGGGCCGGACGGCGGCGTCGACATCATCGCCGGGCGCGGCCCACTGGGCCTCGACGCGCCCACCCTCATCGTCGAGGTGAAGTCGGAGTCCTCACCGATCGACGTCAAGGTCGTCCGCGGCCTCCACTCGGCGATGGTGCAGCACAAGGCCGACCAGGGGCTGCTCGTGGCGTGGGGTGGGGTGACGAAACCCGCCCGCAAGGAGTTCGAGCGGGATCGCACCATGCTGCGCGTGTGGGACGCGGAGGCGATGCTGGACAAGCTGTTCGAGACGTACGACCGGCTGCCGGCCGGCACGCGCGCTCAGATCCCCCTCAAGCAGGTTTGGGTGCTGGACGACGTCGAGACTCCCTGACCTCACCGTCGTTCGGGACGGAATCTCGTCTCCTGGCCCGGTCTCTTGCGGGTCCTCGCGCCGGGCGCACCGCCGGCGGCTACGACGCGCCGGGTGCGCCTTCGACTGCGGCGAGGAAGCGCCGTGTCTCCTCGGCGAAGAGATCAGGCGCTTCGAGCTGGACCCAATGACCGATGCGCGGGACGAGCACGAGCCGCGCATCGGGGATGAGCTCGGCGGCGCGCCGGGAGTCCGCGGGGTCGACCATTCGGTCGCTCTCACCATGGAACAGCAGCGTGGGCACACCGATCTCGTGCAGTCGCGGGGTCAGGTCGTTGAGCAGCCGCGTCCGGCCGATCGTCTCCTGGTTGTAGCGCCCGTAGCCGATGCCGGCCCGCGGGCCTCTGGCCTCACGCACGAACTCGTCGACGACCTCGGGCGGAAGCGTCGCCAGATCCTCGACGATCGCCTTCAGGACGGAGCGGGAGAAGCGGTTGGCGACCCGAGCCAGGGGCAGCAGGAGCCAATCGGGGAGTTGCGCGCCGAGCCAGGACAAGAAATGCGTCGCTCGTCCTCCGACCCGTTCGGCCAGGCCACCGGGAGCGATGAGGACGAGCGCCGCCGTCCGCTCGGGATGGCGGAGCGCGACGTTGAGCGCGACATCGCCGCCCATGGAGACGCCGATCATCGCCGCTTTCGACACGCCCATTGCATCGGCCACCCGGACGACGAAGTCCGCCATCGGTCCGGGACCTCCCACGGGCAGCACCTCCTTCGTGCCTCCGAAGCCCGGAAGGTCGACCGCGATCACGCCGCGATCGCCACCCAGCGCTGCGAAGCTGTGGAACCAGGAGATGCCTGCGTTGTCGGTGCCGCCGCCGTGGATCAGCACCACGGGGATCGTCGCGTCGTCGGCGTTGCCGCCGGTGAGCACCCGGACAGGGCCCTCGGCGAGTTGGACCATGCGTTCCTCTGCACCCAGCGGAATCAGACGAGTCATGGGGGTTCTCCTCAGCGGTGGGTAAGTCGTGCCCGAGCCGATCTGTCCGTGGACAAGCCAATCCCATCCTGACGTTCTCCCTTTGTTCAACCAGACGCGCTGCTATCAACGCCTTGGCCGGGGTACACCCTGGGAACTGAGCTCAATCCGTGCAACCGTCCCCTTGACGCAATTCCGCTCCCGCAGGGGGAGGCCGGCGATACGCTCGCGTTCAGGTGGCCCGCAATGGTGCGGGCCCGATCAAAAGGGGCGAGATGTCGAGACCCCCGGACCCCTCATGGCCCGGCCATCGGCCGGGCGATCTCGGCGGGATCGCTCGATCGGAGCCGCACGGATCGCCGCCCCATTCCGTACCCACCACTCCGCCCCCGTACGGCGCCGGCCCCGGGCTTCCTCCGGCCCTTTCCGGCCCGCCGGCTCCGCGCCGGAAGCGCTGGCCGGTGTTCCTGGTGATCGGCGTCCTCGCCCTCGCCCTGCTGGGAGGCGGGCTCGCCCTCCTGCGCACGGTGAGCGACACCCAGGCGGTCGAGCGCGTCGAATGGGCCATCGAGCAGATCGGCACCGTCGACATCAACGCCCGCGAGCGCGTCGAGGGGATCGAGCGGATGTACCTCGCCCTGGGCGTGGACCTGCGCCCGCGCGTCCGCAACGCGGGCGTGCTGGACGAGGCCATCGCTCAGATGCGAGCAACGGTCCAGGCCATCGATCATGCCCAGCGGGCGATCGACGCCGTCCTGGCGTCGCGGGACTGCGCCGCGGTCGTGCCCGCCGGGACCACCTATCAGGCGCTGCCGTTCCCCAGCCGCGCCCACGTCCGGGACCACGCGGCGTTCCAGGAACTCGCCACGAAGTGCACCGACGAGGAGCGGGCCGCCCGTCGGAACACGGTCCGCGTGACCGGGACCTGGTGGGTGAACGGCGTGCGGGAGTCCAGGGGGATCTGTTCCTACGACCTGCGTCCCACGTTCAGCAACCTGACCGATCGCGCCTGGGCCCGCGTGACCTTCACCGTCAGTGGCCACGACGCGCAGGGCCGCGAGATCCCCGACGCCGCCGGCTCCACGTCCCAGTACTTCACCCTCGACGAGGGCGTCGGGCCCGGCAGCGACCACAAGTCCCGCTCCACCTTCACACTCCGGTACGACTGTGCGACGTTCGACGGGTTCACCATCCGCCGGGTAGAGGTCCTCTTCGCGAACGGCGACACCCGGACGGCGGCCCTGGACGAGATCCAGTTGGGTTCCGGCTGGACCAAGGATTGACGGCTCTTCGTACTTGCGGTGGGTCGGGGGCGACACGCCGGGTGAGCGGGGTGGGCTGAGGTAGGGGTCGGGGCCCTCAGGATCAGGAGTTACCAAGCTTCTTATCCACCGAGGACCCCGACTGTGTCTGAGCCTACGACGTGTGCTGCGCGCTGCCCCCATGACGACGCCTACTGCGACAACTGTGACCGTCTGGTCGGCTTGCCCGGCGTGCACGTCATCGGAGTGGACCGGCGACCTGCCGGGCTGGTGGTCGAGGTCGAGTCCCCACCAGCGATGATGGGCTGCCCGACCTGCGGGGTGGTAGCCCGCAGCCATGGCCGACGGACGGTCACCTTGGTCGACATCCCCTGCTTCGGAGCCCCGACACGCGTGCGTTGGCGCAAACGCACGTGGACGTGTCCCGAGCCGTCCTGTCCCGTAGGGGTGTTCACCGAGCAGGACGAACAGATCGCCAAGCCACGCGCGATGCTCACCACCCGGGCGTGTCGCTGGGCGACCGAGCAGGTCCGACGCGAGCACGCCAGCATCGCCGGGCTGGCTCGGCAGTTGGCCACCACGTGGCGGACTGTGTGGACCAGCATCGAGCCGATCCTGCAGCGTGCCGCCGCTGATGAGTCCCGGTTCGCCGGCGTGACCACGCTTGGGGTGGATGAGCACCTGTGGCACCACGTGAGCCCCCGCAAGCGTGGCCCCAAGGAGCTCACCGGCATGGTCGACCTCACTCGTGACAAGGACGGACGCGTCCATGCCCGGCTGCTCGATCTGGTGCCGGGACGTTCGGGCACCGTGTACAAGACGTGGCTCGACCAGCGCGGGAAGGGGTTCAAGGCCGGGGTCGAGGTCGCCACCCTGGACCCGTTCCGCGGCTACAAGAACGCCATCGACGACAAGCTCGCCGACGCCACCGCCGTCCTTGATGCGTTTCATGTGGTCGCTCTGGCCAGCCGGGCCGTCGATGAGGTCCGCCGCCGCGTGCAGCAGGAGATCCACGGCCACCGGGGTCGTTCCGGCGACCCGCTCTACGGGATCCGTAACATCCTGCGTTGCGCGGCCGAACGGCTCACAGACAAGCAACACGCCCGCCTCGCCGCGGCGATCGCCGCCGATGACCGCCACGACGCCGTCCACGTCGCCTGGCAGTGCGCCCAGAAGGTTCGAGCCGCCTACGCCCACCCCGACCCAGCCAAGGGCCGCCAGATTGCCGAGCAAGTCGTCGACGGGTTCCCCTCCTGCCCGATCCCCGAGATCGCCCGACTCGGCCGCACCCTCAGACAGTGGAAAGACGCCTTCCTGGCCTACTTCGACACCGGCCGCGCATCCAATGGCGGCACCGAGAGCATCAACGGGCTCATCGAGCTCCACCGACGCATCGCCAGAGGCTTCCGCAACCGCGAGAACTACCGACTACGCATGCTCCTCATCGGCGGCGGACTCAACCTCGACCCACCGCAGGTATGAAGAGCCGGATTGACGCGCCATGACGCGCGCTGAGGGGCGGCTCGCCGCCGGTGGTGGCCGCTGGCCGCGGTGTTCCTGGCCGTGTCCCTGGCGGTTGGCGGCGGCGTCGCACTCCTCGGTCGGCAACAGGCGATCGAGCGCGAACGGGCCGAACAGGCCGCACAGGTCGAGGAGGTGGGACGCGCCATCGAACGGATCGGGGTCGTGGACATCGACGCGCGCGGCCGCGTCGAGGAGGCGCGAGGACGACTGGAGGCTCTGGACCCGACGCTGCGGGCGCGCGTCCACAACGCCGACGCGATCGCTGAGGCGGACCGACTGATCGGGCTGGGGGAGGCCGAACTGGGCGAAGTCGAAGGCCTGCTCGACGCGGCGCGTGCGTCCGGCGCCTGCCCGGCGATCGCCACCGCCCGCGACCGCTTCGCGAAGCTTCCACTCGCGAGCCAGGCACACGTCGCGGACTACTCCTCGTTCCAGGCGCTGGTCAACCGATGCATCGACGAGGAGCGGATCGCCACGCGCAACACTCTTCGGCTCATCGGCGATTGGGAGGTCTCCGCCGACCGCCGCGCGGGCACGTGCACCTACCGGCTCCGCCCTCGATTCACGAATCTCACCGATATCACCTGGTCCAGCGTGACGTTCGATGTGGAGGTGCTCGACGGCCTCGACCACACACTCCCCGGGTCACGCCACGAGGTCACCGTGTCGGAGACGATCGCCCCGCACGCGGATCACCGGTCGCGAGCGGTCGACACCTTCTCCTTCGAATGCCGCCGACTCGGAAGCAACATCGGGGTCTTCTCCGCCCGGGTGACGTTCGCGGACGGACGCGTCAGAGCGCTCGAGATGGACGATCTCCAGGTCGGTCCCGGCTGGACGAGGTAGGCGCGCCTCGGGTTCCGCCGGCGCGCACGGCGCCGGCGGAACCCTGGGCTCAGGCTTGAGCCCGCACCTCGGACCACTCGGGGATCGACTCGGCCGCGCCGAGGCGTCCGACGGTGATCGCGGAGGCGTCCCGGGCGACCCTCAGGGAGTCCACCAGGGGGCAGGCCCCGCACGATCCCGGCCAGGAAGTAGCCGGTGAACGTGTCGCCCGCACCGGTGGTGTCGACGACCTCGACGTCCGCGCCGGGGACCTCCCAGCGCTCGCCCCCGACCATGCACATCGCGCCGGCCCCACCCATCGTCATGACGATGATCTGGCTCGGACGCCGCGCCGACAGCGCCTCCAGCGCCTCTCGGGCGGTGGAGGCCCAGCCGGCCAAGCCGAGGGCCTCCCCCTCGTTGACGAACAGGAAGTCGACGTCGGCGAGGTCGACGTCGGCCACGCGGGCGCGCCGTCGGGCCCGATCCGTCCGGCCATCGCCGTCGGGACGCCGGCGCGGGCGAGCGCCGTCGCCTGGTTGAGGCCCTTGCCGCCGTGGTGGATGGCCCGCGCGGACGCGGTGAGCGTCTCGCCGGCCTCCACGATGTGCGGCACCCGGAACGTGACGTCGAGGTTCAGCGACCCGAACACGAGGGCACGGATGGCCCGTCCCCGCCTGCTCACAGGAACATGAACATCGACAGCACGAACATGCACACGACGCCGATGACCATCGGGAACCAGGTGCGCTTCACGATGTTGATCGGACTCTCCTTGGTCGCCCCGGCGACGATGACCACGACCGCCGCCACCGGTGACGCCGCCCGCAGCAGGTTGCCCGCCATGCCCATGGGCACCGTCACCGCCAGCGCGCTGATGCCGGCCGCCGCCGCGAGCCCGTACATGAGCGGGACCATCGCGAAGAACAGCGCCGTGCCCGACCCGCTCAGGATCACGATGACGGCCGTCAGGCCGACCAGCAGCAGCGGCAGCACCCAGCCGGCGACCGACGCGTTCTGCATGGCCGCCTGCAGGCTGCGGATCAGGCCGATCCCCTGCAGGCCGGCGACGAACACGGTCGCCGACACCAGCAGCGCCGCGGCTGGCGGGACCCCTGGCCGCGGCCGGGCTGACCCCGCACCCAAGCGACGTGGTGCACTCGGACTTCACCCGGGACGGCGGCCGACGCGCCGCCCGCGACCTGCTCGCCGACGACACCATCACCGCGATCATCGCCTCCTCCGACACCCAGTCGATCGGCCTGCTGGCCGAGGCGCACGCACAGGGCCGGCGCGTCCCCGACGACCTGAGCGTCGTCGCGTTCGACGGCACCGAGGTGTCGCGCTACGCGCGCCCGGCGCTGACGGCGATCGAGCAGCCCATCGAGGCGCTCGCCGCGGGCGCGCTCGGGCTCGTCCTCGCCTCCCTGGCCGACCCGGACAGGCCCGCGGAACACATCGCGCTGCCGTCCAACCTCGCCATTCGCGCCTCGACGGGCACGCCCCGGACCATTCCCGGTTGATTCGGGGCCCTTCGCGAAGACGCCCCGCGGACCCTTAATTCATCATTCATCCGGGCCGAATGAGGGAAACCCTCAACCGCTGGTTGAGGATTGAAACACTGTTATCGAGCGCTTTCTCGCTCTGATTGGCCCCTGCGACCCACGCGCGCCACGGGATGTGCATACTCCCTTGTGGATGAAACGTTCATCCACATTGATCGGAGGATCCCGTGCCCTCAGGGTTGACCTTCGTGACGCGAATCGCAGCCGTCACGACAGCCGCTGTGTGCCTCGCAACGGCCGTCGTGATGACGTCCTCGCGAGCCATCGCGGCCGATATCAAGCAATTCGTTCCGTTCACCGCGTCCAACGGGGCGAGTTCGAACTATCACTTCTATCCGGCGTCCGGCAGTTCCGCGGGCCTGCTCGTCTATCTCGACGGCGACGGCCAGTACGGCCACCGGAACCCGTCGCAGTCCTACGCCATCGGCGGCGGCTCGGGACTGGCGGCCCAGACGACGTCGCGCAACCTGAACTTCGTCAGCGTCCAGACGCCCGCCTCCGATCAGACCTGGTGGTCGGCGTGCACCCGCAACGAGGCCTACCTCACCGACCTGCTCGCCCACGTGCGCAGCACCCACGGCGTCACCTCGCAGGAGGTCTGGCTCACCGGGTTCAGCGGCGGCGCCCAGTTCATCACGCAGTGCTACCTCCCCAAGCGCGCCAACACGCTGGCGTTCGGCGGCACGGTCGTCTTCGGCGGCGGCGGGAAGCCCAACGTCGGCGTCACGCCCTTCACCGCGGACACCAAGGCCAACCTCGCCCTGCACTGGGTGACGGGGCAGAACGACACGGCCGCCAACAGCAGCGAGCGGTACGACGCCCTCGGCTACGCCAAGGCGGGACACTCCTACTACACGTCCCAGGGCTTCCGCACCTGGGCCACCTGGGTCCCCGGCGTGAACCACGACCAGATCGGCGGCAAGTTCGGCACCTACACCGGCATCGCTCTGGACGCCTCGCGCAAGCCCCAGCCGACACCAACGCCCACGCCGACGCCGACCACCGCCACCCCACGGCCGACGCCGACGCCGACGCCCACGACCGCCACCCCGCGGCCGACGCCCACCCCGACCACCGCGACGCCGAGCCCCACGGCCAACCCGCGCGACTGGGCCGTCAGTGTGACGCCCGGGCGCACGTCGGCCGAGTTGACGATCACGGTGCCGCGCAACGCCGAGCGCCGGACGACCGTCCGGGTCACGTCGGGTCGCGACCAGTGGACCGTGACCACCTACGGCACCGGCACCCGCACGGTCGAGGTGGGGAATCGTGGCGGCCGCCTCAGCCCGGACACCACCTACTCCTACCGGGTCGTCAACGACGATCGCACGCGTGCCGAGGGCACCTTCACGACGACGTCCTCGGGACGCCACCGCTGACACCCCGCGCGACGAACCCCGCCCCGGCTCGACCGGGGCGGGGTTCGTGCGTCTCGGGGCACGACGCTAGCCTGGCTGACCGACCGGCGGCCCGCGCCGGCGGGAGGGGCGCCATGACCGAGCACCACGGCCTGGGAACGCTGCATCACGACACGTACTTCGCGCGCATGGCGGCGGGGCTGGGCGACAAGGCCCGCATGCTCGCGCACCTGCTGCCCGGGCGCGTCCTCGACCTCGGGGCCGGCGACGGCTCCCTGACGGCCCGGCTCCGCGAGGCGGGCTGGGACGCGCACGGGCTGGACGCGAGCGCGTCCGCGGTGGAGCGCTCCGGCGGCCTGGTCCGGACGGGCGACATCCTGGACGCCGACGCCGTCTTCGAGCCCGGGACCTTCGACAACGTCATCCTGTCCTCGGTGCTGCACGAGGTGTGGTCCTACGCCGACGGCGACCGGGACGCCGCCCGCGATCACGCCGTCGAGGTCGCCTCCCGGATGCTGCGGCCCGGTGGGCGCCTGATCATCCGCGACGGCGTCGGGCCGCGCGATGCGGCGACCCCCTGCCGGGTCACCTTCCGGGCGGAGGACGGCCCGGCGTTCCTCGAACAGTGGCTGGCGCTCCCGCCGTGGAGCGACGGCCGGGACGGCGGCGTCCGACTGGTCGATGGCGCCCTGGAGGGGGACGCGCGCTGGACGACCGAGTTCCTCCTCACCTACGTCTGGGGCTGGGACAGCCTGCCGCGCGAGGGCCTGGAGTACTACACCGTGGCGGGCCCGCTCCCGGACGCCGCGGCGCGGTTCGCGGCCGTCAGCGGGCTGGAGGTCCGCCACGCCGAGGACTACACGCAGCCCGGCTACGTCGAGCACTGGACGCCGCTGGTGGCGTTCGCGCAACGCGACGGTGACGGCTGGGCCGAGCGTCCGTGGCCGGCGTCCAACGCCCTGTGGGTCCTGGGCTAGCCGGGCGAGGACCTAGTAGGTGGCCGGCTGCGCGTCGGGTTCGCCGAGCCCGTAGCGGCGGGCGAGGGCGTCCAGCGCCGACGCGTACACCAGCGTGTCCGCCCCCACCGCGACGAACTGCGCACCCAGGTCCAGGTAGCGCCGGTTGAGCGTCTCGTCGGGCGTCATGATGCCCGCGGGCTTGCCGGCCGCCCGGATCGTGGCGATGCCCGCCGCGATCGCCTCCTGCACCGCGGCGGAAGCCACCGGCTGCCCCATGTCGGCGGCCAGGTCCGCGGGTCCGATGAAGACGGCGTCCACGCCGTCGACCGCGGCGATCTCGCTCAGGTTCTCCAGCGCGGCGCGGCTCTCCGCCTGCACGATGAGGCACACCCCGTCGTCGGCGCGTGCCAGGTAGCCGGCGTCGCGCCCGAACCCGGAGGCGCGGGCGACGCCCGCACCCACGCCGCGGATCCCCGCCGGCGGGTAGCGCACCGCGCGGACGAGCGCGGCCGCCTGCTCGGCGTCGTCGACCATCGGGACGAGCAGGGTGTCGGCGCCGATGTCGAGCAGTTGCTTGATCAGCCAGGGCTCGCCCATCGGCGCGCGGACGACCAACGCGGCGTCGGAGGCCTCGAGCGCGATCAACTGGCCGAGGATGCTGCGCACGTCGTTGGGGCCGTGCTCCCCATCCACGACGAGCCAGTCGAAGCCGGCACCGCCCGCGACCAGCGCGAGATAGGGATCGGCGCACGCCACCCACAGGCCGATGATCGGTCGGCCCGAGGCGAGCGCGGCCTTGAAACGGTTGCCGGAGGCACGGATCGTGGGCATGCCCGCACGGTAGCGGGACCGCGGCGCCCTAGAGGAATCCCGCCTCGGTGTGGAACGCGGCGTGGAACTCGTTGCCGGTCACCTGGGGGCTGTCCGCCGCGTCCGCCGGATAGACGTCCGTCACCTCGGTGCCGTCGGCCTTACTGCGCCAGTCGCGCCAGATCTCGACGAGCCGGGAGAAGAAGTGCGACATCGCCGTCAACATCGCGCCCACCTCCTTCGATTGGGTCCATCGACTCTACCGAACCCCGGCCCCGAGCGGAACGGTTGGGGGCACAGCCCGCTTGGATGATACCCCCGGGGGTATACCCTCGAGCCGTCGGCATGAGAGAGGATCGAGACATGCACCCCGACCACCACGACTCCCCTTCCCCCTCGCCTCGGCCCGAAGCGCGGGTTCCGGCCACGCACGACCGGGCCTCCCACAGCGTGAGCGGCCCCGAGGAAGCGGGGGCCACGCGCCCGGGCACGACCCCTCCCGGCACGACGCGTCGGGGCACGACGCGTCCGGGCACGACGGGCACGGGCAGGCAGGGCAGACCCACGGCGGGGGCCACATGGCCCACCACGCGGCGATGTTCCGGCGGCTGTTCTGGATCATGCTGGTTCTCGCCGTGCCGACCGTGGCGCTGGACCCGATGTTCGCCCACCTCCTCGGCTACCACCTGCCGACGGCCGCCTGGGTCGGCTGGGTCGCCCCCGTCGTGGGCACCGTGATGTACCTGTGGGGCGGGCGGCCCTTCCTCACCGGCGCCTGGTCCGAGATCAAGGACCGCAAGCCCGGGATGATGCTGCTCATCGCCCTGGGGATCACGACGGCCTTCCTGTCCTCCTGGGGCGCCCGCCTCGGCCTGCTGGACGCCTCCCTGAGTTTCTGGTGGGAACTCGCGCTCCTGGTCGCCATCATGCTGCTCGGCCACTGGCTGGAGATGCGGTCGCTGGCCGAGACGACCTCCGCGCTGGACTCGCTGGCGGCGCTGCTGCCCGACGAGGCCGAGCGGGTCGAGGGTGATCGGATCGTCACCGTGCCCCCGGCCGACCTGCGCGTCAACGACGTGGTCGTGGTCCGCCCCGGTTCCTCGGTCCCGGCCGACGGCGAGATCGTCGATGGCACCGCCACGTTCGACGAGTCGATGGTCACCGGCGAGTCGCGTCCGGTCGAGCGGGGCGTGGGCGACCACGTCGTCGCGGGCACCATCGCGACCGACTCCGGCGTCCGCGTCCGCGTCACGGCGGTCGGCGACGACACCACCCTGGCCGGCATCCAGAAGCTGGTCGCCGACGCGCAGGCGTCGAGCTCGAGGACGCAACGCCTGGCCGACAGGGCCGCCGGCTGGCTGTTCTGGTACGCGCTCGGCGCCGCCGTCCTCACCGCGATCGTCTGGTCGGCGCTCGGGCACCCTGACCAGGCGCTCGAACGCGCCATCACCGTGCTCGTCATCGCCTGCCCGCACGCGCTCGGCCTGGCGATCCCGCTGGTGGTGTCGATCTCGACCGAGAAGGCGGCCCGCGCGGGGATCCTCATCAAGGACCGGCTCGCTCTGGAGGCGATGCGGACCGTCGACGTGGTGCTGTTCGACAAGACCGGCACCCTGACCGCGGGCCGCCCCACCGTCACCGCCGTCGAGCCCACGCCCGGCCACGACGCCGACGAGGTGCTCGCGTGGGCGGCGGCGGCCGAGGCCGGGAGCGAGCATCCCCTCGCCCGGGCTATCGTGGCGGCTGCGTCCGACCGCGGGGTCGCCGTGCCCGAGGCGTCCGACTTCACCTCGTCGCCCGCCGTCGGCGTGGGCGCCACGGTGGCCGGCGCGAGCGTCCGCGTGGGCGGGCCGCGGCTGCTCGAGGAGCACCACGTCACGGCGCTGCCGATCGCGTCGACGTGGTCCGACGAAGGCGCGATCATCCTGCACGTCCTGCGCGGCGGCGAGGTGGTGGGCGGCCTGCGGCTGTCCGACGCGATCCGCCCCGAATCCCGGCAGGCGGTGGAGGGGCTCCACCGGCTGGGCATCGAGGTCGGGATGATCACCGGGGACGCCGAGGCGGTCGCCAGGACGGTCGCCGCCGAGCTGGGCATCGACCACGTCATCGCGGGCGTGCGTCCGGAAGACAAGGCGGGACGCGTGGCCGAGTTGCAGCGTCAGGGGCACCGGGTCGCGATGGTCGGTGACGGCGTCAACGACGCCCCGGCTCTCGCCCAGGCCGACGTCGGGCTGGCGATCGGCGCGGGCACCGACGTGGCGATCGGTTCGGCCGGAGTGATCCTCGCCTCGGACGACCCCCGCTCGGTGCTGTCGGTGATCCGGCTCTCGCAGGCCAGCTACGCGATCATGCGGCAGAACCTGTGGTGGGCGGCCGGCTACAACCTCGTCACGGTGCCGCTGGCGGCCGGCGTGCTCGCGCCCCTCGGCATCGTGATGCCGATGAGCGTCGGGGCGCTGCTGATGTCGGCGTCCACCGTGGTCGTCGCGCTGAACGCGCAGCGCCTGCGCCGGCTGGACCTGTCCCCCGGCGCGGTGTGATCAGCGGTTGCCGACCAACGGCTGGTTCCGGTGCGCTGCGGCGTACTCCGCCATCCGCCCGTCGCGGATCGCGTCCCGCATCTCGGCGAGTTGCCGGGTGTTGACGACGTCGATCGACTGGCCGTCTGCCGAGCGACCGAATCCGGACAACGGCGCCTGCAGCAGCACGATGTCGGCGGACGACGTCACCCGCATGCTGGAGGCCGCGGCGAAGAGGGCGTCGTTGGTCAGGCCGGCGTCCACCGTGACGTGCTTCCCGAGCGCGCCCATCACGGTGGCGAAGCGGGCGGGATCGGCGAGCACGTCGCGGCTCATCAGCTTGCCGAGGATGGCGCGGACCATGGCGCGCTGCCGCTCGGCCCGGTCCAGGTCCCCCTGGGGAAGGCCGTGGCGCTGCCGGACGTAGTTGAGCGCCTCCTCGCCCTGCAGCGTCACCGGCCCGGCGGGCCAGTGGTAGACCGCGGACGCCCCCTGCTTGGTGCTCTCCACCCGGTTGTCGACCGTGACCCCGCCCAGCTCGGTCGTCAGGCCGACGAAGCCGTCGTAGTCGATCCGCACCGCGTGATCCATCCGGACGCCGACCAGCGCCTCGAGCGTCCGGGTGGTGAGGGCGGGGCCGCCGTGGGCGAAGGCGGCGTTGATCTCGCCCATGCCGTGCCCGGGGATCTGGACCCACATGTCGCGGGGGAACGAGATCACGTAGACCTTGTCCCGCGCGGGGGGAACGTGCGCCAGCATCAGGACGTCGCTGCGGCCCTCCCCGCCGTCGGGGTTCACGTCGCTCCCCATCAGCACGTAGTTGAACGAGCCCGTGAGCGTCGCCGCGGGCGCGGGCCGCTCCGGATCCACCGCGTCCGGCGAGGGGAGGAGCGTGTCGTCACGGCGGATCTCGCTCGCGGTGGACCACACCCGCCACGCGTAGAAGCCGGCGAGCATGAGCGCCGAGGCCAGGACGACCCCGACGACGGCGAGGACCACCGTCCGGGCGCGCCGACGCCGACTCGGGTGCGGGTGTGCGGCGCGCGGAGCCTCGATCATGGCGTCCCCTCCTGGATCCGGTCGTCCGCCGGTCGCCTCCCGGCCCCGAACCAGCGGTTCACAAGGGATCGAGCACGACCTGGCCGTTGCCGGGCGTCAGTCTAGGCAGCGTCGGGGACCGATGGGGAGCCCTCTCACTGCCACCCTGGGCCGCGCGTCCCTGCGCCGGGTCCGGGCGTGGGCGCCGGAGGGCTACAGGGCGTCCGTGGCGTCGGACCAGACCCGGGCGTCGGCGTCCCGGCGGGACCGGCGCACGCGCCAGGTGAGGGCGAG
Source organism: Propioniciclava coleopterorum (assembly GCF_011393335.1). Classification (NCBI taxonomy): domain Bacteria; kingdom Bacillati; phylum Actinomycetota; class Actinomycetes; order Propionibacteriales; family Propionibacteriaceae; genus Propioniciclava; species Propioniciclava coleopterorum. The sequence continues at coordinate 1,844,686 of NZ_CP049865.1, read as the reverse complement.
GACGACCGCCCCGAGGACTCCGAACCACCGCAGGTAGACCACGCACGAAGTCTAGGCGACCGCCGCCCCCGGCTTGGCGGACGCTTCTACGCTTGAGGCGATGAGCAAGGTCGACGTCCTCTTCCCGCCGGGGGCGACCCACCGAGATTGGGCCGCCGACGGGATCCTCGCCGTGTCCCTGACCCTGCTCAGCATCGTCCCCTCCTACGTGTTCCCGGCCCAGGGCGCCGACTACCTCGCCGTGGTCACGTTCTTCTCCGCGGCGATGACCATGCCCCTGGTGCTGCGGCGCCACTCCCCCCTGCTGATGCTCGCGCTGGTCACGGTGGGCGGCGTCTGGCAGGTCCAGGTGTTCGCCGACCCCACGCTCTCGCTCATCTCGGTGCCGATCGTCGCGTACAGCGTGGCGCGCTGGGTGCCCGGCCCGATGGCCCGCTCGGTGATCGTGGTCGGCGCGGTCGGCGCCATCCTCGGCCCGCTGCAGTGGTTCTCGCGCTACAACGAGAACCTGAGCTTCTACGTCCTGTTCTGGGGCGCCTGCCTGGGTGCCGTCCTGACGCCGTACGCCATCGGACGCCGCGCGCGTGAGGTCGCCGACGCCCGCCAGACCCAGGTGCGGGCCGCGGAGGAGCGGTACCGGCTGCTGCTGGCCGAGCGCGAGCAGCAGGCCCGGCTCTCGGAGGCGTCCACCCGGACGATGATCGCCCGCGAGTTGCACGACATCGTGGCGCACTCGCTGTCGGTCATGATCGTCCAGGCCGAGGGGGGCCGCGCGGCGGCGTCCCGCAAGCCCGAGGTGGCCGCGGAGGCGCTCGACACGATCGCCGAGACCGGCCGGGAGGCGCTGCACGAGATGCGCCGCATCGTGGGCGTGCTGCGGGCCGGACCCGACGAGGAGTCCGTGTCCTACGCGCCCGCCCCGACCCTGGAGGAGATCCCCGACATGGTCGGGCGCACCAGCGACCGGATCCGGCTCGTCGTCGAGGGCAACCCCCAGCCGGTGTCCCAGGCGCTCGCGCTGACGGTCTTCCGCGTCACGCAGGAGGCGCTGACGAACTTCCTCAAGCACGCCGGCCCGGACGCGACGGCCGTCGCCACCCTCACCTACTCCGCCACCTGCATCACGGTCGAGGTGGTCGACGACGGCACCGGCGTCGACGACCCCACCGACGGCGGCGGCAACGGACTGCGCGGCATGTACGAGCGCATCTCCTCGATGGGTGGGACGCTGTCCGCGGGGCCGCGCAGCGATGGCCCCGGTTTCCGCGTTCGCGCGGTGCTCCCGGTGCGGGAGTCCACCCCGCACCGTCCAGTCGGCAGAGAGGGAACGCAACGATGAGTCCAGCCACGATCCGGGTGTTCCTGGCCGACGACCAGGCGCTCGTCCGCAGCGGCTTCCGCATGCTGATCGACTCCGAGGACGACCTGGAGGTCGTCGGCGAGGCACCCAACGGCGCCGAGGCCGTGGAGGCGCTGATCGCCGCGCCCGCCGATGTGGTCCTGATGGACATCCGCATGCCCGTCATGGACGGGGTCGAGGCGACCCGGCGGATCGCGGACTCCGGCATCGACACGCGCGTGCTGGTGCTCACCACCTTCGACCTGGACGAGTACGCGTTCGCCGCGCTCAAGGCCGGCGCGTCCGGCTTCATGCTCAAGGACGCCCGCCCGACCGACCTGCTCAACGCCATCCGCAACGTCGCCGCCGGGGACGCCGTCGTGGCGCCGTCGACGACGCGCCGACTGCTGGACCACGTGGTCCCCACCCTGTCCCCACCCCGGGCGAGCACGACCCGCGCCTGGCCCTGCTGACCGAGCGCGAGCGCGAGGTGCTGCTCGAGGTCGCGGCCGGCTCCACCAACGCGGAGATCGCGCGCACCCTCTACATGGCCGAGGGAACCGTCAAGACCCACATCGGCCGCCTGCTGACCAAGCTGCAGGCGCGCGACCGGGTCGGCCTGGTGCTGTTCGCCTACGAGAACGGGCTCGCCGGCCGCTGACGGGCTGCTTCGTCCGTCCCGTCCGCCCCGCCCCGGCGGCACGTCAGCCGACCAGTTGTCCGGCCAGCACCGGCGCCGAGGCACGCAGGGCCCGCACCCCCTGGGAGCAGCGCTGGCGCACCGCGGACGGCGTCGCACCCAGGACGGCGGCCGCGTCCGCCCCCGTGCGGCCCTCGACGTAGACGCAGCGCATCGTGGCGCGGATCAGCTCCGAGATGACGCCCAGGCGCGCCCCTTCGGCGAGCACGCGGTCGGCGTCGTCGAGCGCCGCGGCCGGATCGGGCGCCGCCCCGGTGACCGACTCCGCATGCAACCCGGGCAACTCCGAACCGAGTTGCCATCGGTTGGATTTCACCGACTTGAGCGTGTCCAAGGCCAGGTTGGCGGCGACCCTACGCCGGCGTCGGTTCACAGGATAGGAAGCCACACGTTCCCACATGGCAGCGAGGTAGTCGGGCAGGGACGCCTGGGCGTCCCGGACGGCCATCAGCACGAGCTTGCCCAGCATCGCCTGGATCACCACGCGCCCCGCGAGCGGGTCGCCGGCACGGTGCAGCGCGAGCAACCCGAGGAGGGTGGCGTCCGGGTCGGCGCGCACCGCATCCAGCACCTGCTCGAGCCCCTTGTCGGCGGGGACACCGGCGCACGCGAGCCGCCAGGAGGAAGGGAGCCGGCGGTGCTCGTGGCACAGGGCGGCCCACTCCCGGTTGAGCGCGGTGAGCGTGGCAGTCAGCTGATGTCGAGTCATGGCACCACCCAAGCGGTGGGGTGTTGTCCGCGGTGTTGTCCGTAGCGGAACCGGTGTTGCTCAGGTGGTGGCACCCGCGGCGCGGCGGGCCGCCGCGGCGTCCGCGCGAGCCGCGCCGAGGGTCGGCGTCCGGGCGTCGCCCCACGGAAGGACCGGGCGGTCGCGGGCAGCCCTGTCACCCCTGGGAGGACGCCACGGGGAGACCTCCCCCCTCCCCCACGCCTTCATCAGTCGGACTGACAAATTCACCATTCAAGCTGAGCCGAGAACGGCGACTGAGCCATCTGAACGCGAGTAACCCCACAGGGATTGCACCTGAGAGAGCATTGACATAATCTCAGTTTCAGCCCGGGGGGCTGCTGGTTGGGGTGCCGCAGTCCCTCGGCGCCGTACGTTCAGGGCATTTCACCGCCCGACACGTGCGGCCCACCCGAAACGGGTCACCCATCCGAGCCGGCCCCGTCCGCCACGTCCAGCACGCGCTGCAGGAACTCCACCAGGTCGCCGGACTCGCCGTCGCGGCCCCCACGCGCCACGACCAGCTCCGGCTGGGAGGGCTGGAGCTTCACCCCGGTGAACCGGCCCCACGTCGTGGAGGGCACCGTGAGGACGTACCACTCGCCCCCCTCCCCGATCGCGACCGAGCGCTTCTTGTTGAGGTACCAACCCTGCTTGTCGGTCTTGACGACGCGGCCGTCCAACTGCGTCGCCATCAGCCGCTCGGTGGGCAGACCGCGCGAGCGCGCCGTCGCCACGAAGTCGTCGATCAGCGCCTGGGCGGATATCGCCTCGGCGCGCTTGCCGGCGGCCGCCATCTCCGCCATCCGCAGCGCGTCGGCGCGCCGCCCCTCGGGGGTCTGCTGAGTCACGGGCTTCAGCCTACGCGTCTCGCCGGCCAAGCCTTCCCGGGCGGCACCGTCCGGCCTGGCTAGCGTGGGGCCGTCCCGCAACCCCTGGAGGAGCCGTGACCGCAACCCTGGACGTCACCCCCGCGCAGGCCACCGGGCCCTTCGTACTGGCCCTGGACGTCGGCAGCTCGGGGACGCGCAGCGGCCTCTACGACGCCCGCGCCCGGCCCGTGCGCAAGCTCAAGGCCAAGCGCCCCCACGCGTTCCGCACGCTCGCCAACGGCACGTCCACGATCGACCCCGACCAGGTCACCGAGGAGATCGGGCAGGCCATCGACGACGTCCTGGCGCAGTTCGACGGGCCGATCGCCGGCGTCGCGCTGGACACCTTCGCGTCCAGCCTGGTCGGGGTGGACGCCGACGGCGCGGCCATCACGCCCTGCTACACCTACGCCGACAGCCGGTGCGCGCCGCAGGTGAACTACCTCAAGAGCATCCTCAACGAGGACGACACCCAGCAGCGGACCGGCACCCGCCAGCACACCGGCTACCTGCCGCCGCGGTTCCTGTGGCTGCAGCAGAACGATCCGCGCACCTTCGACCGCGTGCGCCGCTGGATGAGCCTGGGCGAGTACGCCTGGCTGAAGCTGATCGGGACGACGGCGGCGGGCACCTCCACGGCCGCCTGGACGGGCATGCTGGACCGCCGCAACGGGACCTGGGACACCACGCTGTGCGACCTGGTCGGGGTCGACCGGGAGCAACTCTCCCCGATCGCCTCCCCGCTGCAGCCGCTGGAGCCGCGGCGGGCCGTGGGGAAGCGCTGGCCCCAACTGGCGGACGCGGTGTGGTTCGCGCCGATCTCGGACGGGCACTCCCAGTCGATCGGCGCCGGCTCGGTGGACGCCTCGACCGCCGTACTCTCGGCGGCGACGTCGGGCGCGTTCCGCGTCCTGGTCTCCGGCGATCTGGACAACCTCCCCGCGGCCTGTGGTGCAACCGCGTCGACGAGCACAGCTCGATCCTCGGGGGCGCCCTCAACGACGTGGGCCGCGCGGTCAGCTGGCTCGAGGCGACCCTCAGGCTGCCCCCGGCCGACGAACTGGACGCCGCCCTGGCCGCCGATCCTGCCCCGGGACTCCCGGTGGTGCTGCCGTGGTTCTCCGGCGAGCGCTCGACCGGCTGGGTGGGCGAGGCGCGCGGCGTGTTCCACCGGGTCTCGGCCGCGACGACGCCGGTCGAGCTCTACCGGGCCACCATCGAGGGGGTCGCGCTGTCCTACGTCCGGATCCTGCGCGAGTTGATCGCCGTCACCGGACAGCCGCGCGAGATCGTCGCGACCGGGCACGTGGCCGCGACGCTGCCGAGCCTGCTGCAGATGGTCGCGGACGCCGTCGGCGTCCCGGTGGTGCCGCTGACGCTGAAGCGCTCGACGCTGCGGGGCACCGCGCTGTCCACGCTGCCGTTCCTGGCCCCGGACGCCGAGGCGGCGCCCGCCCCGAAGGGCGAGCCGTTCGTCCCGCACCCGGACCGGCTGAACTACTACCACCGACGCATGGAGCGCTTCGGCATCCTCTACGACAAGGTCATCGCCCACGCCAACTGACCCCCGAGCCCGCCGACGGCGACGGCCGCGGCGGGCACCGGGTCAGGAGCCCAGGAGCGAGGCGAAGTCCGGGACGTCGGCGAACTCGTCGGCGTAGTCGGTCGCCGGACGCGACGCGACCAGTGCCGCGAAGTCGGCGCCCGCCGCGGCGATCCGCCGCGAGAGTCCGGAGTCGGGCGAGCCCCAGTCGTCGGTGGCCGCGAACACTGCCGTCGGCGACACCGCCGCCTTCAGGTAGAAGAACAGCGGCAGCATGGCGTTGTCGATGGCCAGGCTGTGGCGGGCGGTGCCGCCGGTCGCCGCCATCAGGACCGGGCGGCCGGCGAGCACGCCCTCGTCCAACAGGTCGAAGAACAGCTTGAACAGGCCGTTGACCCCGGCGTTCAGGACTGGCGTCACGGCGATCACGCCCGCGGCGCGCCCGACCAGGTCGAAGGCCTCCCGCAGTGCCGGGCTCGCGATGTGCGAGGTGTAGTGGTGGGCCAGGTCGACCGCCAGGTCGCGCAGCTCGAGGGTCCTGACCTCCAGCGGCGCGGCGGCCGCCTCGTTCGTGGCGCCGGCCAGGCGGTCGCCCAGCAGGCGGGTGGACGAGGGGACGCCCATGCCCGCGCTGATCACCAGCAGGTAGCTCATGGTGGAAACCTCCTCAGGCCTCGTCGTAGGGCGACTTGCCCGTGACGTCGTCGGAACCGGCGGGCGTGTGGTCGCCGGTGAGCGTGCCGGACGCCTGCGCAGCGGCCACCAGCGAGGCGTGCGTGGGGGCGTCCGGGATGTGCGCAGGCCGGCCCTCGGCGTACCCCTTGCGGAGCTCGGGGAGGATCTCGCCCAGCAGGTCGAGCTGCTCCAGGACGGTCTTCAGGGGCAGCCCGGCGTGGTCGATCAGGAAGAGCTGGCGCTGGTAGTGCCCGACCTCCTGGGTGAAGGACAGGGTGCGCTCCAGCACCTGCTGCGGCGAGCCGACCGTGAGCGGCGTCTGGGAGGTGAAGTCCTCCATCGACGGGCCGTGGCCGTACACCGGCGCGTTGTCGAAGTAGGGCCGGAACTCGTTCACGGCGTCCTGGCTGTTGCGGCGCATGAAGAACTGCCCGCCCAGCCCGACGATGGCCTGGTCGGCCGCGCCGTGACCGTAGTGCTCGAAGCGGCGCCGGTACAGGTCGACCATCCGCTTGGTGTGGTCCATGGTCCAGAAGATGTTGTTGTGGAAGAACCCGTCGCCGTAGTAGGCGGCCTGCTCGGCGATCTCCGGGGTGCGGATCGAGCCGTGCCACACGAACGGCGCGACGCCGTCCAGCGGCCGCGGCGTGGAGGTGAACCCCTGCAGCGGCGTGCGGAACTTGCCCTGCCAGTCGACGACGTCCTCGGTCCACAGCCGGCGCAGCAGCGCGTCGTTCTCCACCGCCAGGTTGACGCCTTGGCGGATGTCCTTGCCGAACCAGGGGTAGACCGGGCCGGTGTTGCCGCGCCCCATCATCAGGTCGACGCGGCCGTCGGCCAGGGCAGCATCGCGAAGTCCTCGGCGATCTTGACCGGTCGTTCGTGGTGATCAGGGTCGTCGCGGTGGACAGGACGATGTCCTGGGTCTGCGCGGCGATGTAGCCCAGCGTGGTCGTGGGCGAGGACGAGAAGAACGGCTCGTTGTGGTGCTCGCCGATGGCGAAGACGTCCAGTCCGACCTCTTCGGCCTTCTTGGCGATCGCGACGGCAGCCTGGATCCGTTCGTGTTCGGTGGGCGTGGTCCCCGTCGTGGGATCGGTGGTGATGTCACTCACCGAGAAGACGCCGATCTGCATGTTCGCTCCTGGGTCATCCGCGGAGCGTTCTTGTCTATTCCCGGCGTGGGACGGGGCCTGTTCCCGGCGGGCGACGGGCCCGCCGGCGGGTCAGCAGTTGAACGGACCCGTCGCGGTCGCCGGGCCGTTGAGGCCGCACAGCTCGATGCCGCGCGCGGCCAGGCCCTGCTTCATCTTCGCGACGGCGTCGGCGTTGAAGCCGTGCCACTGCATGTGCATCAGCACGGTGTCGCCCGGCTCGGAGTACTGGACGACCTCGCTCACGAGCTGGTCCTGCGGCTTGCCGCGCCAGTCCTCGGTGTCGAAGTCCCACAGCCAGATCTTCATGCCGGCCGAGGCGACCACCGAGGCGACGTGCGCGTTGGCGGCGCCGTACGGCGGGCGCAGCCACGTGCCCTGGACGGCCGGCGGCTTGAGCTGCTTGAGGATCGCGGCGTCGGAGATCTTGGTGAGCTGGGGGTGGTTGACCGAGTGCGAGTAGACGAACATCCCGTGCTGGCGGGCGAAGTCCACGTCGAAGGTTCCCTTGGCGATGCAGTTGCCCAGCGGGAACAGCACGACGCGCACGCCCAGCGCCTCGATCGCGGTGACCGTGCTCTTCATGTCGTCCAGCGTCTTGGGGCAGTCGTCGAAGGTGAGGACGACCTTGTCGGTCGTGTTCGGCCCCGACGCGTGGCCCTGACCCGGCGGGATCCTGCGATCCTCGACCGGCTTGCCGGTCACCCATCCCGCCGGCAGCGGCGTCGTGGTGCCCGTCGCGGTCGGGCTCCCGCTCGGCGTGGGGCCGGTGGGCGGCGTCGCCGTCGGGGAGGCGTCGGTCGCCGACGGGCTCGGCGTGATCGACGGCTCGGTCGCCGTCGGCGTGGACGTGGGCGTGACGAGCGCCGGGGTGGCGGGCGCACCCGGCGGCACCTTGGCGCATCCGGCCAACGTCAGGGCCGTGATGGCGGCGATGGCGGCGGCGCGGCGTGCGCCCTGGTGGTGAAGCATGCTGAACCTCAGATCCCGGGGGTTGGGGCGACCCCCCTCCCATCTTCTCTCGGCCACCGCCCCGATCCCAACCTCGGTGCACCCCGGGGCGGCAACCGGATGGAGAACGGCGTCCCGGGGCGGCCGTCCCCAGCCGGGCCGGAGCGTCACGACGCCGGCGACGCCGGGCTGCGAAGAGGCCGGCGTGAGGGCAGAATGGACCCATGCCCACCCGACGGCGGCTGCCCGCGCTCCTGGCCGCGTTCTGGATGATGCTGGGCGCGCTGGGCTGGGCGCAGGTGACGACCGCGCCGCCGGCCCACGCCTGCAGTTGCCGGCCCCTGACCACGAGCGAACTCATGGACGCGGCGGACCTGATCGCCGACGTGACCGTCCTGGAGGTGGCGTACCAGGGGCCCGGACGCACGCAGGCCCGCCACGTGCTGGGCGTCGAGCGGGTCTGGAAGGGCGAGCACCTGCCCGAGGTGACGATGGACGCCAACGTCGAAGGGCCCGCCTGCGGGCTGGGCAGGCGCGAGGTCGGCTCGACGTTCACGCTCTGGGGCTACGGCGGTGCGGGCCACTACGGAGCCAACTGGTGCTTCCTCCCGGCCCAGCCCGTGGAGGACCAGGACCTGCGGGACCGGTTCGGCGACCCCTGGACGCCGCCCTCACCGCCGCAGCGCCGGCCCGCTCCCCGCTCCACACGGCCGGACCCCGCGGTCGTGGCGGGCGTCACCGCCCTCGTCGGGTTCTCGGCGCTGGCCGTGGCCGC